>NZ_CP143533.1 GCF_003846445.2 Synechococcus elongatus PCC 11801 | reverse complement strand
CGGCTGCCGCCGGTGGAAATGTTGTTTCGATCCGCCGGAAAGGCAAGCAGAGCATGAAGCGGATGCGGGCGATCGCCAGAGGCTCAAAAGAGAGCGGAGCGGAGCCGGTGGCATAGCTGCAGGAGCGGGATCATAGCGTGCCGTCCTGAATCTGTGTGGAAAGCAGCCAAACTTAGGCGGAACCTTAAGGTTCCGCTCAGTTCTAAGCACCTGTGATCCAAATCCGGCAATCCGTGCTAACTGGACAATCCCCCCCCCGTGGCCAGAGAGGGTGTCACAGGGCGAGAGGCAGTCAAGGGGAAGGCGCGGAGCGCCCGCCTTCGGCGCCCTTGACTTCCTCATTCGCACCTGTGATATTTCCCCCTTCCAAGGGGGGGGGATGTCTTTTCTCATGCCGTCTCAACGTGAGACTCGCCAGCAATGTCCAGCGGAAATTCCACAAACTGATAGGAAGTCAGAAATGACTAATCAGTTAGGAATTGCAGCGGCTAAACATTACTAACAGGAATGCGGACATTTCGTATTTTTAATTGACTTAACGACTAGGCGAGGCGTTCCCGAGCCGTAGGGAGAGGGAGCGATCAGCGACCGACATTCTGGATCGGTGGCCGTTCCGGCCTCTAGGGGGGGCGTTCCCCCCCCGTAATGGGTGAGCGGTCAGCGAGCATCCTTCCCTTCCCCTGTGGGCGGCGCTGGGGGGCTCCAGAGAGGCGATCGTGGCTGGATTGGGGCTGCCGCGCCTGCCCTAGGGAAGGTCAGTAAATCCCTTAAATAAAAGGAAGAAACAAAAAACCTAGTAGTAGCAAGGGTTGTAGAGGACACGTTGTATCTCAAAATATATCAAGCAGTATCTAAAAAGATATCAATGCGTCTGGAGCAACCCAAAGGACAGGAGTTGAGCTGCTCATCTCGATAGTGGGTTGGGCTCCGGGGCAGCCCAGATATGGTGTTTCACTTTCCTATTTATTGGCGATCGCTTGATATAGTTTGTACTCCGTGAGTTACAATAGTGTAGATGTATCGAATCGCTCAAAAGTGGCTCACGGTAAGGACTCTAAGCGATTGCCAGTGCAGAGCGATCCAGAAACAGGAGAGCTGTATGTTAGCTCACCTGATACTATAGAAAGAGAGTATTTTTCGCGAGCGGTCGACGAAGAAATGATGAGCCTAGCCGACTTCACGGACTGGAGCCCCACGGAGATCCGCCTGCTTTTCCTGCTCATGTCGCTGGCGGATGCTGGGAACTTGGTTCACCACACGTCAGGAGAGCTTCGCCAGCACTTGGGCATTAACAACCCTCAGATGTGTCGTGCTGTCGCGGCGTTAATTGAGAAAGATATTGTTGTTAAATGCCGGTATCAAGGCCGATCGTTTTACTTCATGATCAACCCTGCCATGCTCCGCAAGTTCAAACCGGAGCGGCTGGGTTTCTACCTAGAGGAGTACGACCAGTGCAAGCGGATCATGCTGGAGAAGGAAGGTAAGGATC
>NZ_CP143532.1 GCF_003846445.2 Synechococcus elongatus PCC 11801 | reverse complement strand
CCTTGCTATCCCCTTGGGGGGGGCTTGGTTCCAAGCCGTTGATATTAGTTTCTGATGTCGAATCGCTATACAATCGTTTTAGGCGAGCGCGAGTTTTGAACTTTTTGAACTCGTCTAAATGAACCTCGGTATCGCGTTCAATGTCGGTGCAAATATCCAGCCGAGTAATTTTTACGCTGTGGTGCGAACGACCACCGATAAATAGCGCTGCCGCTAGGTTTTCGCAGAATTTGAGGGCCGCTTTTGGGCCTTTATTCAATAAGAAACAGGAATTAAATTCAATTAATAACTGGAATGTATTGCGGGCCGCTGGCTCATTCCAGCCCTCAACATTCCAAACTTTAATGCAGCCGATTTCGTCGCTGATTGCTTTGTATCGGTACGGGTGGCAGCCGTTCCGCTCTAGCTCGAAGGTGTTCAGTGTCGCTTTGCGGAGCCTGACGATTGGCTTCGGCTCGCCGTACTTCATGTCCTGCTTCAGCCGTTCCCATTCGTCGAACAGCTCAAGCGCGTATTGTGTCGGCTGGCAGCCGTTAGGCATGCCAACGCGGACATGGAGCGTATCTGCTCCTGCATGTACACTACGCATGCAAGACCTCCGCGGTCGAAGCTACAAGAGGCGCCAGATGGAGCGGTTTTTGTCGCCAAACTTTGGCCGCTCCCGATGGCTTGCAGGAATAATCGCACACTAAATGCAGGGCCGGACTGAAGGCGATCGCCCCCATCGGTAGGGAAGCGGGGCGGGTCTTGTCCCAGAAATTGACACGGGGGCCGGTTCAGCTCTGCTGCTCCGCCCCCCCTTGCTAAGGGTGGACACTCGGCCGCTGTCAACGGGATTCGCTGCGCTCACCCGTTCCCCTTCGGTGACAGCTCAGAAACAGCCGTTTTGCATGGGTCGAATATCGAACTTCGACCCAATCTCGCAGCCAAACATTTACAGCCCTGATGAGCCGTGATATTGGGCCGGTTTTTTGGTGCGAATGACCGTGCTAGGTGGCTGGTGATGGGGCCAGCGATTGGCCTTTGAGCATTGATGCGAATGAGGACACAGCAGACATATAAGTTTTTCTTATAGGTTGGCAGTGATTCGATTTGATATTTGTATCGGCTCGCCCCATCTGGTTTTGCTTCCGGTCGAAGCGCTGCATGAAATCGCTGGACAGCAACCACGGCCCAATCTCGTCATACCAGTCCAGTGCAGGGCCGTATTCCCCTTGCCGCCCCAGTGCTGCGGTGAGGGTGACTACGCAGCCCTTGATTTGGGCCTTGAGCTGTTCGACTACGGGCCTCAGTCGGCGCATTCTGACCGGTGTGGGGGCCTCCGGCTGAGAGCTGGTGACTGCCGCCCAATACTCGGTAAGCTCCGGCCCCCTGTTGGCGCCTTTCGTGTGGCGCTCGGCCTGCACCAACCATCTGCGAGTGCAGTAGGCCCATAGGCGCGGGATTGATGCGATCGCTTTGTGTGCCTCCTCAAATCCCTGCTCGCCGTCTAGCTCCAATTCCTTCAGGAAGTCGCCACGAAGCAGGAACTCTGTGCGGAATATCTGGGAATCGGGCCGCGCTCCGGCTGCTCGCCAGACATCTTCCCAGTGGGCCTTGTCAGGGCGGCGGGCCTCCAAGCGCTTGTTGTAGATGCGGGCCGAGATTGGATTGCTGAAGCTGCCGAAGCTGACCGAGCTGGGGTAGTCGAAGTGGCGGCATACCATCTGCTCGGGGGCGATCGACGACCACGGCTGGGAATTAGCACCCC
>NZ_CP143531.1 GCF_003846445.2 Synechococcus elongatus PCC 11801 | reverse complement strand
GGTAGCGGCGTCCTCATTCCACAGCTCGCGATAATGCTCAGCCTCAGCCCACAGGGCAGCGCCGGGAGCAGCGGGCCGCTGTTCGTTGGTGACGGGACAGAAGACGGCATCAAACCAAAGTCGTGAATCGTTCCAATTCAGCCCGGGGAATCGGGCCATCATCTTGACCTTGGCAGCCTTGCAGCGGTTCTCGTGACTGGAATCCACCGAGCGCAAGACTTGGTTAGCCCAGCTCAGATCATGAGTTTCAGGGTCAATTTCAAGCGCGGCGCGATGCTGGGCATCTTCCCAAGCGATTAGCTCATCTGTGACTTGCCACAGCTCAGCCATCTCCGCATCGTGCTCGCCCGCTGTGGCGATCGCGACGACGTGCCCAGATGTCTCTAGGCGTTCCTGCAATGCTTCGACCGGTGCAACCTTACCAGCCCAACGGCGGGCACCACGGGCGGCTAGGTATTGCTTAATCGCCGCATCATCAGGATCGGCTTCAGCTTGGGCAAATCCACCGGCGCGGGCATAGCGGGCGGCTTCTTTCTCAAGGTCATTAGCGATCGCTAGCCGGTTGGGTTGCTCACCGCGTTCAGGTTGGATGAATGCCGGTGCCCAGATGTAACGCGGTACGTTCGGACGATAGCGGCCGAGCAGCTGAAGTTGGGTGTCAGTGTCCAGCGCGGGGAAGTATCCCCAGACGCCTTTGAAGTAGGCATCCTCAGCACTCACTCCACCCTGAATACTCAGGCCGGTCTTGCAGCTGGGGCTAAGGATCAGCACCTGGGGCTGCCGTTCCTGCAGCCAGCGATCGGGATTCTCAAAGAAGCTTCGGAAGCGGCCGCCCTCATTGGTTTGGGAATCGATGCGAACGACATCGACGCCTTGGTCTTGCAGAATCTTTTCTAGGCGCCGCGCTTCTTTCTGGGAAGTCGTGACGACAAGTTGCGGTCCATGCTTTGCGGCAGCTTCAAGCAGTTGCGCCCGCCACGATGAAACAGGGGCACGACTGATCTGGACTTGCCACGGTGCGGCCTGTTTCTTGTGCTGAATCACAATCGAGCGATCGCAGCCAGACAGCGCTTTGGTTAGCGCCACGGTGTCAGCATCAAGGCCATCTTCAGACAGCACGATCGCGCCTGTGGCGGCGGCCCGCTGCTTCAAGGTCTTGATGTCTTCCCAACGATCGGCCCACTCACTGCCAAGGGTGCCGCCTTCGGCTGCGTCTGTGAGGGTCTGGGCCGCCTCATCAATCACCAGCAGCAAGGGCCGGTTGCTGGGAATCAAGGCTAAGACACGGTGAGCCGAGTTAGGGCAGGCGACGATGCCGCCGCTGTGGCTCACGTCAGCTCGAAGCGCAGCCTGAGAATCGCGATCGGTGCTGTAGTCGTGGATATGGGGGAGTCCCCAATCTTGGGCGGTTTGCTGTCCTAGTGAATTGAGCGGAGACAGAGCCACGATAACGCCACCAGCCGCCCGCCACGGCCCAACCCAATCCAGTCCAGTGCGGTACGTTTTGCCGCTGTTCATGGGGGCCAGCAGCGCATGAATTGCGCCGGTCTCCAGCTTCGGCAGCGGGGGCAGATATTCGCCTTCGGTGAGCCGGTCGGGTTGCAGCGGTGCCGGATTGCGTAGGACGCGGGCGCGGGCAAGTGTTGCTTCTCGCTGCTGCTGTTTCTGAGTCAGTGCTGCCTTGATGGTTGCCTTTAGCCAGGTGCCGCGATCGGCTTCGGGTTGGGCGGCTAGGGCGTCATCAAGACCTTTCCCTTGGGCACCGTTCCACGTCAGGAAGCGGGGGGCTTTGCCGACTTTGGCGATCGCCTTGCCGAGTTGATTGGCTTGGATTTCGACGGCCTGACGGGTGCTCAGCTTCGAGTCTTGGTCGAAAGCAACCACTACCGAGGGGCAGACAGAGCAAAGCTTTTCCAGTTCAGGCCACAGGCCCGAAACCCCTTTCGGGTGCCACTGGGTAATTCCTCGCAATGCGATCGCGGGATATCCCAGCTCAATCGGCGCTAACGCGGTCTTGAGGCCTTCCGTGATGATGAGACCTGGGCAGCCTTTCGAGAGCCACCAAGCCCAGAATCCGGCATCTTCTGCTGTGCCTGACTTTGGTTGCTGCTGAGCATAGCGGGCTTGATATTCGGCTTGGAGTTTGAACCGTTTCGCAATGCGTAGGCCGTGCATCCAAGGGATACAGGGAAGGATCGGCTTAGCCTGCTCGCCTACGGGCGTTTCATATTTGATGGGGCGATCGCGATCGGCGCTGTAACGGGGGTTGGCGGGTTTGAGATAGGGCACCTCAGCCGGTTTGCCTTCGAGGGTAGAGCCGTAGGCAATCCAGCCACCGTCAGCGATGAAATCGAAGGTTTGCCGTAAGTGAGCGTTTCTTATGGTGAGGTAGCTTGTGACCCGCTGTCGTTTCGCGATCGGGGCTGCCAGAAACTCATGGACAGCAGCTTCGCCTTCGACCCATCGGGCATTGGCGCGGGCCAGCTCGGGGCTGATGCCGCTGGCTGCAAATTCAGCGAGCCATGTTTGAGTTGTGACGGTTTCGTAACGCTCGCCGTTGTGGACTGGTTTCGCGACGTTTACAATAGGGCTAAGCATTAAAACTTGCCTCCACTTCGGTAACTGGCGCTAATCCCGTTCTGTTTTCGTTGTGTGGCACTCAGATCAGCCCTCCTATGGCTGATTTGGAAGCACCCCTGAGATCTGTTCCGATTGGACCCGTGGCAGATCTGAGGGGTTTTCAATTTGGGAGTGAACGCAGTTTATCGACTTACTCGGGTCGGGTCAGAAGTCTTTATGCTGCGGATTGCATATCCCCAAAAGTACGGCGGCGGATTAACTCAGACATCGTGAGCCCTTCGGCTAATGCAAGCTTGCGAAGCAGCAGCGATTCTTCACGGGTCAGCTTCATTTCAAAACGCGCTGGGCGACCGTAGTCGCGATTGGGATTTCGCCCATATCTGCGTCTTTGCTCCATCTGATTCCTATGAGCGAGTCCGTACTTTAAGAGTAGCGCTTAATCTCGAGTGACCGCAACTGATCGCGGGATAAACATTGGCGGGGCTAGTCCTGACAGACAAATGCTAGAACCCTTTCCCGAAAAGTGTTGCTGCCATTTGTAGCTGATACGAAATGATTACAATATTGAAAACGTTTCAGTGCTGTAACGGATACGTTTCAAGGATGGCTTCTTACAGAACCCGTTATGACCTGACTTGAGATGCTGTAACAGCTATCAAAAAACTGACAACCAGCGACTGCCGATGATAGTAGACAGATATAGACAATTGCTGCCAATTGACGCCAATTGCAGATTTGGAAACACCAATTAGCAATTAATTCGGTCATGGCGTCTAATTTTCCAGCATCGCGACCGTTGCCTTCCCGCTCCATGCGGTTGCGCTCAGAGACAACGATTTGCTCGATCGCATTCCACAGTTGGTGGCGGGCTTTTTAGCGCCGGTGCTCCAGGGCGATGGGGTCAAAACTTTTCCAGTGATTCCGCGATCGCCTCAACCGCGCGGGCGATGCCAGCGGCTTCAAAATTGCCGGTCTCGCGGCATCGTGCGACTTCGACTTGCAGCAGTCGGCAAATTGTAGGGAGAAGAGAAGGCAGCTCTTCAAGCTCGTTTGATGCCGTTACAGAAAGGCGTGCAGCCAGTTCTGCAAGCGTGCTCCAATCCTTTTTCAACTGGTTGTGAGAGTCCGTCATGATGGTGGAACAGGCATTTAGAACGTAGTGGGCCGCCCTTGTGGGCGGCTTTTTGTTGGTGGCTAGGCGGTGGCCAGCGCTTCGACTAGCTGAGCCTTTGTCAGCCAGCTATAGCGGTGAATGCCCGCCACGGAAGCGATCGCTTTCAACTCCCTGATGTTCAGGTCAGCCAGTGTATACCCACAGAAGGTTGAGGGCGCGATCGTGGTTGTGAGCTTGGGGCAGTGGGTGCCCAGCTGAGCAGCAACGAAAGCTCGCAGCCAGTACAAGCAGCGGGCGGCGATCGCCTCCACGGTGGCAGCGTAGCGAGTGTCATAGATAGCGCGGGCCTCCATGCCGGTGCGGATGGTGCGACCAGCCCAGCGCCCAAGGTGGCGGCCTGCAGTGGGGCCATGTTCTGCCACGCAGGCACAGGCCAGCATCAGTAGTAGCTGGGCACCCGTGGCAGTAAATCGAAAAGCTCGGGCTATGGCAGGAAAGAACTTATTTTTCATGGTGTGAACCTTCGGGAATGTATCGACTTAAGTTTTTTTCGAGCAGGTCAAAGAATTTTTGGGTTGCCTAATTTGGTTTGCATCTCAACGAAAGGGAGGGGCCAGTTGGCCCCATTTTTTGTCCCTGACTGTCAACCCAATCCGTGACGACGACTCAAGGCAATCCACGTCGAACTAGCGCAAGCCTGCACAGCCTCAGCCGGTGCGTCTTGAGGCATCACCGCGCGGGCTTGTTGGTAGCAGTGGGCATAGACTTTGGCGAACAGTTCAGCGTCTGCTGCGATCGCGGCTTTGGCCTCACTGGGAATCTCTAGCGCTGCCTTGCCAAGGTTGGGAACCGCTGCAGGAATCGGTGTGGCTTGGAATCCGATCGGGCGATGGACTGGGGCGGCTGGGGGCGGTGCTGTTGGTGCGTCGATGAAATTTAGTTTCCTGCTCTTGTGCCGGCCGACTAGAAAGGTCTGCCCTTGTCCAATGCTTCCAACAGCGGGCATATCAGTCGGTGCCCAAATAGCGGCCTCTTCGCCAGTCTCTAGGCGAGCATCGACAACGAACCGTTGCCCGTATTTCGTCGTAACCTCGCGGGCTGGTTTCAGCGCTACCGCGTTCATTAGTTCCATTGCTGTTTCACCTGTTTTGAATGTGTCGAAGTAGGCGGGGCCGGTGGCGGCCCCAGAGTTTCAGGTGCTAGGCGATGGTGATCCAGCGACCGAAGCGGTAGACGCGAGTGCCATCGGTGCTGATGGTGCGCTTAGGTAGTACCGGCAAGACCGGCTCAGTCCGACGAACGGCACCGCAGACAGGGCAAGCGCAAGGGGCTGCGATCGTTGCGTTAGGTGTGATCATTGGTTTGAACCTTGTACGGGTTTGGCTAGAGGGGCTGTTGCTGTCCAGGCTGTGCCCCTCATGTCTATTAAATTAGCAAGTTAACGCGCTAAGTGTCAACTGTTCTAGCGTGTTAACTTTGAAGAAAGAAGATATCTCTCAAATTGGCCTGTTATGTAACAGCTGGCCGAGAATTGTTGATTCGTTTCTGAGATGGTGCCGCTATGGCTAGAGGAAAACTTGAGCCTGCAATGCTTGAAAGAGCAAAGCCTATGGGCGGCCTTCCTGAAGGTGCTGCACTAGACAGCAAGGTCTTTGGCGTGAAATTGCCCAAAGAGATTAGTCAGGTCTTGCAGTCCATGCCCCAAGCTGACCGCGTTGCATTACTTCGAACTGCTATTACTGAAGCGGCACTAAAGCATTGGCCGGAAGGTGAGCCTCTACCCGAGTGGGCTGCAGAATTCTCACCGTCTATTTCTGCATCTTGATCAAAAACGATTTCGTTACGCGGGCGGTTCTGTACTGAAGTCGTTACGGCAACACTGGAATCGCCCGACTACAGGTGTCAGTAACACTATCAGTGACAGCATTACCAACCAACAGGGCAAGCCATGAGCGATCGCATTGAACAGTTACTTGAGCGCAATGCAGAAGCACTAGACACGCTGACCTCACTGCTCTCGACCCAAGAGCGCCGGTTGCAAACGATTGAGCGATTGGCCGTTGCATCAGAAGACCGGCTGCAAAATCTGGAGCGTGAGGCTGCAGACTTCCGGCAATGGATGCGGACTTCGACCGAGCGCCAAGAAGCCATGCTGCTCCAACTAGCACGACGGGTTGATCGGCTCGAAAACAACAAGGATTAGAGCCGACTACTAATGTCACCAACAGTGTTACCGACACCATCAGCGCCGCTCACGCTGGGCGAATTACAGAAGCGCTATGGGCTGAAAACTCCCAATGCTCTGCGAAGTCGCGTAGAGGGTTTGGGTATTCAGCCTCAGCAAGATGGCCGCTCTCGTGTCGTTGCAATTACTGATGTCGCGTTGCTAGATGAATTACATGAGCACCTTGGGAGCGGTGGCACCATCAGTAGCTTCCTGCGCTCAAAAGGCATGGCGATCGCCACAGTCGAAGACAGCGCAGATAGTGACGCTGACGCTGTTAGTGATAGTGTGAGTGACCTTGCTACTGTTCCATCTTCTGAGCCGGTGTCGTTTGAATCACTGCTGAATGCAATCGCTGCCGTAGCTCAGTCCAAACAATCAAGTCCAGGTGAGCGCTACAGATTCCTTGACGATGCTGCCCAAGCAGGATGGCAAGTCACTAAAGCAGATTTGCGCTGGGCGACAGGGCAGAGCACCGTTAAGGTTGGCCAGTGGCGCGATTACATTTTTGAGCGTGTCGGCCGTGGTCTGTTCCGAGTGCATCGTGCCGATTCGGGCAAGGGCAGCAAGCCGAAAAAAGGAAAAGGCTAACAGTATCAGTGACAGTGTTAGCCAAAGTGGTAGTCAGCCAGTCCAAAACCAAGACAACCGCGTCTCAAACAGCGCGATCGCCCGAATCTCGTTAGTCGGATGTTGCCAGAGCAAAACCTAGTCAGGACAAGCATTCTGGGCTGTCTCAGCAGGGGTTCTTAGTCCAATGGCTGCAAGCTGGCCAGAATTGGTGGCTGAGAAGTCAGGCTGTGACTAGGTTTTTAGGGCTTGATGTGTTGCTCTCAACAGCAAAAGGGCAAATTTATGACAAGTTTTCTTGTTGCTTACTAAATTTTTCTATTTGTTGTTTTAGAGCTTGCTGGACATCACGTTCGCCCCAACCACCGATATCTGAGCGAAAACTTTCAGCATCAAGGCGATTATCAATCAACCATTCGGCGAACGAATCTCCATCAGGTAAAAGTCTTATCTCTTTTTGATCTCCAGTTAAAATAACAGTATCAGTACCATCAAGAGCTTTGAGAAACTTTGATGGACTAAAAATACCAACTGATATGCCACCATCTCTTTTAAGTATCTCGTATCGATGCGTTAATCTGTATTCAGAAATACCTGATATATCAATTGAGGTATTATTTCTCTTCATAAGCACTAAATGCTGTTTCACCTCTTCAGGCAAAAGATTTGAAAGAAGCCTAAATCTCTTATTCTGGCTACTCGGGTCTTCTGATAGATTCTTGAAAGCATCCTGAACAGGTTGAGGTACAGAACCTCGAAGAGCATTGTTGAATTCTTGGGGACTTATATTTCCATAATCACTTGGAGAATATAAGTTGCCAGGTTTAAACCTAAGAAATCCAAAGAAAACAAGTGTAACGATACTCGCATAACTAATTACAAATTTAACCAATAAGTCTTGAGATGAACCTGATAGTTGCACTGCAGCAACGGTCGCAACACCCTCTGCAAAAATTACAAAAAGCCCAATAAGCCAAAGCGGGGAGCTGCGAAAATCTTTAAGCATTTATTCAAACAAATTTTTTCTAGAACATATTAAAACTTCAAGTTTTAGAGTTTAGTTATTGTTTTCTTAAATAGCAGCTATTACTTTGTCTTTATTAGATTTGAGAAAGAACCATGGGCGTTATTTGAAAGGTTGTCCTCTAGAGTAGAAGGGCATGGCTTTGTTCAAGGAACCCTAAAGTAGCCAGCGATGCAGGCTGTCTCTCTCACCGCAATTTGGACGTGAGTCTTCGCCTTGAATCCAGCACCTGGGTATAAGGCTTTGCCCTCTTCAAACACTCCGTAAACGGAGTCATAGGCAGGGGAACCGTACTCTTCCCTAAGAAAATGAACAGTTTGAATAACCGCGCAATCTAATCTTCTGACCAGGAAGACACCTGCACTCTCACAGTCATTTACAGGTATTTCTTCTTGCGCGTCGGTGCGCAGGTCAACCATGACGTTATAAGCATCACGAACCTCATCTAAGACGCCAAAGTCTGTGAGGTTCAAGCAACGCCCAGGGTAGATCAAAGCACCAACCACAGCGGGATTTTTTATCCGTGCCGCACTTTTCCCCTTTGGGTTGCTGGCCCAGTCCCATGCTCTCTCGGGGCTTTCAACCCAGAAATAGATGCCGTTGCCTAGCCAGTCGTAATCATTTTTGCTTGGCTGCAGATGTATCCTGCCAGCCAAAACATCTTCAGCGACAGATGCATCGCAGCCGTGGTACCCAAGGATTGGACCAAGACTTCCTCTACTCTTGATCACTTTGGTACTCGGGTGCCAGCCCTCCTTCTTTTGAGATGATTCCTATCCTGACAAGAATTTCTCTCGACTTTTCTCTGTCACCTTTGATTGCGCGCATCGCATCCAAGGCTTTTTGTGGAATCACACGCTCTCTAACGAGACTTGGAATGTAAGTTCCGAGCTGTTGATCCTTGACGGCCATCCTGATTCCTCCAACCCTTTCGGGGACCTTGATCATACTTCCGAGAGGGGGCAGTGGTAGCTCAGCAGGACACACTTCCTCATCTGGGCTCAAAGCAGCAGCCCAAAAAAGCGCGATCGTAGACTCAGGCGCGGCGGCTGAGCATGACGTTCAGCTTGGGAAGCTGACTCCTTACCAATTCAGCTGGTCTATGAACAGAGCCTTACCGCTGAAGGGCAGATTCAAGCCACTTCAAGCCGTTTCAAGCCGGTTTTGAGGCTAATCTGAGCAGCCACGATCGACTTAGGGTCATCCTCCCCCAGCGCCTAGAAGCACCGCATTAGCTTAGAAGGCTAAGGCTTGACCGTCTGGACTCACCCCCGCCAAAGCAAGATCGCAGTTCTTTTTTATGGAGGGTCGAAAAACTCCAGCCCACCTTTTTTACTGCCGGAAAACGCTGGAGCCTCCAGCCTGCGATCGCCCTTTTTTATAGGCGGGAAATTGACCCGTTTTTTAAGAGCGACGCAAAACCCTTTTTATAAGTTGGAAAAACGCAGCGGGTCTTTTTTATAGCGTTCAGATTCCCACTACTCCACTGGCTGATCTGGACGAACGATCAAAAGCTGGGCACAGTAGGAGGCTCAGGCCGGTGAAAACTGAGAGCTGAGGGAACACAACTGAGATGACCGCCCCCACCAACTACAGCCCTGCTGAACCAAGCAACCTCGACACTGAGGCGATCGCGGCAGCTGAGTTCGTGGCGCGGTGGGAATCGTCGGGCGGCAGTGAGCGGGCGAACTATCAGCTCTTCCTGATTGAGCTAGCTGAGCTGCTGGGAGTCGAAAAGCCCAACCCCGCAGGGGATGACTCCCTCGATAACAGCTATGTCTTTGAACGACGGGTGCAATTTCAGCACGGGGACGGCAAAACTTCCCCTGGCTATATCGATCTCTATCGGCGTGGCTGCTTCGTTTGTGAAGCCAAGAAGCTGAAGACCACGACGAAAGGGAAGCAAGGTCAGGGCTTCAATACGGCAATGCTTCAGGCGCGATCGCAGGCGGAAAGCTACGCCCGTGCTTTGCCCAAAAGTGAAGGCCGCCCACCGTTCCTGATGGTGGTCGATGTGGGCAACTGCATCGAGCTGTATTCGGAGTTCAGCCGCAGTGGGGCAACCTATGTCCCCTTCCCAGACCCTCAATCTCATCGCCTCAAGCTGGCTGATCTACTGCAAGCGGAAGTGCGCGATCGCCTGCGGGCTTTGTGGGTCGATCCGCTCAGTCTTGACCCTGCGATCAAGTCGGCAGCTGTTACCCGTGAGATCGCAGCGCAGTTAGCCAAGCTGGCCGTGTCTTTGGAAGCTGCAGGCAATGATTCCGAAACGGTTGCAGGATTCCTCTGCCGCTGTCTGTTTACCCTCTTTGCTGAGGACGTGGGCCTGTTGGGTCAGCCCCGTGCGTTCACTGAATTACTGGAAAGCCTTGAAGCCACGCCTGAGCAGTTTGCCCCTGTGGTCTATTCCGTTTGGCAGACGATGGATACCGGCGGCCTCTCGGTCGTTTTGCGGGCGAATCTACCCCAGTTCAATGGCAAGTTCTTCCGCGATCCGCAGGTGCTACCTCTTGATCGCGAGCAGCTGCGATTGCTGATTACGGCTGCCCGTGCTGATTGGCGCTTTGTTGAACCAGCGATCTTTGGGACGCTGCTAGAGCGGGCACTTGACCCGAAAGAACGGCACCGCCTCGGAGCGCACTACACGCCCCGCGCCTATGTTGAGCGATTGATTCTGCCTACGGTAATCGAGCCGCTGCGAGAAGAATGGGAGACTGCCCGAGCTGCCGCGCTGACCTTGGCCAGCCAAGACAAGATGGCTGAGGCGAGAGCGCAGATTCGACAGTTCCATCACCATCTTTGCCAGATTCGCATTCTTGACCCTGCTTGCGGGTCTGCCAATTTCCTCTATGTGACGCTGGAGCATCTGAAGCGCCTGGAAGGGGAGGTGCTGAATCTGCTCTCAGAATTTGGCGATTCTCAAGGGCTACTTGATTTGCAGGGCGTGACGGTTGACCCCCATCAGTTCTTGGGGATTGAAATCAATCCACGGGCAGCGGCGATCGCTGAAATGGTCTTGTGGATCGGCTATCTGCAATGGCACTTTCGCACCCGAGGTCAGGTGCTACCGCCTCAGCCGGTGTTGCGAGAGTTCAGCAATATTGAATGCCGCGATGCGGTGCTGGCTTATGACGGGGTAGAGCCAGATATTGACACTAAAACAGGGGAGGTTCGCACGCGCTGGGGTGGGCGCATGATGCGACACCCCGTAACAGGAGAAGAGGTGCCCGATCCGAGCGATCGCGTGGTGATTTATCGCTATATCAACCCGCAACCGGCTGAGTGGCCACAAGCAGATTATGTTGTGTCAAATCCACCTTTTCTTGGCAACTTCAAAATGCGGGAAGTACTAGGAGATGGCTATGCTACTGCAATCCGTTCAGCTTATAAAAAGATTCCTGATACAGTTGACTACGTCATGTATTGGTGGGAGAAAGCAGCTAATTTACTAGCTAACAAAGCAATTCAAAAATTTGGACTCATCACTACTAATACTATCAGCCAAGTTAAACAGAGAAAAGTTATTGAAAATTACTTAGAAGCAAGTAGTTCTATTCAACTATCTTTTGTAATCCCAGATCATCCTTGGGTTGATTCAGCCAGTGGTGCTGATGTTCGAATTGCCATGACTGTAGCTAGTCTTCATGAGCCTTCACCTAAACTCTTGCAGGTACTCCATGAGGTTGTTGGTGAAGACGGATTATCAACACCAATATTTAAAGAAAAAACAGGCATAATTTCTGCTGCTCTAAAGATAGGATCAGATTTATCAAAAGCTAGCAAATTAGCAGCCAATGATGGGCTTTGCAGCCTAGGAGTTGCCTTAGCTGGAGCTGGATTTATCGTGAGTAAATTTGAAGCAAGAAAGTTAGGCTTAGGTGAAATAAATGGCATAGAAAATCACATAAGACATTATCGAAACGGACGAGATGTAGCACAGACTCCTAGAGATGTTATGGTCCTTGATTGTTTTGGTTTAAGTGAGTCTAATCTTCAACAGAAATATCCAGTTATGTATCAATGGATTTATGAGAGAGTAAAACCTGAAAGAGATCAAAATAATCGAAAATCAAGAAGAGAAAACTGGTGGCTATTTGGAGAAACAAGGAGCACTTTCAGACCAGCATTAAAAGGTTTAAGTAGATTTATATCAACTCCAGAAACAGCTAAGCATCGTTTTTTTGTCTTCTTAGATGCTTCAATTTTGCCAGACAATATGCTGGTCAATTTTGCTCTTGATGATGCATACTTTCTAGGCGTTTTATCTAGCTATATTCATGTTGTTTGGGCATTGGCATCTGGTGGGAGACTAGGGATTGGCAATGATCCTAGATATCAAAAAACTCGTTGTTTTGATACTTTTCCATTTCCTGAACTAACATCTGAACAAAAGCAAAAAATTCAGGAACTAGGCGAACGGCTTGATGCTCACCGCAAGCGAGTACAGGCTACACAGCCCGACATCACAATCACGGGAATGTATAACCTGCTAGAAAAAATGAGGGCGGGCGAACCCTTTACCGATAGCGATCGCGCTTACAACGATCGCGCCTTGGTATCTACCCTCAAGCAGATTCACGATGAGTTAGATATTGCCGTCCTTGAAGCTTACGGCTGGCAAGACTTAGTACCCTCGCTATCGCAGCGATCTTCTCAAGAGCGATCCACCACTTTCGACGAGACTTTACTAGAGCGTCTGGTGGCCCTGAATGCAGAACGAGCGCTCGAAGAGAAGCAGGGGCAAATCCGTTGGCTACGCCCAGACTTCCAAAATCCGAGCGGTAGCCTCAAGGCTGGCACGGCTATCACTGGCAGCCTCGATCTAGAGACTGAAGCCCCAGCAACCAAGGCATCGCAACAGGCATGGCCTAGCAACAACATCACCGCTCAGGTGCAAGCGATCGTCGCTCTGCTTGAAACCGCTGGATTGCCCCAATCAGCCACTGACTTAGATAGGCAGTTCAAAGGCAAGAAAAAAGATCGCGCTACTGCGATCGGGCAAATCTTGGAATCACTGTGCGTTCTGGGGCGGGCACAAAAGACTGAAGGCGATCGCTACGTCCTGCTCTGACGAGAGGGCAGCGATCGGGCAGCCGACTTAATCAGCGGTCTATGCTGGCCGTGTATTTTCGTTTATGCGCCAGTAGCACCACATCTGTTTTGAGGGGCATTGTGCATTGAAGAAGGGAAGCCTGACCGTGATCGCGACAAAACAAGTGTCAGTTATGGATACTGAACCCTTTCAGTAGGGGTAAAGTCTTCCGAAAACTGCCGACTTTTGCCGACGTAAAAAAATTAGCTGCGATTGCCCTGCCAGACCCTTCAGCCAATCCGGTTTGCTTTATTTCCATGCAGTAGCTCAGCCAGTGCCTTTGTCGGGCGGCCTTGGGTGGGCTTCAGTTGTCTTGAGGTTCTGATTAGGCGATCGCTGGCCAGTCGGGCGGCTCAAGGAAGTCGCGATCGCACCCGTCTGGAGGAGCTTTTGACGGCCTGATATCGGTGGGTGGTACAGATTTGTTAATTAAGGCTGGGACTATATCTAACGGATTTGTACCAGCTCCCCTGAGTGCTGTTTCTCTCGCGTCAACAAGCGATTGCCACGTTGCCGAAGCACTGAGGGCATAGACCCAAATCCGATCGCTACCAACCGTAACGCGGTGACTTCTCTCCGTCGTCAGCCCAAACTTGCGAGCAATCTTGCAGGCGATCGCGACGGCGGATTGTTCGGGCTTGATGTCCAGCCGCCAGTAACGCCGGATGTCGTCACGGTGCTGAAGGGCTAACGCTTTAATCTGCTCAGCCTTAGCCGTGGGGCCAATCTCACCGGCTTTCAGTAGCTGCTCAATCAATGGACGCAACAGGGCAGCGAGGGCAGCCTTTGGGCCAGACTGGGGCAACAGGTGAGCCGCCCGCAGCCGCTGGCTCAGAATCTCTTGAGC
>NZ_CP143530.1 GCF_003846445.2 Synechococcus elongatus PCC 11801 | reverse complement strand
GGGCAAAGCTGCCCTATGTGGTCGAAGCTGCATGGGCTACACGGGCTGAAGGCGAGATCCGTTTCCTGTCGGTAACTCTGAACGCGAGTCCATTGTTTGATATGCCATCCTACGGCCTAGTCCAGGCTCTTGCAGAAGCTGAGTTTGACTACCGCGATCCGGTGGCGTTGGTGCTTTCCATCCGTTGCCCATCTTTTGACTGGAAAGACAAGGGCAAGCAATCCGCAGACCTGCCAGTCGAAATTGAGCAGGCGATCGCGGCACTGATTGCCGACCTGTTGAAGGACTGGAAAAAAGCGAAAAAAGCTCGGGGCCATCGCTCGCCATTGGCGAACCTGGACAAGGTGAAAGACAGCGACAAAGACGACGAACTAAAAGCGAACGTCTTTGCAGTGATGGAAGAAGCCTATCTAAAGGTTTCCAACGGTGGCGAGCTGCCAGCGAATGCGCGGCAACTGTTCTATGCTGTCCGCCCACTGATTCAGCAGTACACAGACAAAGAGCTCCGGTCGGATTACTTCACAACCAAACTGCTCCCGCAATTTCTCGAGAAATACCCAGACCTAACCGAGGGTTGGTCAGTTCACTATGACGCGAGGGGTAAGTTTATCGAGCCTCATTCCTCTGCGCCTGTGCAACTTGGGACTCAGGGAGTTCGATCGTATCTAGGCCGCTGGCAGGCTGCTCGCGTCGAAACCCCGAAGCGGCTCTCTCTCGGGCTGAATGTGATGACAAACGGCCCCGATGCTCGCTATAGCGCGGCGTTGTTCGTCGAGAAAGAAGGGTTTAATGACCTCTTCGAGAGAACTGGAATTGCAAAAGAGTTCGATATCGCAATCCTCTCGGCCAAAGGGCAACCGACGACCGCAGCCAGAGAGCTAGTCGATCATCTCAGTGGCTACGGTATCCCGACCTATTGCCTGCATGATTTCGACGTGTCTGGAATGTCAATTCTCAACACTTTGAGCACCGACACCGATCGCTATCGGTACCGGAACAAGCCGATCGTTATCGACCTCGGGCTGAGGTTGGAAGAGGCGATCGCAGAAGGGCTCGAATCAGAACGGGTGAGCTGGAGCGCAAAGAGCGACCCTGCTGAGACACTTCGGGCTCATGGCTGCACTGAGGAGGAGGTTTCTTTTCTCTGCCAGCGTTACAGCAGCGATGGCCGCTGGCATGGTGAGCGAATCGAGCTGAACGCTTTCGCGCCTGCACATTTCATCGACTGGATACGCCGGAAGCTGCGATCTGTAGGACTCGGCAAGGTCGTTCCGAAACCTGAACTCTTAGCCGAAACCTATCGAGTCGCAGTCGCCAATCACGAGATGGAAACAAAGCTCGAAGCAATCCGGAAGAGCATCAAGGTGAGCGCGATCGAAGTCCCCGACAACCTTGAAGAGATGGTGCGAAAGCAGCTCGATGGCTCTCTCGACGCATGGGAAGACGTTGTGAGAAAGATAGCGACCAAGAAAGCGGCGTGAGGTTCCGCTAAACCCGCCACGATTGAAACCAACACGTTTATCTCTAGCCATGCCTAACCAATTCGATAAGCAGACCCAGAGGGTGATCGAGCTGGCCAGCAATCCGCCCTCACTGGCTGAGCATGGCACCAACCGCCATGCAAAGCAGACTACCGGCGGCAAGAAATTTGGGATTGAGTACCAGGTGGCCCGAATCGCTCGCGACTTTCCCGAGATCCTTGAGCGGATGAAACGTGGCGAGTTTCGATCGGTTCGTCAGGCCGCGATCGCTGCCGGAATCCTTCGACCCAAACCTAAGCAGCCGTTTATTTCAATCCCCTCAGACGCCGATCCAGAAACCCTAGCGGCGATTATTTCAGAGCATTTAATCTCTGACCCTGAAACGATAAGGGCAACCGCTGAAGCGCTGCTTGCTAAGCTCCCAAAATCCCGTCCCCACTAGCTCTCCACTGGTTCATTAGTAACAGCAGGCTCTTGCCATATTTGCGATAATAAAACCAGCATCAAACGGGAATTATGCCGACAGTTAAAGAGCGACCCGTAATCGTCAAGAGAATTGCACCTGTTGCCCCTGCTTCCCCTCAGCATCAAGCGGTGTTGAGGGTCACTTGTGGCCTGACATGGGAGGGCCGTAAACCTTGCCTATCGTTGGGTGATCAGCGGTTGCCCGTAGCGCTGATGAGGCCCAAAGTCTACGGGTGGCTGAAGCGGCATCAACCCGAGGAAGGGGAGGTTTTGGCGACACTATTCCCCGCCCATGCCGTGAGCGGCGATCGCCTGTTGTTTACTGTGGCTCACGTCACCACAGTGGGCGAACCACCGGCTGAGCCTGCAGCATTCACCGGCATTCTCGATCCGGCGCGGCCTGGGGAGCTGTTGGTGCTGCCCAAGAATCATCCTGCTTTCGGACTGAACATTGAAGGCTTGCCCGCTGTTTCCCGCCGCGGCGTCTACCGGCTCAGCGTCCTGCTCACGCCCGCCATGCAACTGCGGTCGATTGCTGATCCTGAATGGGTGGGGGCTGCATGATGAGCGACGAACAACGCGATCGCCAGACCGCAGCATTAGCCCGCCGGTTTGAGGAGCAGGAGCGGCAACAGCAGCGGGCATGGCCTGAATACCCCACAGAAGGGTGGGAAGTCGAACTATTGAAGTCACGGAGCTGGATCTAATGCGACACGAAATAGGCCGCCATGCTGGCTATGTGATCGAAGCCAGCGATCGCCTCAAGGCCACTGGGAAGCGCGGCCTCTACATCGTGAAGGGTGATGAAGACGTTCTCACCATTCCCCCACGCGACCTGTCTGATCCAGAGCTTTTAGAGATCGGCACCTGGGCGATCGACAGCATGATCCGCCGTGGCTGCGGTTGATATTTACCGGCTATAAAAAGGCGATCGCCAGATTCGTCACTTGCCGAAGGTGGCCCACTTACCGCCCTCGGTAAAGGGTTGGGATTTCTTGCCCGTAGAGTCAAAAAACCCGATCGCCTGGGGTGATCGAAACCGCTTTGATCACTCCCTGCACTGAGCACTGATGTTGAACTTCGACATCACTTGCACCGTTACCCAAGCGGGTAAGGTTTGCGACCAACGTCTTGTCAGTTGCAAACTGAAGCAGAATTGGTTGAGTCTATAAAAAAGCGGCGCTGGGGCCCTCAGTGGTAAGACCTGAGCCTTCCAAGCTAATGCCGCTGGTTGACTCCCCCATGGGCTACGGTTCTTGCTGTCTCCGAAAAAACTGCCCCTATCCCTATGAGTAGGCCGGTGCAGCCTAGTTCCTCAAATGAAAAAAAAGAGGCTAGGGTGTGCATCCCCTGCTAGGATAGTCGGCACTCCCCAACTACGGAGAGGCGTCATGTCACCAGAAAAAACTAGAAAAAAGCAAATACAACCTGTAGTCTACAGGCCAAGTATTTTAACAAAACAAGCAATACCAAAAGTACTTGTAAACAAGAAGGAAACACTCAAGAGATTACTTATTGCTGGAACTGAAAGACGGCGTGAAGTTTGCTCTGGCCAGTTAGTTTTTAAGGGAACTCGCACTCCTGTTGAGTGGATTGCCGGCCAAATGAGGCAAGGAGCTTCTGTTAAGGAAATTAAGGAATACTACCCTCATCTTAGTAATGAGGCTGTACGGATAGCTCATTTGTACTCTCAGCTTGTATCACCAAGAGAAGGGAAGGTCAAACCGCTAATCCTAAAGCGAATCTAAGCACTTCCCTTTGTGAAATTCCTTTTTGATGAGAACCTGTCTCCAGCTCTAGTCAGGCAGGCTAGCGCTAGAGGATATGCTGCTGAATCAGCTGCTCACAATGGATTGTGTAGCAAGCCAGACTGGCTAGTTTTTCAAAGCGCTTTTGAAAATGACCAAATTATTGTCACGGCTAATGTTGAAGATTACTTATTCTTGGCAAGAAGTGCAGAAGTCCATCCCGGAGTCATCATATTTCGAAATGGTCAGTGGAGAGTAGAACAGCAATTAATCCTGTTAGATTCTATTTTTGACTACCTAGAGAATAATCTTCAAATTAATTTTATAAATAAAGTTTTAGAAATTTCTTCCTTCTCTCCGGCAGAGTGGTTGTTGATTGATATACCTACACCTTAGTTAATCTCTTAATTGCATTAGGAAGAATTCTCGCCCTTCTGCTGTTGAGAGCAACGCATCAGCCCGAGCCAGCCCAGTCACAGCCTGCATTCTCAGCCGCCAATTCTGGCCAGCTTGCAGCCATTGGACTAAGAAACCCCACTGAGACAGCCTAGAATCCTTGCACTGACTCGGTTTTGCTCTGGCAGCGTCCGACTAACGAGATTCGGGCGATCGCGCCGGTTGAGACACGGTTGTCTTGATATAAGACAGTGTCATTGACTCTGTCATGGTCGCTGTCAGCTCTTGCCTTTCTTTGACTTGGCAGCCTTTCCAGTAGCGTGGTGATGCACTTTGAACAGCCCACGGCCGACACGCTCAAATATATAGTCGCGCCACTGGCCAGCCTTCACCGTGCTTTGAGCAGTTGCCCAGCGTAGATCAGTTGTCGTCACTGACCAGCCAGCTGAAGCAGCTTTGTCAAGAAACTCATAGCGTTCTGTTGGACTTGCCGGTCGAGTCTGCGCGACTGAGGCGATCGCGGTGAGCAGCAATTCAAGTTGACCGCCGCCCTGCTGATTTGCTACAGGGATGATGCTGCCGCCATTGACAGTGTCATCGATAGAGTCATGGTCACTATCAACAGGCTCTTCGACTGTGGCGATCGCTAAGCCCCTAACTCGTAGGAAGCTGCCGACAGTGCCACCGCTTTTGAGGTGAGCGTCTAGATCGTCCAGCAGTAAGACATCGTCAACAGAGACAAGCCGATGACGACCATCCTGTTGCGGCTGAATGCCCAGACCTTCCAGTCGGTTGCGTAATGTGTTGCGGGCAATGCTGTAGCGAGCTTCGAGATCACCCAATGAAAGTGGGGCTGACGGTGTCGATGACTCTGTCATGGTTATTGTCAGTCAGGCTCGCATAACGATAACGACTTCAGTACAGGATTGCTCGCGTAACGTTATGACTTCGCTCAAGACGCAGAAACAGACGGTGAGAATTCTGCAGCCCATTCAGGTAATGGGCGATCGGCTGGCCAATGCTTCAAAGCAGCTTCAGTAATGGCAGCCCGAATCAAAGCCACACGATCGGCCTGAGGCATATCTTGCAATGCTGCCTCAACTTCAGAAGGGAGTCTTGTCCCAAATACTTTGCCCCCCAGCTTTGCCCCCTCAGGCAATGGCGCGATCGGCTTGTATTGCTTGGCCTGCATTGCTGGCTCAATAACGCGATAGGCCACATCTCACCTCAGCACTCTATGTACATGTTAACCGGTATTTTTTCTAGGCTGATAGTTGACATTTACCTGTTAACAGCCTATTCTTAATAACAAGAGGGGCAACGCCTGGACAGCAATCCGCCCCTCAAGCCACCTATTTCAAGGTTTCGTCATGTTTGCACAAGTTTCAGCACCTTGCACCTGCCCTGTTTGCGGCGCTGTTCGTCGGACTGAGCCAGTCTTGCCGGTACTGCCTAAGCGCACCATCAGCGCAGACGGCACCAAAGCCCGCCGCTCTAACGGGACTTGGGTCACGATCGCCTAGACCCACCTGAAACTCTGGGGCCGCCACCGGCCCCGCCTACTTCGACACATTCAAAACAGGTGAAACAGCAATGGAACTAATGAACGCGGTAGCGCTGAAACCAGCCCGCGAGGTTACGACGAAATACGGGCAACGGTTCGTTGTCGATGCTCGCCTAGAGACTGGCGAAGAGGCCGCTATTTGGGCACCGACTGATATGCCCGCTGTTGGAAGCATTGGACAAGGGCAGACCTTTCTAGTCGGCCGGCACAAGAGCAGGAAACTAAATTTCATCGACGCACCAACAGCACCGCCCCCAGCCGCCCCAGTCCATCGCCCGATCGGATTCCAAGCCACACCGATTCCTGCAGCGGTTCCCAACCTTGGCAAGGCAGCGCTAGAGATTCCCAGTGAGGCCAAAGCCGCGATCGCAGCAGACGCTGAACTGTTCGCCAAAGTCTATGCCCACTGCTACCAACAAGCCCGCGCGGTGATGCCTCAAGACGCACCGGCTGAGGCTGTGCAGGCTTGCGCTAGTTCGACGTGGATTGCCTTGAGTCGTCGTCACGGATTGGGTTGACAGTCAGGGACAAAAAATGGGGCCAACTGGCCCCTCCCTTTCGTTGAGATGCAAACCAAATTAGGCAACCCAAAAATTCTTTGACCTGCTCGAAAAAAACTTAAGTCGATACATTCCCGAAGGTTCACACCATGAAAAATAAGTTCTTTCCTGCCATAGCCCGAGCTTTTCGATTTACTGCCACGGGTGCCCAGCTACTACTGATGCTGGCCTGTGCCTGCGTGGCAGAACATGGCCCCACTGCAGGCCGCCACCTTGGGCGCTGGGCTGGTCGCACCATCCGCACCGGCATGGAGGCCCGCGCTATCTATGACACTCGCTACGCTGCCACCGTGGAGGCGATCGCCGCCCGCTGCTTGTACTGGCTGCGAGCTTTCGTTGCTGCTCAGCTGGGCACCCACTGCCCCAAGCTCACAACCACGATCGCGCCCTCAACCTTCTGTGGGTATACACTGGCTGACCTGAACATCAGGGAGTTGAAAGCGATCGCTTCCGTGGCGGGCATTCACCGCTATAGCTGGCTGACAAAGGCTCAGCTAGTCGAAGCGCTGGCCACCGCCTAGCCACCAACAAAAAGCCGCCCACAAGGGCGGCCCACTACGTTCTAAATGCCTGTTCCACCATCATGACGGACTCTCACAACCAGTTGAAAAAGGATTGGAGCACGCTTGCAGAACTGGCTGCACGCCTTTCTGTAACGGCATCAAACGAGCTTGAAGAGCTGCCTTCTCTTCTCCCTACAATTTGCCGACTGCTGCAAGTCGAAGTCGCACGATGCCGCGAGACCGGCAATTTTGAAGCCGCTGGCATCGCCCGCGCGGTTGAGGCGATCGCGGAATCCCTTGAGAGGTTTTAACTATGAAACAGAAACTGCTAACTATGGCCGGAGAGCAAATCCTGATGATCGATTGCGATACACCGGAAGAGCTGGGCGATGCTTGGGGAAACATCGAAGCGATCGCCGCAGCAAACAACATCAGTACAAAACAGATCAGGATTTGCCTGAATGGACGCGAGCGAATCAGCTACGCAGAATTTCTCAGGCACACCGACGGACAGAAATCATAAAACACCATGTTTTTGGACACCGTTACAACATCGCTATAGTGTGACTTCAGACCAGACAGCATCTAGCTTTGTCTGGTTTTAGTCCGTAATTGAGGTGTTGTAACGGCATAATTGTTTTGAAATGTATTTTTTGCATCTAGTCGATCGTTATTTGAATAGTTTATGCTTGTGAATACAGCGCTTTGCTGTGGATGCAGAGGAACAGGCAGATGATGCAAAACTCTAACCGCAACCGACACGTAATGCTGCGCTTGACCAATGAAGAGCACCGACAACTGAAGCTGATCGCTTCTAGTCAGCAAACAACTGTCAGCGACCTACTGCGATCGGTCATCTATGAACGCAAAGCCGCAGCCTAAAGCTTCCCGCCCCGAGCAAGGCGGTAAACTGCGTTCAATTTCAAAAAAACTGCCCCCAAAAAGCTGCTCAGTTTCCTAGGCCGGGACAGCTTGCGGGGGTGGAGTCCCTAAACAGCCGTGGGGCTGATCTAATGCAAACACTTCACAGGCATGAGATGCGCTTGCAGGCCACCCAAGGGAAGGGAGGCATCTTGTAATGTCTGCACCCATTGTAACGACGGCTCAAATTCAACACAACGATCGCGCGGTTGAAACTGTCCCAGCCCTTGCCGACACTATCCGCGCGGAATTTGTCGAAGCGAGCGCAATCAGCCCCGACCTATTCGCCACAGCGATCGCTATCGTTCCTGATATCGAGATCGACCCATACTCGCAGGAGGTTATCGGCACACCGATCGCTGACGCGATCAACCAGCCCTTTACTCGGTTTGGCCATCAAGCTAAGCCCTCACAGGTTGGTGCACTGTTCCTGCAGGAATCGGGCAAAGTCTGGCAAGCCAAAATCTTTGGCGTCGATGCTGGCAATCGTTCCGGCCAATACTCAGCTCCCAAGGGCAGCGGCAACCGTGCCTACTTGCCACCCGTCGATGCTGCAACCCGTGCCGCTGTTGGTGCCCCTGCTGATGGGAGCTTCTGGGATTGGGTCGAGTCCCATCCTGAAGTACCGATTGCAATCGTCGAAGGTGGCAAAAAAAACCTAGCGGTACTCAGCACCGGCACTGTAGCAATCGGCTTGCTGGGCTGCCTTTGCGGCAATTCGCCAGACCTTGATCGGTTCCTCGTGGCAGGCCGCTGCGTAACGGTGGTGCTCGACCAAGACGTTAAGCCCTCAGCACGGCAAGACGTTGCCAAAGGCATCGCCACCATTGGCTACCGTGCCAGCAAAGCAGGCTGCAGCGTTCAGGTTGCCGAGTGGGATAACTCCCTCGGCAAAGGCATCGATGATGTCATCGCCGCCCACGGCGCAACCAAATGGGCAGACATTCAAGCCACCTCCGTTAGCTTCACTGACTGGCGACAGCAGCGAGTGAAGCGAGCAATCCTCAGAGGGCTGCAGGACAAACTAGGCCGCTTTATTCCGGCGCTGGTAGTCAATGCTGCTGACCTTCATGCAGCGGGCATTGCTGGCAAAATCCCCACCACCGGCATCGTTGCGATCGACAGCCCCAAGGGCACCGGCAAATCGAAATTCATTGAAGCTCTGACCCGCAATTCGGCTGCTGTTATCTCCGTAGGCGATCGCGAATCGCTGCAGCGGGCTAACGCTGAAAAGTGGGACCTTACCTATCTCCGTGACGGCGATCGCGTTCAGGGTCGAGTCCTCGACGTGAATGGCGAACCCACCCGCAGGATTGCGCTCTGTGCTGATTCCGGTTTGGCTGTTCCGGTTGCTGAATATCCCCGCGACAGCTTCGACCTCATCTGGGACGAAGTTGACCAAGTTTTTCGGCACCTAATCAACGGTGGCACCTGCAGCCAGGGCGGCAAGCGTGGGGCACTCATTGAACGCTGGGAACTGCTGATCAAAACCGCCCGCCGGATCCTTCTGGCCAGTGCTGATGTCACCGCAGCTGAGCTCGACTACGTTGCTCAGCTGCGAGGTGAGAAACCGTGGATTCTCAAAAACAACTATCAACCCGATAGTTATTGCTGCTTACTCGCAACCGGCGTCGATGGTGCTTCCGGCAGTCATAAGCAAGCCCGTGGTTTTGTGACCGCTGAACTGGTGGCAGCTATCCGATCCGCTGTTGCTGGTGGTGATCGCGTTGTTGTTGCCGTCGATACCCTCAAAGACTGCAAAGCGATCGCGGAACTTGGGGAAGTCCTCGGTCTGACCCAAGCTCAGATCCTGCGCTTTGACAGTGAAACCTCATCTGAGCCGCAACAGCTTGCCTATGCTGCTGACCCCACTGGATACCCTGCAGCTGCTGATATCCGCTTGCTGGTTTATTCCCCCAGCATCTCCGGCGGGATTTCAATGGAGTCCAGCTATTTCACCCGCGCTTTCGGTTTCGCCAGTGGCCAAAGTCTGACCCCTGCAAATTTCGCTCAGTCCCTCGACCGCAACCGGCAACCCATCCCGCGCATGGTGTTTTCTGCCCTGCGTGGCAAGGCCCGCAACTTCAGCGATGCAAAAAATCACATCGAATACGCCGGTGATCTCGACTATCAAACCAACGCGATCGCTAACGTCCTAGCCGACCCTGCACTGTTGCGACAAGTGGATGCCGATAGTCCAGCTGCCCACTACCACCGACGGACCAAGGCAGCGGAGAACGCCAGCATGGCGAACTTTGCCCTTGAGCTTGAATGCCGGCTTGAAACTGAAGGGAAAATCGTTTCTCGACTCGACCTCGAAACGATTACGCCAGTACAACAGGCCGCGATTGATGAGGCACTAGAACTCTGGTCCGGTTGCCTGCAAACCGTCAAACTCGCTGACGCACGAGCAATCCAAAGAGCTGAAGTCATCAGCCCTGATGAGGCTGAGCGTCTAGCCAGCAAGCGATCGCTGTCTGTGACCGACCGCCGCAAACTTGAGCGCTTCCGGTTGGTTGAGTTTGACCCACGCCAGCAACCCGATACACTCACCGCTGATGATGTCCTAGCCGACGAAAAGGGTCGCCGTCGTCGCCGGATCCGCTGCTTTGAAGACATCATTTTTGCTGGCATGGCCGAAGCCAGCGATCAGCAGCGACTAGAACAGCTGCGGGCCTTCAAGACAAAAATCCCTCTGCAGGATTTGCCCCGCCGGAAACTTGCAGCCGTTGCCGCCGAATACCTGAAAGTGATCGAGCTCATCCAATGGGCGATCGCGACAACCCGCAGCGGTGGCACCTGGAATAAGACAACTCCCGAGGTGCTGGACTTTGCCGACTGGGTTAAGTCCCACCCACGCGACGCAAAAATCATCGGACTGCGCCATGGGCCAAATGCTTCCCCAGTCACGGTCGTTAATGCGGCACTCAACCGCTACGGCATTGAAACCACGTCTAAACGCGACTCAACCGGCGATCGGTTACGCCAGTACAGCATCGATTTGGACGCACTGGACGAACTGCTGAGCCTGTTGATCGCGAGAGCAGCGCGGCATATCGAAGCCGGATTCCAGCCCGTCCACAACTCTCTAACAGTCCCCTTATTAGGACTAGTGGACGGATTAGAAAAAACTCATCCCCACAGAACAAAAGGAGGACGCCGCGAGCCGCCGGAGAAAGCCGAAAGGCCACCGGATGAGCACCATGGGGAGGTCGCAGCATGAGTAAAGCGCTTTGGGCAAGGGTCTACCGCGATCCTCATGCGATCGATGTCAGCGAGCGAGCCTTCTACAGCGATTTGGAGTCCCTGCTAGATCGTGAAAACACTTCTACCCAGTTCAGTTGTTTTCCTGCTGGCTACGTTCAGCGCGTCACCTATTCCGGCAGCTTCCGACCATGGTTAGCAAAAGTCGAGTGGCAGGCAATGCGCGACTGTGTGCTGGCTGGGCGATTCGAGCCGGTTGGGAAAGACCCCAAGCCGCTGCTGTTGTTGCCATCGCGATCAAGCGATTGGTTAGGGCTAACAACCCGCGCGATCATGCAGCCCGATCGACAAGTGTGGGGAGTCTACAAACGTGAACTATTCCGCCTGCAGCGTGGTGAGTGGGTGCACCAACCCAAACACGAACTAGAGCAACAGGTGGCAGCTTTCACTAGCAGATTGGTTGTCTTCACTGGCTACGAATTGATCAAGCCGTGGCAAAATCCCCGCCGTGTTGCTGAGGCTATGCGATGGTTTCGATTGCAGGCAACTGAGATTAGCTATTGCGAGTTTTTGAACGTCACACTAAACAAAACGGGAGCTTAGAAAAATGCCGATCAAATTATCCAAACAGCAACAGGCCGAGTGGAACCGAGCGCTAAAGGTGTATCAGCAAACTTTGCTACTTGAAGCAACGGTCGATTACCTACTGGCAAGCAAGGCTAAGCAGACAGAACTAGACGGAGCTAGCGAAGATGGCAAGGAATAAAAATTTGCAAGCCGCCAAAGCTGAGGCGATCGCCCGCATCATCGCCGGTGAACCCTACGCCGATATCGCCAAACACTTGGGCATAGGAATATCGACCTTACATTCATGGCGGGCTAAGCCAGACTTTCGGAAAGCTGTTGAGGATGGCCTTAGTCAAATTCAACAACAGACTGTTATCCAGATCACTGCGTTGAATGAGTCTGCGATCGCTGCACTCAAGAAAGTGTTGGAGATGCCGATCGAAGGTACTTCGATCACTGCAGGAACTGCTATCAGGGCTGCTGCCACGGTGCTGAGCTACGGAACTCAATTGCGTGGTGAGGTTGGGGCTGAACGTCTGAGCGAACTAGAGGCAGGGCTGAACGAAGTAACGGAACGATCAGATACAGTTGTGCCCCTCAGTCGTGCCCCAAAGGGTTGGCGGTTTAGTTGAGCTTCTGCTTTAGCTCTTGGAAGTGAAGCCGCAAATCAGCCAAATCATCAGCAAGTCTGGCTGCCCTTGCATCCGCTGCGGGGACAGCCAGCAACAGTCTTAAAGCTTCGAGTTTTGCGTTTAATAAAGCATCTGGCGATGCCCCTTCGATCGGCATGGTCGCAATCCCTAGCAACGCATCGATCAGTTGACTTTGAAGCCCTGCCACTTTGCCGATCGCCTCAGCATGCAGCAAGGATTGAAACGCACCAACAGCAACCTGAAAACTTGCCTCACCCGCGATCGATCGCGCTTGCTGCTCAGTGAGTCCTAGTCGAACTGAGGCATCAAGGACGCTTGCCCCCTCTGCGATCATGCGGGCGAGTTTGGTTCTAACTTCTGCTTTGATTGCCATCTGCAAAAAAGCCCGAATATTATCGGGCAAAAATGATGGTCTCTATTACATATATTTTAGACTGAGCTATCATAAAAGCACCCATATAAACGGGTTAGTTTATGCCAACAATTCCAGAGCTAAAAAAGCAGCTCAAGACCGAGCAGTCTGAGTTAGATAAAACTCAGGCCAAACTCGACAAAGTAGCTGGGATAATCCAGTCGCTGAAGCCCCCAGAAGACCCCGATGATCCGGTTGCTGCTGAGCGCTACCGCGCCGATAAGACGGCAGCTAACATCGGGTTTGCTAAGGCCATTACAGCTCGTGATGATGCACAAAAGCGGGTTGCTAAAACCCAACAGGCGATCGCAGATTTGGAAGCTGAGATTGCCTTCACTGAGCAGATTCGTCCGACCGTAGAGGCGTATAACACCGCCCTGGCTGCGCTACGAAAAGCCGCATCAGAGCTGGAGTCCCAAGGCTTCGGTCTGAGCTACAACAGCAACCGCGCTCTGAAGTTAATTGAGCCGGTTTATGAGGCGGTGACGCGGGGATTTACCACCAACGTCTACCGAAGCCAGCAGCAAGCAGAGCTACAGAAACCATTTGCTAAAGGAGCGGCCTAAGATGGCTAACTCAGCAGATCCGCGCAAACAGTCCGACAAGCTTTATACCGATCGCCAGAGCCAGGCATGGAAGCAACCGCTGAAGGCGAGCACAGAAAAACGTGTTGACGCATGGAGCGCCCGCCTAGACGCTAGTGAGCGCTGGGTTGTTGACCAATACGGGGCGCGGATTCCAGTCGGGGAAGAAAGCCCCCAAGCCGCATGGGAGCGGAACCGCAAAGAGCGCGATCGCTCTGACAGCTACTATGAGCGCCACCGGTCAGACGGCACGCCGTGGCCACCTGGCTGGAGCACGAGCAAGGCTGAATCTCTGACCCAAAACTTGCTTCGAATTGCAGCGGAGAAGAAAGCAAAAAAGCCGCAGGGCGATCGCTCTGACAGCAGTGAGTACCGCCAAGACGATTTCTCCATGCAGGACGCGGATTGCTGGCAGCAAGGGCAGTGGGTTTTTGCTCACAGCGATGGCGTCTTGCTCAAGTGGAAGCGCAAGGATGCCCCCGCCGAAGTCCTTCAGCGCTTGCAAGCGTAGGCATGGCGACTGACATCAGCTCAGTGAGTTATCGCGGTTTCGACATCGCCTATCGAGGCCGCTGTTTTGTCGATATCAGGGTTGGTGGCCGATTGGTGACGACTATCCCCGTTGCGTCTGAGGCCTCAGCCAGTGAGGCCTTACGGCTTGCCCAGCAACACCTCGATCGCATTCTGAAGGTCGCATGATTCCCGACTATGAAGACCAGCGCATTGATTTGGCTGCTGCTTCTGAGGATGCCGATACCCTTGCCATCCTTGCCAGTGACCGCAGCGACAGCGTTAGAGAGAGCGTTGCATCCAACCCCCACGCCGCGATCGAAACCCTGTGGCGGCTTAGTGAAGACAGCGATGACTTCATTCGGGAAGCCGTGGCCCGCAACCCCACCACTCCCTCTGAACTGGTGGAAAAACTGGCCTTAGACCCTGACCTTGCCACCCGTGAGGCAGCCCTTAAACGACTGCCCCCAGGCTCAAAGCTGGCTGATGAGGTCAGGCGGTCGATTGCCGTAGAAAAGCGCTATTTGCTCGAGGAGCGGAAAAACGACGGCAACACCTTACGCAGGATGCCCGCCCACAAAAGAGCCGCCGCGATCGCCCGATTGGAGCAGGTGGCTGGACTTGGTGGGGCTAGGTTGATCGACTTCGACTAGCCAGACCAACACGACAACCCATCACCCAAGCTAGAGTTAAATATATTTATCTCTAGCTTTTTGCTGTGAACTGTTCCGATCGTTGGGCTGAATTGCACACGACAGCGATCGCCTCACGGTAAAAAAACCGGAAATTTTCAGGCGAGTTAGCAAGGTAAGTCCGATGGAGAAATTTACCAACCGCATCGATTTGCGGTCTGAGTTCTTCAAAGAAGACCGGCTCCAAATCCAGATGGGTGCGGTGAAGCAGCAATGGCCGATCATGCTCGTTAAGGAGCTGGTCGATAACAGCCTTGATGCCTGCGACGAGGCAGATCCACGCATTGCGCCGGAGATAACGGTCTCGGTTGAATACGATCGCTTTCTGGTGAGCGACAACGGTCCAGGGCTGCCGACTGAGACGATCGAAAGCTCGCTTGATTACAGCGTGAGCGTGAGCAGTAATTCTGCTTTTGTCACCCCCAGCCGTGGCCAATTAGGCAACGCTCTAAAACTGGTTTGGGCTGCGTCCTACGTCGCCACGGGTGAAGGGCTTGTTACGGTCGTTTCTCGAGGTCAGCAACACACGATCGCAATCAAAGCCGACCCGCTAACGAAGGTTCCAAGGATTGAACAGCTTGATATCGTCGAGTGGCCTGGACACACTGGCACGACGATCGCGATTGAATGGCGCGGCGTTATTCACCTCTTCCGGCATGGCGACAGATGGAGCAGTAGCCACGGACTGCTGAAGGGCTTGATGCAGGGCTTCGCTATCGCAAACCCTCATGCCGTTTTTCACCTAAATCTTCCCCACGGTGATCGCCAAACCTTTGCCATGCAGCAGCAGCCCGAACGCGAGCCGCTGCCACCAAATGCCGCCTCTAGCCCGCAATGGTATTCCGCAGCCGCTTGGGAAGAGCTGGTAAGGGCTCACCTCACGAACCCCGCGAAGTGTTCGATTACGGTTCGCGACTTTATCGATCAGTTCGACGGGCTTAAGGGCAAGACGGTACAGAAAGATATCGCTGCTGATTGTGGGCTATCAAAACAGCCCCTGTCAGTCCTGTTCGACGGTGAAACCTTTACGCCACAGATGCAGCAGCTACGCCGCGTCTGCTGCGATCGCCTCACAAGAGACTTCAGCCCTGACCGACTCGGGCTCTTTGGTCGCAGTTACCTGCTCGCTGCTGTCGGGATGTTTGGCAAGGCGCGAAAGTATCAAATCAGGAAGGGTACTGCGGAGCATAACG
>NZ_CP143529.1 GCF_003846445.2 Synechococcus elongatus PCC 11801 | reverse complement strand
AAACGCTTTAGAGCTGATTCTGGAGTGATGCGAGGAGAGGGCAGATGAACGCAGTTGAAATCGAAGAGGCCATCTCACAACTTGCTGAAGCCCCCTTTGATCCAGAAGAGTTCCCGTTCGCTTTCCTAGAAGCTTTCGGAGAAAAGAGCACAACGATCAAGCGGCTCAAGCAGGGTGCCACCAATGCATCAGATCTTGAAGGTGTTCTGCAACGCAACAAAATCCATATCAAGGTTTGCCCGCAGGGAGAAGTAACAGCAACGCTCACTGCCCTAAGAGAGAGCCGAGCCACAGCGAAGCACAAGGTCAAGTTCATCCTCGCGACCGATGGACAGAGCTTCGAGGCCGAGAACCTGATCGAAGGTGAAACGGTTGCTTGCGAATATGCAGCCTTCTCAGATCACTTTGGTTTCTTTCTGCCCCTAGCGGGAATCACCACTGTTCGGCAGATTCGTGAGAATGCTTTTGATATCAAGGCAACGAGTCGGCTCAATCGCCTTTATGTTGAGCTGCTGAAGGAGAATCCAGACTGGGATACCGCAGAAAAGCGCGAAGCCTTTAATCATTTCATGGCGCGGTTGATCTTCTGTTTCTTTGCAGAAGACACCAACATCTTCCCAGTCGAGGGAATGTTTACCTCGACTGTGGCAACGATGTCAGCGGGAGATTCTTCCAATACCCATGAAGTGCTAGCTGAGGTCTTTCGATCGATGGCTACGCCATTAAAGAAGCGATCAGAGGCCAAGATTCGCAAGTGGGCAGATCAGTTCCCCTATGTGAATGGGGGGCTGTTCTCAGGCAGTGATGAAGTCCCTCGCTTCAGTAAAATTGCCCGATCGTATTTGCTGCATGTAGGCAGTCTGGACTGGACAAAAATCAATCCCGATATTTTCGGGTCAATGATTCAGGCGGTTGCAGATGAGGATGAGCGCGGTGCACTGGGAATGCACTACACCAGTGTCCCCAATATTCTCAAGGTACTGAATCCCCTGTTCTTAGATGATTTGAGGGAGCAGTTAGAGGCAGCAGGGGATAACTCGCGCAAGTTGCTGAATTTACGGCAGCGAATCACAAAGATTCGAGTTTTTGATCCAGCCTGCGGTTCAGGTAATTTTCTGGTGATTGCCTATAAGGAGATGCGGGCGATCGAGGCAGAAATCAATAAGCGTCGAGGGGAAGCAGATCGCCAGTCAGACATTCCTCTGACAAATTTTCGAGGCATTGAAATTCGGCATTTTGCGACAGAGATTGCGCGGCTAGCGTTGATTATTGCGGAGTATCAGTGTGATGTTCTCTATCGTGGACCAAGGCTAGCGTTGGCAGAGTTTTTGCCGTTGAAGGCAGAGAACTGGATTATCTGTGGCAATGCATTGCGGTTGGACTGGCTTAGTGTATGCCCGCCAGAAGGAACGGGGGTAAAGCTTGTTGCAGAGGATCTATTTAGTACTCCTTTAGATCAAGCAGAGATTGATTTTGAGAATGCAGGAGGAGAAACCTATATTTGTGGAAATCCGCCTTATCTTGGGAGTCAATGGCGTAACCAGTCTCAACAACAAGACATGGATCTTGTTTTCTCGTACGAGACCAAAAGTTATAAAGACTTAGACTATGTAGCAGCATGGTATCTAAAAGCTGCTGAATACTGTTCAAAACATAATGCTGACTGTGCTTTAGTTGCAACTAAAACCATTTGTCAAGGGATTCAAGTAGCCATGCTTTGGCCACTTATTCTAAAAAGAGGGCTATCTATTTCTTTTGCATATAGACCGTTTACATGGGGTAATTTAGCTAAAGACAAAGCTGGTGTTACCTGTGTTATTGTCGGACTTTCAAAAAGATTTAGAAAGCCAAAAAGAATTTTTGAAGACGATGCTATCAAGGAGGCTCACAATATTGGTCCATACCTTATTGATATGCCAGATTTAATAGTAACTAAACAATCATATCGCTTTGATGACTTGCCAAGAATGGATTATGGCAATAAACCATCAGATGGTGGAAATCTAATTATAGAAGATACTATACAAACCAAACATTTGCTATCTATGTATCCGGAGCTTTCCCAAATCATTCGTCAATATGTTGGCTCCCGTGAATTTGTAAATTCGAGAGTGCGTCATTGTTTTTGGATGAATGATAAAGATGTAGAGATAATCAGTAAGGTCCCTGAACTGAGTCAGAGAATTGAACAAGTTCGATTAATACGTAGCACAAGCAAAGGGAAACAATCTCAAAGCCACGCTAGTACACCTCATAGATTTGTCTATACACCTCATCAAGAGGGAATTGCTCTTATTGTCCCTCGTGTAACATCTGAGAATAGACCATATTTGCCATGTGGATTTGTCGATGAAAGAACGATTGTTGCGGACACAGCGGCTGTAGTTTATCAGGCCCCAATTTGGACTCTTGCTGTAGTTGCCAGTCGTTTGCATCAACAGTGGATTTCTACAGTTTGCGTTAGACTTCGGACTGATTATCGTTATTCTAATACTCTTGGTTGGAATACATTCCCAGTTCCTAAATTCACTGAGAAAAACAGATCTGATCTTACTCATTGCGCAGAAGAAATTTTGCTAGCAAGAGAGCACTATTTCCCTGCCACGATCGCAGACATGTATGACCCTGATCGCATGGATAGTGAGTTTCCTTTAGTGCGTGCTGCCCACGATCGTAATGACGAAGTGCTAGAGCGAATCTATATTGGTCGCCGCTTTAAGAACGATACAGAGCGACTGGAAAAACTGTTTGAGATGTACACCAAGATGACTCGCTAATGTGCAACTGCTAAGATCAGGCCAATTCCCTAGCATGGGTAAGTCAATGTTGACCCTAGAGCAACTGATTTCAGAAGCCACTGCGCTACCTGATTCCGACAAGGAAATCCTGCTAGATAAGATTCTCGAAAGCATCTCAGGAACCGTTGACTACGATGCCTTGCGTCAGGGTGTGAAGCTCGCACAAGATCGTCTGGCTGAAATCGATAACGGAACGGTTCAAACCATTTCGGGCGAAGCAGCTCTGGCGCAAATTCGGCAAATGTTTGCTCAATGAGGTACGAGTTTTATCTAGCAGCTCTGCAAGAGTATGCAGAAGCAGTGCAGTTCTTTAGCCAAAGTAACTAGCCTCTTAGACGTATCCCTTGGGATACACTTGGCTCATGATCGAAATTCGTCAGACTCAGACGTACAGCGACTGGTTTGCAGCTCTGCGCGATCGCCAAGCCAAAGCCCGCATTGATATCCGGCTTCGTCGTTTATCGATGGGGAATCCTGGGGACGTTAAACCAGTTGGGCAAGGCGTATCGGAGCTGAGGATTGATTACGGTCCGGGTTATCGCGTCTATTTTCTGCAGCGCGGTGAGACAGTCATTATTCTTTTGGCTGGAGGCGATAAACGGACTCAACAACGGGATATTCAAACAGCGATCGCGCTAGCTCAGTTGTTATCGGAGGATTTATGACAAAGCTTGAAACGACCGTTTGGGATGCAGCTGACCATCTCGAAACGAAAGAAGATATTGCCGCTTACCTAGAAGCAGCGCTCGAAGAGGGTGAGCCCAGTCTCATCATGGCTGCATTAGGGGATATTGCGCGTTCTCAAGGCATGACCGCGATCGCGCGTGAGACTGGTTTAGGGCGTGAAAGTCTCTACAAGTCTCTATCCAAAGAGGGCAATCCAGAATTTGCGACTGTCCTAAAAGTTTTACAGGCACTTGGCTTACGCCTTCAGATTGTCCCCACAACGTGACCCATGCCAGCTCCCCATGCAATCCCTGCCGTTTCCGTCACCTACGCCAAAGATGGGACATCGACAAAGCCCAACACCTTGGGGATGCGTCCCATGCAAGAGCGGGCATACCAAAAGCGAGGTGAGCAATATCTGCTGATTAAGTCCCCGCCTGCCTCTGGTAAAAGTCGGGCACTGATGTTTATTGCCCTCGACAAGCTAGAAAATCAGGGACTCAAGCAGGCAATCATCGTGGTGCCCGAAAAGTCGATCGGCTCCAGCTTCGAGAATGAACCCTTGAGCAAGTTTGGTTTCTGGGCAGACTGGCAGGTTCAACCTCAATGGAACCTCTGCAATGCCCCCGGAGCGGATGGCGGCAAAGTCGAATCGGTTAAACAGTTCCTCGACAGTGGCGACAAGGTTCTAGTCTGCACCCATGCCACGTTCCGGTTTGCGGTTGATCGCTTTGGCGTTGAAGTCCTCGACGATCGCCTGATTGCAGTTGATGAGTTCCACCATGTCTCATCCAACCCCGACAACAAGTTGGGCGATCATGTCCGGCAGCTCATGGAGCGCGACAAGGCTCACATCGTAGCGATGACCGGCTCTTACTTTCGGGGTGATGCCGAAGCTGTGCTCCATCCCGATGATGAATCGCGCTTTGAGACGGTCACTTACACCTACTACGAACAGCTAAACGGCTACCAGTACCTCAAGCAACTCGACATCGGCTACTACTTCTACTCCGGTAGCTACAGCGATGAAATCATGCAGGTACTCAATCCCAAAGAGAAGACTATCCTGCACATCCCCAATGTGAATTCCCGCGAGAGCACCAAAGATAAGCTCCGTGAGGTTGAGCACATCCTTGAAGAGCTAGGAGATTGGCAAGGGACAGATCCGCAAACAGGATTCCAGCTGGTCAAAACTGCCGATGGATCTATTCTCAGGATTGCTGACCTTGTCGATGATGACCCCAACAAGCGCGATCGCGTCACGGCAGCACTCAAAGACCCAGCGCATAAGAACAATCGCGATCACGTCGATATCATCATTGCCTTGGGAATGGCCAAGGAAGGCTTCGACTGGATTTGGTGCGAACACGCCCTCACTGTGGGCTACCGCTCCAGCCTGACTGAGATCATCCAGATTATCGGTCGCGCCACTCGGGATGCACCGGGCAAAACTCGCGCACGGTTCACCAACCTGATTGCAGAGCCGGATGCCAGCGAGGAAGCCGTTACAGAAGCGGTCAACGATACCCTCAAGGCGATCGCAGCTAGCTTGCTCATGGAACAGGTACTGGCTCCCCGCTTTGAGTTCAAGCCCAAAAGCTCCAGCAGTGAACCCACTGAAGGCTTTGACTATGGCGAGGGGGGCTACGACCCAACCCGCTGCAATGTCGGCTTCAATCCAGAAACTGGGCAAATGCAAATTGAAATCAAGGGACTGGCAGAACCTAAAAGTCCAGAAGCCCAGCGTATCTGCCGAGAAGACCTCACAGAGCTAGTCACAGCCTTCGTGCAAGATAAGCCCACCATTGAACAGGGACTCTTTAACAGTGAGGTCGTACCCGAAGAACTGACCCAAGTTCGGATGGGCAAGATCATTCAAGAGAAATTCCCTAATCTCGATCCAGTCGATCAAGAAGCAGTTCGCCAACATGCGATCGCGGCGATCAACTTTGTTCAGAGTGCGAAGCAAGTCATCGTTGACTCTCCCCAACCAGTGCCGCCAGAAGTCGGAGGGAGTAGCGATCGCGGGGCTGAGACAAAGCCCATTGATTTTGGGGATGGAGAACCTAGCCCGAACACAGCTCTGATTGATGGGGTGCGTCAGTTTGCTCTGTCTGTCACTGAGCTAGACATGGACCTGATCGATCGCATCAATCCCTTCGGGGAAGCTTATGCCATCCTCTCCAAAACCATGAGTGAGGAACGGCTACGGCAGGTCGCGGAAATTATTGCGGCCAAGCGCGTGAGCTTATCAATAGAAGAAGCACGCGACCTTGCAAAACGGGCGTTCCGCTTCAAGCAAGAGAAAGGGCGCTTGCCTTCCCTGACGGCGATCGATCCTTGGGAGAAGCGGATGGCAGAAGGTGTAGCCTTCCTACAGCGCAAGGCCCAGGAGGAACGAGATGCCTAAGAACATCACAGATGAAGATCTCGATCTTCTTAGCGAACTTGGTGTTGATCTCACCCCAAAGCCAGTTCGTCAACTTTCTGCCCGAGAGGAGCGGATTATCGCAGGCTTTGAAGAAATTGAACGCTTTGTAGAGGAGCACGGCAGGCTTCCACAGCACGGGGCTGACCGCGATATCTTCGAGCGCATTTATGCGGTACGTCTCGATCGCCTGCGCGAATCAGAGGAGTGCCGCACTGTTCTCACGCCGCTAGATTCCCGTGGACTGCTCAACTCAGCCAATGACAGCAACTGGCCATCAGCTGATGATCTGGATGATGCAGAACTGCTAGCTGCGCTCGGGGTGGATGTAGAAAGCTCGAATGATCTCACCCAGCTCACCCATGTGCGATCGCGTCAAGAAATCAAAGCTGCCGAGGAAATTGCCCAGAGAGATCGTTGCCAAGACTTTGAGAACTTCAAGCCCCTGTTCAAGCAAGTCCAAAAGCAACTTGAGACAGGAGAGCGCGAGACGCTGAAGTATCAAGACAACGGAGTCATTCGTCAGGGCGATCTGTTCATTCTCGATGGTCAGAAGCTACTGGTTGCTGAGATGGGCGAGTCTTTCATCAGTGACTATGGCTTGCCAAACTGCCGCCTACGAGTGGTCTACGACAACGGAACTGAGAGTAATCCTTTGCTGCGATCGCTTCAGCGGGCATTGAACAAGGATAAGAACAGCCGCCGCATCACTTCTCTGGATCTGGGACCCTTATTCTCTTCAGCGGAAGCAGAAGAGGACTTACCCAGCGGTTTTATCTATGTGCTGCGCAGCAAGTCTGAGCACCCGTACATTGCTGAAAATCGAGAAGTCATTCACAAGATCGGCGTAACAGGTGGGGACGTGCGCAAACGTCTTGCTAATGCCAAGAAAGACCCGACCTATCTCCTTGCAGAAGTTGAGATTGTCACGACCTTCAAGCTCATGAATATTGATCGGAATAAGTTGGAGGCTTTGCTGCATCGATTTTTTGATGGCGCTCGCTTGGATATCACTCTCTACGATCGCTTTAACAATCCAGTCAAGCCAAAAGAATGGTTCTGCATCCCTCTAGAAGTAATTGAACAAGCGATCGAAAAGCTTAAAGAAGGCACCCTCGATCAGTTTCACTACGATCCACAAACTGCTCAATTATTAAAGAGGCAAATGAATTTCAAATAAACACTTTAATGCTAGCAATAGTCATAATCATCAGACAAAAGAATTTATTAGATATTATGTTGAACATCCTAAAAATTTAGGATATGTAGTCCTCATTAAGGGTTCATGGAGATCTGGAAAAACTTGGTTCATGAAAACTTTATCAAAGAATCTCTAGAAAATGATGACAACTATGCTTATGCAAACTTATGTGGACTGATGATTACGTTTCTGTACAACTATTTGATTAAGGATTCTTCTGTTTATTTTTCTCCTCCATGCTATCTGGTTAGCTGAGAGTGTTTTTTTTAACCTTACTGCCATCAAGAATTCATACTCTCCTTCATAAAGATAGCCAGAATTATAAGCATATAGGATCAGAGCCTCACTAGGACTTTTTGTGTTATCCTCGGCAATTCGTTTAAGGCCAGCGAATAAACTATTAGTTTTAATGCCAATGAATCGATTGACACACACATTGCCAACATACGTAGTATGACCTGTTCTTTTATTCTTTATGTAACAGTGCTCTTTTATTTCTTTGCCGCACGGACAAAAATCATATTCTTTGCTAATCTCAATGCTAATCAAGTCCCATTCTTTTTTTGCCTGATTAAAATCTTGAGAGCATGAGAGAGGGAGAATATGAGCCTTAAGTCTTTCAAAGTTATGCGTCACCAGCGAGCCTCATTACTTTTTATTTTCTAGGTTTGCCTGAGAAACCAGAAAAATTTGGACGCCGACCCAGCGATCGAACTATAAGCCATTAGTTCCAATCTATAGTGCGCAGGCCTCTACTCTTAGACACATTCGTATATCAGTCTGTCTTTTACCACTCCATCCTAAAATCTCATGGCATTACCGGACTTCCAGTCTGTCAAGAGCCCGATCGCCTCTACTTTGTCTCCAGCACCGCAAACGGGTAGGCATGGCGAAGAATCATCTCAGGTATTGCTATTGCTGGTAAACCAATGCCTGTCCTTCTCTGACCAGCTGCAGGTTCATGTTTTTCCCTGCATGAAACATCTCTGCAATCAGACACCTCGATCGCTGGAGCTGAAAACAGACTCAGCTTGTTCTTCTCCATTGGCCTCAGCCAAGATTCGCCAAACCGCTCAGTTCGAGCGATACTATCCTGCAACCCCAGCTGTCAAGGAGTTGCCTAGCGTCTATTCCCTGCTTATCCCCTCAGCGCCGTGACTGTGCCCCTTGCTAGAGCATGCGCTGACTGACAATTGAAGCGAGTTTTAGTGGTTTCGACGAGTGCTGTGTGGCAACGGTACTAGGTCAACCCCCCTAAAACGCCAAAAAGCCCCGGGGTGGCACCCAGAGCTTGATGACATGGCGGTGAAAGCCATCGGACAAATCTTTTGTTAGTCCTGATGCTACCACCTCATGCCGTAGTTTCTTGCGTCTACGCACCGGCAGGTGTGAGGAAATTATGTATCTTTCTGTCCGAGGAGGCCGGTGATGGTCTTCTCTATCCCCGTATCTGGCGACCTTCAAACCCAGATCCAGCAAGAGTTCTGCCAGTCCAGCGCGATCGCTTTTAGCCTGTTCCAGCGGGCGATCGCCGTTGTGCCAGATGTTGAAATTGACCCTCTGTCTCATGAGGTCATCAGCACCCCGATCGCAGATGCCTTGGGCTGGAGCTTCACTCGTTTTGGTCAGCAAGCCCGAGTCAACCAGACGGCTGCAGTTTTTGTACAGGAATCAAACGAGGTCTGGCAGCTCAAGGTCTTTGGCGGAGATTCGGGCAAGCGAACCGGCTCTTACTGGGCTCCTAAAGGGATTGGCAACCGTGCCTATCTCCCGCCCGTTGATAAGAAGACCCAGCGTGAGCTCATCGGTGAGTACATCCGAGGCTTGTTCTGGGACTGGATTGAAGCCCATCCCGAAGTGCCACTGGTTATTACAGAGGGCGGAAAGAAATCGCTCTCAGCCATATCTGCTGGTTCAGTAGCGATCGCTCTCTATGGCTGCGACTGCGGTAACAGTCCAGATCTGACTCGCTTCCTAGTCCAAGGTCGCCCGATCTTCATCGCCTTCGACCAAGATGCTGCAGCTAAAACCCAAGCACGGGTCAATCGTGGCATTGCGCGGCTAGCACGACGGGCGATCGCGGCAGGGTGCTCAGTCCGGATTGCTCAGTGGGATCCCAAGTTAGGCAAAGGTCTAGATGATGTCATTGCAGCTCATGGGGCTGAGCAGTGGCATCAGATTCTGGCGGCAGCGCCTTCCTTTGAAGAGTGGCAACACCACCGGATAGAGCGGGCAATCTTCCAACGGTTACGCTTCCCACTCGGCAAATATCAGCCTGCTCTCAAAGTTTCAGAGGCAGATCTATCCCAAGCGATCGCCCTTGATGCGATTCCTCAGACCGGCATTGTGGCACTGCTATCGGGCAAAGGCACGGGCAAAACAAAGCTTCTGACCCGACTGGTCACAGGCTTAGAGCGAGTTCTTGCTCCTGGCCATCGTGAGAGTTTGCAGCGAGGGTTGGGACGCAGACTGGGCTTGGATTACCTGCACGATACGGATCGGGCTGAAGGGAAAAAGATTGGGGCTGAGGGTGAACCCACCTATCGCCTGAGCCTGTGCTGGGATTCATTACTGGCGATCAACCTCAAGGACTATCCAGCGGGCAGCTATGACCTCGTCATCGATGAAGCGGATCAAGGTTTCCGACACCTGATTAACGGTGGGACCTGTGGCAAGAGAGGAATGCGCCCAGGACTGATTGCCAAAGCCGAAACACTGATTCGGGGTGCCCGACGAGTCTTGCTGGCCAGTGCAGATTTAACAGCATTAGAGCTGGACTACGTTGTCTCACTGCGCAATGAGCAACCGTGGATCCTCCAGAACGACTATCGGGAAGATGGTTACTGCTGCTTGCTTGTGACTGATCAACCCAGACAAGCTGGTTCTCGTCGATGGGCTAGGTCAGTCGTCCTCGCTCAATTGATTGAAGCGATTCAGCGCGGCGATCGGCTTTGGATTGCAGTGGACACGCTCAAGGCGAGTAAAGCCCTCTATCAGATGGCGATCGCTCTGGGGGTACCCGAGAAGAAGATTCTGCGCTTCGACGGCGAAACCTCCAGCGATCCAGATCAGCGGCAATTCTCTGATTCGCCTCATCCGTGGATCCAGAAATACCAGCCACAGATCATCATCGCTAGTCCTTCGCTGACTTCCGGCGTATCGATTGAGATCGATTACTTCAACGGTGTCTTTGGATTCTTTGAAGGACAAAGCATTGCTCCATGGGATGCAGATCAAGCACTCTCCCGTGTCCGCCAGCCCGTACCTCGCATTGTCTTTGCAGTTGCCCATGGCAAGAGTCAGGGTATTTCATCTGCCCAGAACGCACTGACCTATCAGGCTGACCTCTATCGGCGTACAGAGTTGCTATCCCACTTTTCCAGCGATCAGTCGCTACTGCAGAAGGTGGACTTCCATTCCCCTGCTGCTCGGTATCACGCAAGCAGTGCAGCTGAACACAATGCGGCGATGGCTTGTTTTGGCCTGTCCATACATCAGCGATTGAAACTAGCCGGAAACTTTGTTGCCAGCGAAGAACAGATTGACTTTGACTCACAGTCCCTGCAGGCTGCCCATGACCTCTGGAGACAATCTCTTGCCCTTGTTCGTCAAGCTGATGCAGAAGCGATCGCCCGTGCTGAAGCCATCGAAGATGAGACTGCTATCTCTCTGCGTCAAAAGCGGGTTCTCACCCTCAGCGATCGCCAGAAGCTCAGTCGCTATGACCTCTGCCAGTTTTACGGCATCGCACCTGAGAAACTTCAAGTCGAGGATGTCCTGCGTGACAGTGATGGACGGAAGCGCCGTCAAGTGAAGGCCCTAGAGCTATTGATCTGGGACAAGCTGGCTCGACACAAGGACAAGCTCAAGATCGAGCGGCTTTCCCAGTGGCAGAAACCTATCCCTGCCCATGACTTGCCTAGTGCACAGCTACTTGCTAGGGGTGCAGATATTCTCGGCGTACGTGAGCTACTGGTTTTCCTGATTCAGACCACGGAATCAGAAAAGGGCTGGACAAAGGAGACTCCTGAAATCACAGCTTTTGCGGAACGTTGTCTCGCTCAGACCCGAGAGGTCAAGCTCTGCCTCAATCTGACGATTCGCCCCAGCATGCAACCCACCGCGATCGTCGGTATGGTGCTCCAGCACTTTGGGTTGAAGACTGTGATGAGGCGAGATGGAGACAAGCTCAGAACACGCTACTACCGACTTGATCTGGCTAGCCTCCAAGAGCTCAAAACCCTGCTGCAGACAAGGGTGAAGCAGTATGTCGAAGAGGGATTCTCACTCCGACCACACCCCTTAACTAAGACTCTTTTAGAGGGTGTGGACACAGAGAGCCAATTGGCTTCTTCGAGACCTGCTTTGTTCATGGTTTCAGCCCTTGATCCACTTGAAACAGAATCCTAAAGCGGTGATTAGTCGATAGGGAAACACCTCAGAGTTCTTTTCAATAGCTGCTGTTCAACCGCAGATGTCTGTGGTTAGAGTTGATGTATTTAGGAATAGAATCGAGAGAGCCTATGCTACCGGCTATGAAAGCTCAGCAGCAATAATTTCTTTCTCTTCTACTTCAGGTATTTGTACACTTCCTTCTACAGGACTTAACTTAAACTTAGCTACAGCTCTATTTGCTTCTACAACTCGAGTCATTGAATCGATTAGATGAGATTGAGTTACGCACTTAAGCTCTTTTGGTTTATTTTCTCTTGCTGCAGAAACAACAGCTTGGAAGACAGCATTTTTTATATCCCTACCTGATACGTGATCAAACTTCTTTGCTAGCTCTTCAAAATTAACTGAGTCATCAAGAGGAAGTTTACGAGGGAACTGAATCTGCCAGACCTTAACTCTTGCTACTTCGTCTGGTAATTCAAACTGAATTTTCCATCTTATCCTACTTAGAAAAGCAGGATCGTAGTTGTGTATTATATTAGTCGCAAAAACAACAACCCCCTCATACTCAGAAAGCTGTTTAAGCATTACGCTACGAGTTAAGTTGACAGCAGTATCCGATGATTGAGTGACATTTTCTAGCCTTTTTCCTAAAAAAGAGTCAGCTTCATCAAAGAAAAGAACTGCTTTATTCTCTGTTGCAAACTCAAAAGCCTTAGCTATATTTTTAGGAGTTTCACCTACAAATTTTGATTCAAGCAATTGATATGGAATATCTACTATTTTTAGCCCTAATGTATGTGCTAAAGCCTCAGCAGTCAATGTTTTTCCTGTCCCAGGTGGACCTGCAAAGTTTATAGAAAGTGCTTTATCAAGTTTGTGCTTATCTGCCATACCCCATTCTTGATAAATGAGATCCTGGTATTTTAGCTCTGCAATAATATCTTCTACTTGAGAAAGAGCAGATTTGTTCAGAATAACGTCTGAAAGTGTATATTTAGGTTCTTGAAGATATGGACTAAAGTCTATTGTAAGGCGATTTTTGCTTTCTTGTTTTTCATCTGGCACGAAAATCCAGTCATCTGATTTTTGGCTTCCTATCTGAGTATTTCGCTCATTATTTCTCAAGACAAAAACCCCAAAGACAAAAGTATTTTTTGAATCAACGCTTTCAAGTTATTTAGCTATCGTACTTCAATAACTAAAGAGTCAAAAAAAAGATTTTGTTTCATGAGCTCATTTGGAGCACTTTTTTCAATAAAATTTTCTGCTATTCTGACCCAATCTGAGATAAGAGGTAGACTTCTGACTTCACCGGGTAGTTTTAACACCACACAAAAATCATCAAATAAAGGAGAAAATAAAGATTTAGATATTTCTTCTAGACTCTTCAGCTCCAATCCGTTGAGTCCATTGCTAAGAATATGAATGCTTTTTATTTGAGAAAATGGCTTGGTTAGGTTGCGTGGAATTATAATATCTTGATTACTAGTTTCAGGAACAAAGTAGCCTCTCTTATCTTTATCTATATTGCTGTCATATAGCCAAATTTTGAGACTTTTGAATTTACATCTGGTAGTTTTACGACTTCTGTAAAAGATACGCCGAATCATTAAGTCATCCAGAAAACTTAGGACTTTTTTACTAACGACACACTGTCCGTTATCTAGTCTTTCACCAGGAATTCCAAATAACTCAATGGTTCTTAAATATCCTTCTTCTTCTGAGGATTGAAATCCTACATGTAAAAAGACTGCTTCGTTTCTTGCTGATTGGGACATATCAATGCCAATTTTCTAAAGTCAGTACTTTTGATTCACTTCGAACTTTTGGCAGTGGAGAATCTTGTGGTGCCTGCTTTAAACGAAAAATTTCAGAGGGCTTAGTATTGTATTTATTAGGATCCCAAATTTCCATTATCGTCTCCCCTAGTGCAACTCCAGCATAAAAAATTACGTACAAAATAGAAACTAGTCCAAATGCAGCGTACAAGATAGCGGAAACTGTTGTTTCCCATATCTTTTGTAGAGACCACAGTAAACTATTCAAGAAAGTCCTAGCTGCTTGACCAAGCCAATCAACTAGATCATCGAGAAGTGATCCTAGCCATTGAAAGAATCCCATTTACATTAAACTCCCTATTGTTCGATAGTCAGAACATGCTCGATAGAATTTTGTTGTGTTGGTAGTTGCGCCTCTTCATTCTTGTCAAGTACTCCCATAGAAAACAAATATGACTTGTTCTGTTGACTGAGTGGATCAACAAATTTTATAAAAGCCGTCCTTGCTTCCGTAAAAAAAGATACTCTCCACCATCGACGATAACCTATTGCTAAGAGCAAGTAACTTTCTATACTTTGCCAAGCTTGCTCTAGCCATTGAGCTATTCGTGCCAGTAAATGTTGCGTAGCTTCTTTGACAGTACCCCACAAATATTGAGCAGATTTTACAAAACCTTTCCAGAGCTCAGCAAATGGTTGAGATAGAGAATTGACAATTGCTGCGACAGCGTAACCTAAAGCCACTCCCACTAAAATGGAAGCACCAATCTGAAAAATAGCATCCCACATAAACTAGTACTTGTCCTTTTTTAAAGTGTTTTAACCTAGTTTTGCTTTCTTGGAAACTCAAGATGTATAATTTTATATTAAAAAGGACTTCAATTTTACATGCTATGAGCGTGCTTTTTTGTATCTATCCATACACTCTAGGTTGCTAAGGCCTCTTGAAGCTGTTCGCAGCTTACGCAATGTAAGTATACTCATTAATACTGCAGTATCTGCCCTTCTAGATAAACGAGATATCTCTAAGACTAGCTTGAGATAGCAAAATTCTTTTTTGTAAGCAGCTCCAGGATTGTAGTAAGTAAAAATTTTCTAACTTAGTGCCAAGTGATTAAAAATTACCGTCAGTGTTGGCTCATGTACTATCATTGAGCCCAAAGTAATTAATTTCTCATGTTACCACAGCAGTTTTTTACTTCTCAACTTAATCTCTAGGATTACCGACTGCCATTAAATAGATAGAGTCAAATCTAGCATGACAAAGAGAATAACTTAATGAATACCTGCTCATACCCTAGATAATCTCCTGTAGTAGGAAGCTACCATTTCAGTATCTTTAGTAAAAGTAAGTACTTTTGTGAGAATATCTCAGGGCTTTCCTTAAATTGACAGAGGGTAATCAGTCACTATATTCTCTTTTGAAAAAATTATTTTCTACAAATCCCAAGAGTCTTGGTTGAAAAATCTAAAGTCTAAGAAACTATTCCAGTCGAGAAAGTCAATCTTTAAAATCCTCGATCTCAACTGGCAAGAGGTCTCTAGTTTTTCAAACTTTCTCTAAATATGGTGCTAGTCAGAAGCTGGAATTGAAAATTCAGAAAATTGTAAAGTGCTGTTCTGAAATTTTTCTAAGACAAGTTTTTCTGAGACTAACAATCAGAGAAGTAGTTTTGCCAAATTTTGATTTTCGTCGTAAGTAGGCTCCGGATCAAAATTTGAAATTTCCAAAAATAGATTTTTGGAAAAACAGCGTCTGAAAATTTTTCAGCAAAGTTCTTCTTAGAGCCAAAATCTAAAAAACCTGATCTGAAAAATTTTAATTTTGATCTGAGACTCCTCAAATAGGAGAAATGGTTAAACTTTTGTCTTTGATCGAAATTTAGAAATTTGAAAAGACGGAGAATCTCTATTTGAGGAGAACTTTGAAAACTTTTTCTGTGGCTAAAATTGAAAAGCTACTTTTGCTAAATTTTAAATTTTCTATAAGAGCCTCTACTCATGCCTAAAATTCAAAATTTGGAAATTTGGAGAATCAAGATTTTGGGAAAATTTCTATCTGGAGAAAACATTGAGAGAAAACTTTTCTGAGGCTGAAAGTCAAAAAATCCAAATCTATAAATTTCAAATTTTCACCAAAAGTAAAAGTTCTATCATTGCCTCTGTCTAGGGAAGCCTAGATCAAATTTTGAGATTTGGAAGAAATGAGATCTGATAAAACAACATCTGAAAAGTTTTTCTGAAGAAGTTTTCTCTTAAGCCTATAGCTCAGAAAACCAATTTTGCAAATTTCGAACTTTCATCAAACCTAAATAAACAAATCTTCCTCTGGAGGAATTGACTGTGATCAAGATCTGAATACAAAAACTCTAACGATCTTTTTATCAAGCGGTGATATTTACTCAATCATCTAAGAATTAGACAAAATTAAAGCTTCATCCGATATAGATCTGTCTGGAGTCTCTGTCTATCGATTGGAATTTTGGCAAAACTTAGGCTGTATTTTTTTAGAGAGAATTTTGATCGTTTTTACTGAAAAAATAACTCTGACTCTAGGACTATCCTACCGTAACAGCCATATCTGAATCAGGCTGATCTGAAAATCAAATTCAGTTCGTCGAGACTTTGGACTTGAACCTAGGAATGTACTCGCATCACTAGCAAAGGCTTCTCTGATTGGTGGATGGATTCCATATTAGATCGGGGTAGAGACTGGAGGGATGACAGATTTTGGATTGGAAATCACAATAATGAAACGAAATTTTGGGGCTTAAGTACTAGATGCTTGGGTTTGAGTGGTACTTTCAGCATCCAATCCCTTATTTTCGTACCTTTTTCAATTACTTTTAATCCAAAAGAAATCCCATGTGAGCCTATATTTATGGGCAAAACTCAAAAATTTTTCATCCTTTTTCAATTACTTTTTTCTAAAATAAATCGTGCGTGAGCCTATATTTACGAGCAAAACTCAAAAAAATCCCGATTTTGCCCCCTTTTGGCATGGATAACCAGTCGTAGTAGATCAAGAAATTGCTGGAAAGCAACTCTCTGATACGGCTGAAGGAGGCTGTATCTTTGTTGGTCCATCCTTTTTGCTCCAAGATTTAATCGATTGGGAGCTCTTAGATCCACTGAGCAAAACTGGTGCTAGTATATGCAAGGCAAAACACACTAAAAGCAAAGTAGGCGATCGTGCTCAAGCAGAGCGAAGCCTAAATGTCCCTGCAGCTCGTAGTGGCCAACCAAACTTGAGAAAATGTGTTTGAGAATTGCTAGACCTTGATCGGTTGATGCCGTAGGTGTTAGTAGCTAGGTTCTCAAAATCACTACCTGCAAGAGAGTACGGATGATCTGCTCTCTATCCTTCAATCAGACAAATATGACTTCTGGTTTAGCGTGTGATTGTCCTATTTTTTCAGGTGACTGCTAGTTTCTCTGTTTAGCCTAAGGAGGCAATGAATGACAGATATCCAATCTGATGAAATGAAAAAAGAACTCCAAACTCTCATCGATATGGCGAAAGACCGTGTTGGTGATGTGTTGAGTGATTCTGAAATTGAGGAAGTTGCGAAATCTGTTTTTGAGGAGCTCCTGATGCGTGGGGAATATTCGCATCTTGAGGCTGATGGCAAAAAGATAAAACGAAATTGGGAGTGAAAAGTAAACCTATTGGAAGTAGTTAATCGTTAGCTCAAACACAGTCCTGTCCTAACTTAGAGGTTAATCTCATGACCAAGAAGTACTCCTACTTCGATCTGATGGCTGAGCGGAAACAGGCTTTGTTCCGTGGAGATGAAAAGACGGCTGCTCTACTACTTGCGCTCGCAGAGAAGCTATCAAAAAAAGGTCTCGTTTCAGACAATGAAATGCTGGGAGGCGCATACATCTAAGACACTCTGTATCATTTTTGGAGCGTAGCTGTGTTTAGGTTGATCTGACCTGATGCTGTTTTAAGAGCAACGCGTCAATCTACAAAAACCTAGTTATAGTCTGGCTTCTCGGCATGCTACTCAGCAAGAAAATCTGCTATTGAACTTAGAGATTTGATCAAGAGACCCTGAAAGCCTCGCCGTAACTAGGTTTATTTCTAGGATTATCTAAACGACACAAACAGATGATGCATCAGCGATCGTCATATCAGAACTAATTAACCTCAACCTAGAATAGAGAATATTGACTACGGTCAGGGCGGGGTGCACTAATTCGCCTAGGGTCAGTGTAGAGAGGCTCACTAGTACCAGTCCAGTGTAGATTTTTATAAAAACCGCTGGGCTCTTCAGACAGTTGATTCAATGAATTCACTACCACCTGAATGAGCTGAATACAAGCTTGTGTTTGAGATACAACTTGCTTCTCGGTAAAACGGATAACGACAATCCCCTCTCGGAGAAAAGCCTGATTACGAATAGCATCTCTATCCGGATCATGTGAAAGCTTTCGGCAGCCTTCATCTTTGCTAAAGTACCATGGCTCATCAATCTCAATATCAATTAAAAAGTTGGTATCTGTATAAATTAAAATGTCAGGAAAGTAATTTAATCGACTAACAGAACTAATAGCAATCCCCTCGGCACAGAATCTAATCCCTGTAAGTTCAGATGCCACACTCCCGCAGAAAAGATCATCAAAGCGACCGCCGGGAGCCGTGCCCTTTTGAAAATGATCAGGCTCGAATGGTTTTTCTGGGATAACGATTGTTTCATTTTTATATACAGGGATTTTCTCGACTTTAGTTTCCGTAGACTGACGAATCCAAGCTACAGATGAGATAACACCAGCAACAGCCATCCCTCCCAAAAGAATAGGGAGCTCTATTGCAGCCAGTCCAAGTAATAAGCCTGTGCCTAGAGTGGTTCCAATCGATCGCTTAACTCCAGAGATTTTTTTGAATGTCTCAATTTTTTCTTCATAACTAGCTACAACTTGCTGAAACTCACGACTCTCTTCCAGCACGAAGCGTTGTGCTCCTAATTCAGGAAGTAGGATTTGAGGATATGCTGATTGAAATGACATGGCTGTACTCAAAAGATTTGAATTGCTAGCTCTGTCTAGCTGGATGGGATCATAACTGAAATTTTCTTCTCCTACGAGACGAAGAAGCTGCCACCATTCATCATCAGTTAGTCGTCGATTTGAGCCAAGCAATTGACTCTCGTGAATCAATGAAAGAAGATTCTCCTCTAAGTGACTCTTGAATAAAATTGAATGAGGGTCAGTAGTTCTGCTAAAGCCTGCATCTTTCCATTCATTCTCTGTGACTAGAGGTAAGGCAACTAGTGATCGAAAAGGAATCAGGCTAGTCTTAGTGAAATTGTTTTCACTGTTATATTTTTCGAATAAAGCACAGACTGATTCAATAGCCTCTTGATAAGGACTGCCAGATACTCTATAACCATTGCTATATCTCCATGATGATCCATATACTGACGCTATGCTTCTAATAGAAATCCTTCTAACCTCAATGAATATGAGTCCTAATTCACGGTCAGCAATTAAAATATCGGGCTCTCTATGTCTCTTATCTAGGATTCTTGAAAAAAAGGGAAAGCGCCAGTAGCCTCTGCATTCTCGGTTAGAGAAAATTCTTTGGACCTCATTCCAAAGCCACTGTTCTGCGTCCCCTCCTGGAAGATTAATTGATTCCATCTGAAGGAACTTAGAAAGTGGCATGTATTATTTCCTTTTAAATGACAGATTCTCAGATGAAGTCCAGTTGTAGCATGACTTTTACACAACTTTTAAATACTAAGGTTTCATAGTGTAGCTGCGTTTAGACTTTCGCCCTTCTGCTGTTGTAGGCAACGCATCAACCCACACAAACCTAGTCACAGCCTGACTTCTCGCAATGATATCCAGCAAGGTTATCTGCTGTTGGACTAAAGATATTGATTGAGATAGCCTAAAAGCCTTGCTGTAACTAGGTTTGTTGCTAGCAATATCCGACTAATGAGATTTGACTAACTCTACGATCTGAGACGCAATTGTCTCGATTTAAGATTACCCTGTGCGAGACTGAGATTGATACCCGCCATCAACTTTGATTGATGTAAGTTCCAAGCGGATCAATCCGGTGTGTCATTGGGAGCAATATCATCTCTTGCTTCTCCCATTGATGATGATTTCACTGGGACTGCTGCTGACACTGTTTGATAAACTCATCCACCCACTCTGGCAGAGCTTCTCCTTCCGGCCAATTTTCAAGTGCTGCTTGAATCACACCTCTCCGCATAATCCGCACTCGGTCAGCACTATCCAAGCTCAGCAGCATTTTCTCGATATCTAAAGGAAGCCGCACTGCGATCGGGCGAGTCCCACTTTTTGCCCCACGGGGTAGCGGGTCAAGGGGCTGACAGGGAACCATACCTGGCTCTAGTTTCCCTCTCGCCATAGCTTTCCTTGTGGGTGGTGTGTATACGCTCCTATTTTAGCTAGGTATATGGACAGAGAATTACGCCATAATTTGCTACTAAAGATTGTATACAGTGCTATTATTGAAGAGTGAAAAGAGATAGCGAGCAACGATTGGCTCTCTACTCAACTCCCCTAATCATCCAAGCCTTTCAGCATGACGGTAGCTAGGTCGTGGTCACCTAGTTCCGCTCTTGGATTCAAGGGGTTCAGATCTTTCTCTCTCTGCTCAAGTCACAAGTTTCAAGCGAGGAAACATGGAATTAATGAGTGCAGTAGCACTACAGTCTGCACGCCAAGTTACGACCAAGTACGGTGAACGGTTCGTGGTGAATGTCCGCCTTGAAGATGGGACTGAACAAGCAATCTGGGCACCAACTGATCTGGCTGAAGTTGGCACCATCTGCCAAGGTCAAACTTTTCTGGTTGGTCGTAATCGCAACGGCAATCTCAATTTCATTGATGCCCCGACCGCAGCAGAAGCCCCAGTCCATCGCTCGATCGGTTTTCAAGCAAAGCCCATTCCGGCAGCAGTTCCCAATCTCGGTAAAGCAGCGCTATAAATTCCCACTGAGGTCAAAGCTGCGATCGCTGCGGATGCGGAATTGTTTGCTAAGGTCTATGCCCATTGCTACCAACAAGCTCGTGCTGTGATGCCAACCGATGCTCCGGCAGATGCGATTCAGGCTTGTGCTTCTAGTGCTTGGATCGCCTTGAGTCGTCGTCACGGTCTGGGCTGAGATTTAAGAAAGCAAAGAACTAACGCCTTGAATTAAAACGAACTCTCTGTACAAAAAATCGATCGCGATGCTCTACACCTCCCGCGATTGCCCCTCGATACATTTCCAAGTCACCCTCATGGATAACACTGCCAAGATCTTCCGCTTCACTGCAGGACTATTTCAACTTTTGTTCTTGCTGGCTTGTGCTGCGATCTCTGAATATGCGCCCATAGTGGGTCGTCATCTGGGACGTTGGGCAGGTCGTACCATCGTTGCTGGTCGCTGTGCTCGTGCTTGGTATGAAGCGAATGCTCGCGAAACGGTGGAGTCAATTGCGGCTCTCGCTATGTTCTCTATCCGTGCTTTTATCGCTGCACAGCTGGGAACTCACTGTCCCCGTATTCGGGCATGGATCACTCCCTACAACTTCACGGCTTATGCTGAAGGGATCGATGGTGTGTTGCCCAGCACTACTCTCTCTGAACTAACGATTCGACAGTTGAAAGCGATCGCTCGGGATGCCGGTATCCGTAGCTATGGCTCGATGACTAAATTTGCTTTGATTACTGCTTTAGCTACCTAAGTCCTAAGCGCTGTAGAAGTTGCAACTATCTCTTTGAAGGAAAAATCTGAAATTTCTCACTGTGAGAAATTTAGGAATTCCCCTGAAGTCGCCCGAGCTTTAGCCACGGTCTGCTAATTGACGCAGCTGTGTGACTGCTTCTTGAATCTGCTTCAGAAGTGCTTCTTCTTCGTGCCCGAACGGCTCCGCTTCTGCGATCGCCTCTTCCAGAGAGTTGGCTAGTTTCTTGAGTCGCTTCGGTTCCTGAAAGAATCTGCGAGGAGCAATAGTTACAGGGGATTCACCCACCTGCTTGAGCTGCCGCTTATGGCTTTGAATTTCAGCATAGGCATCCTGCAAGCTGAAATTTCTCACAGTGAGAAATTTATGGCTCAGCTCCAGTTCTTCCCAGTGCTTTGCCAGATCCATGTAGCGATAAGCTGTTGCCCGACTGATGTTTTCAGTATTCTGCTCTAGCCAGCCCAAGAAGCTTCCGTGCGGACATTTCTCTTGAGCAGCGAGGAGTAACGTGCCGATGAGGATTGCTCCAGCAGCATCAATTTGATCAATGCTCCGCTGAATTTGGTGGGATCTTTCCAGAAGTTCATTGAAGTTTAGTCGATTGGCTTCATCCCGCATCTCTTGAAAGTCAAGAGTAAGTAAAGACGGGGGCAAAACAGCTATGTCGTGCGGCATCGCCTCTTCGGGTTGCTGCCGTTGAAAACCTTTGTACTGCCGCCTCCGCCTCATGGCTTCCCGTGCCTCTTTATCATTATTTGAGGAGCTCATTGTCCTGTACTCAACAGACGATCGACAACTTGGCGATAAGGCTCAATGATGACGGTATCAGGCAAGCGACCGTTTGCAGCAGCATTGGCAACCTCTTCACTTTCCCAAACTGGCGCGACCCGAATTTCTCCTAACTCTTCACTCAGGAGTTCTAAAGCTAAGGCGCAACGTCGTACCAAATTGGCACCAACTCGCCTAGCGCGACAGGGGATTACAGCAAGAAGTTCAGCCTGTGTTGCCCTTTCTTCGCGCAGCTCATCTAGTAATTCTTGAGTTCTTTCCCAAGCTCCAATCCCTTTACTAGAGGCTTCCACGGGGCAGATCACAGCATTTGCCGCCCCGATCGCTGCAGCATGAATCAGAGATTTATTAGCCGGAGTGTCAATTAGGACAATATCAAAAGTCTGGGAAGACAGCTCTAAACGCTGCGCCAGAAGAAAAGCTGGAGCACCTTTGCCACTTAGCCAAACGGGAATCTGTTCTAAATGTCTTGTGGCAGGCAGAATCGAGACATTTTCTAAATCAGTAGGACGTATAGCTTCAGCTAGTAAAGACTTGCCTAATAAAACCCCAGCAATCCCTGAACCCTCAGCCTCGGGTGCGATCGCGACAGTGGCATCAGCTTGTAAGTCGAGATCAATCACCAAGACGGAGTAACCGCGCTGGGCAAGTTCAGCAGCAGTGAGCACGAGAGAGGTCGTTTTGCCCTGCCCGCCTGAGAGCGAAACGAAGGCAGCTGTGATTGTCATTGCGATCGCCCAAAAGCAAAGGCTCCGGCGATGCTACCACCCTCCGGCGATCGCACTGCCGCTATCGTGAGGCTGAAGAACAGAGGATGGTTGGAATGAAACCCAAGAAGTATGTCTGCCCTCGCTGTAAACAGAGAACGGGCGTTGCAATCCTGTACGGAATGCCTATTCCTGAAGTTTGGGAAATGGCTGAGCGTAAAGAGATTGCCTTAGGTGGCTGCTGTGTTGGATGGGAAGATCCAGAGCGTAAGTGTCTGAGCTGCGATCACGAATGGCGTATCAAGCGTCGGAAAGCGCAGCTGGAGTGGTTGTAGAG
>NZ_CP143528.1 GCF_003846445.2 Synechococcus elongatus PCC 11801 | reverse complement strand
GTAATTCTCCGAAGGGGATTATATCAATAGTGTTATAAATCTGAGCTTGTAGCGATAAGCGATGGTGACGTCGAGGGTTAGAGTCTGCAGTAAATCCATAGTTAGAGATAAGAGAATTCTTTAACTCAAAGAAACTTTCCCACGTTGGTAGAGCGACTGCAAAGTCAACATCACGAGTTAAGCGAGATCTGGATAGGCCAAAGATGTAAACCAACCAAAGATCACGAGCAGTTGCACCAATCAAAAAAAGATCAATATTCAGATCGCGAGATGCTGTTTGAATTGTTCGAAGAATGTTGGCCAGTTCAGGATGGATCGGGGATTGGACTTGGAATATACGGTGTTGCATTCTGGAGGTTGTGATTGAAAGCCTAAACAGGTTTTGGATTTTATGTATTTTGGTTTAGAGTTTAGAGAGTATTGATGACTCTATAGCTAAAATTTTCTGGATAGTGAGACCACCAAATTTTGAGATCTTGAGCAATCTCCAAGTTGCGCGGATCGAGACTAGCTTGAAGATCAGCAATCACGATAGGAAGAGGAACACATTGCTTCATCAAAGAGGGTAATTCCGCAAAAGACCAGAAAGCAGCAAATACTTCAAGTTTTCCTGCAGGATCATGACGTAGCCTATAGTCTCTGACAAGCTGTGTCACACTTTTCGCAGCAGTTACTGGATCAAGATATAGGGTTAGTTGCTCAGGTCTAAGAGATTGTCTCAGCAGGGCTGCTGCTGGCTCTCCTCCCCAGAGTCCACCATAATCGGCAGGCTGAATGGATCGCCATGTTTCGGGTGCTATCGCGAATCGCCAGCAGGTCAGCTTTGGACGTAGCCGCAAGGGATATTCCAGTAACCATTCCTCGAGTAGTTGGGCTTGATGTTGCAGGATTAATGGACGGCCTCTCTTAGAGGCTATTAAGTAGCCACGTTTTTCTAGATCAGCAATCGTGGCGGCTACGCTACCAAGAGAAACTCCAGAGGCTCGGGCAATTACTCGGAAGGGAGCAGAAATAAACTCGGGATAGCTTAGTAGGAGAAATAGAACTTTTAGTCCGACAGGGGTAAGCGATTTACCAGTAAAAGCAGTAGTTTTCGTCGATCGTGCCCGCTGTCCGCTAATGAAAATTAGCAGATTCCCTTTCTGGATGAAGGCGTTGCCAGCAGTATCGATAAAGGCTTGATCGAGAGTGCGGCAAGTCTGGGCAAGCCCTGGACTGAGTTGAGAAGTAATCAGCAAGAGAGATCGATCGCTAAAGTCTTTTATGTTGGCGATCGCAGCGATTTCAGCTGCGTTCTTAATTGGACGAGCTACCACTTGCCAATGACTTAATCCAGCGCGGGAATGGAGACTCACAATTCCCTCAGACCAGAAGCAATCATTTTTTTCCGTCTCATAACTTGGCTCCAGATGAGCAGGGATACCTGTTTGAGAGCTGAATCGAGATAGAGCCAGCTGTATATCAACTTCAGCAGCCACCATGTGAGCTCGTTTGTTCAAAATTTTTGACTGTTCATTTTTATTGAACATTAGCAAAAATTGAACGTAAATGAAGAGAGGGCAGTCTCTTATGCCGTTGAATAGCTCTCAGCTCAACCTGAGCCTTCAAGGAGCTGCCGCGGTTTAAGCTGAGAGCCAGCAGGGTCGCCTGTGAAAATGGCAAAACACACACTAAGCCGCCAGTAGGACTGAACAAGCTCCCTGTGACACTCAACTTCCTGCTCTCCTAAAGTCCCACGGCATCATCGGCTCCTCCTGCTGCCAAAAGCCCGATCGCCTCTGCTTCGCTTCCAACTCCGCAGGTAGGTAAGCATTGCGATCGCAGCCTTGTAGATACTGCCGGTACACCACTGCCTGTCCTTCTCTGACTAGCTGCAGGTTCACGTTCTTGCCTTGGTGAAACACCTCCGCCACAATTCGCCCATAGCGATCGCGGGTCAAAGTCCGCAGCCTGACGGTTGAACCGACTGGCGTGAGTTGCCGCAAGCGATCGCGACTGGCAACGCCAAATGGGGTCTGCCGCATCTCTGGGGCATCAATACAGGCGAGGCGAACTCGTTCCTCTTTCCCGTTAAGCAAGACACGGATCGTATCGCCATCACTGACCCGTGTGACCGTTTGGGCGATCGCCGGAGCAGGCACGACCAACGCCAGCAGCAATACCCCGAGCCAGACCTTCATACTATTTCCTCTGCGAAACCTTAGTTTAAGACCCAAGAAATCTTACTTAGGGAGTCAGGGATTCCCTAACTTTGCTCACTGGCTATCTGCGTAGCTCCTTTGCCCAAATAGCGAGAGCCATAAGACTTCTTACCGTTCTTCTGTCCCTTGTAGTAGCGCAGATAGGCATAGGGTCCGCAGCCGTTGATCATCTTCAGTTCAATCGAGCCTTGTGACTTCTCCTGATTCTCAAGCGGATGACCTTGCACTTCTAATAATCCTTGCAAGCTCAGTACCAGTTCCCGTAGTTCCTCCGGTCCTAGTTGGGTCGCGATCGTAAACAGTTGATCCGTAGTCATGGGCTGAACTCCTTCATTCCTTTGCTTCAGTGAGGGTCGGGAACGCACTAAAAAGCAGGTCAGAATCTAAAGACTTTCTGGAACAGCCTCGCTCCTAGAGCCGCTTTCAGCGATCGCAGTCGGGGGGAATCAGTGCTTCTCAATGACCGTTCCCAGTCCTACAAAAGCAGGCGTTCCCAACCCGTTCCCACGCGATCATCCGTAGCATTCCCAATCTTTAGCTCGCTAGTTTCTGATTACTTATGCAATTGCTTTTAGACTGGCTAGCTATTGATTGACTGTAGAGGGAACGGTGTAGAGTAGAATTCTTTTTCTCTGGAAACGGTGGCTAAATTATCAAGGGAATGCTGTCGGGAACGGTCTGATTAAAACCGTTCCAACGGTGGGAACGATCACCGGTGGGGACGCAAGCTTGCTGTTGGGATATCTGCTGCTTCGTTCCCTGCTGATCTTTCACTGTCGGGAACGATTGTGACTCCCCGCCCGCGATCGCCATCACTTAAGCATCACGGAACGGCTTCTTAGCGGGCAAGTTTTAGTTAGATTTCCCAAGGATAATGGTGAGGGAACGATGGGATTCTTTCTGGGAACGGCAGCCGTTCCCTCGGGCTATTTCTAAATTTGGGAACGCTTATATTAATTGCTAGTGCTTGGGGGCGTTCCCTCAGCTTTTTGTATAGGAATCTAAAATCGTTCCCAATCGTTTAAAGACCGTTCTCTGTCGTTCTCACAGGGGTGTGGCCAGATCATGGCTTCCCTGATTTGGTGGGAATGCTCTTACAAATGAAAGCAGCATTGGGGAACAACGCTGATGGAACGGTTGCAAAAAACAGTCAGCTGGTTCAAGGGAACGGCTCAACAGATCGGCCAGTTCCTATCGGGAACGGAACCGTTCCTGACCTCCTCACTCGTCGGGGAACTCTCCCCCGTCTGGTCGGCGTTCCCTCTGTCCACGGGCTTGACCGTTCCCAATCCAAACCACGGTCGGGAACGATCCAAGACTGAGCGGGAACGTACTTCTCTTCCTACAGCGATCGCGACCCCAACAGCACCAGCACCCGAGGCCGTTCCCTTCACTCAAAGCCCCGCGCAGTTCCCAACTGAAACAGCAACTCCGGCTTCCCCCAGCCCTGCTCAGGGGCGATCGCGGCTCTTTCCTGTCTCTGACTGTGATGGCCAGTCTGATGGCGCTAAACCGTCCGTTTCAAGGTGGCCTCTTATAGAGACACACAGTTCTCCAACTTCCCCCAGTGATTTTTCGGGGGAACGGCCTTTGGCAGCTTCTGAAACAGCGGCTGAGGCACCCCGTTCCCATGCTCGTTCCCAATCCCAACTTGCAATCGTTCCTGAGGCGTTCCCGATCGCGGTTGACTTGTCTGAAACATCGGAAGCACTGCTGGAGGTCGTACCTGTTGCGGTGGATTCTGCGGAGCGTTCCCAAGCTGAAATCACCCCGTTCCCTCAACCGTTCCCAACAGAAGCAGAGGCACGTTCCCAGTCTCCTCGACCTCTGCCACCACCGCCATGGGAGTTGCACAAGCCATTACAAACTCCTGAATCGTTCCCGACAACAAAGACCACGGAACGATCGCCGTTCCCAACTTCAATGACTCAGGGAACGGTCGGGAATGCAGACTCTATTCGAGTGTTTGCTGACTATCCCCACGATCTCAGTCCCAGAACACGTGAGGTCTATCGCTTGCTCGACGAAGCGACGGCGCGGGGCTTACAGTCCTATTCCCAGCTGATGACTTGGGTGGAAACCCAGAGCGGGCAGCGTTGTAGTCGGCGTTTCATCGCGGCTTGGAAACAACTCAAGAAGGTGGCCTGATGTGGATTGAGCGCCACCGAAGACAGCTCGCCAGTGGTGAGCAGAAGGAGTATCACTACCTCGTCGATGAGGACGGGAATCGCAGCTCCATTCCGTCGCTGGATGCTTTCCGCTATCGCCAACGAGAAAAGCAGCGGATCATCGCTAGTCTTCGGGCTGCGGAAAGCTTGCTGGTTGTGGGTGAAGCGGGCAGCGGCAAGAGTCGTCTCAGTCGCGCCGTGGTTGAGGAGCTGCGCTCAGTTGGCTACACGGTTGTGACCCTGCCCCAGCCGTTGACTCAGCGCCAGTTGCTGATCCAAGTGGCGGAGCAACTAGAGATTGAACCGGAGCAGCGCCAGACGGTTGCGCTCTTTGCTGAGACTCTGCGTGAGGAACTAGAGAACTGGCCAGAGCCGGTCTTTCTGGTGATTGATCAAGTCCAGCGCTGCCCCGCAGCGTTCCGCCTTTGGCTGGAACAGTTGCTTCCTTTGAGTGTGCCAATGCTCCTGTTGGCGACGAATCCACCAGCTAAGGATCTCTTTCTCAAATTGCCGCGATTGGAGCTGGAGCCACTGCGCGATGGTCAGATTCGCGAGTTGATGCAAGCCGAAGCAGAGCAACTGGGCTTGGAGTTGAGTGCTGCTGATCTTTCCGCTCTGCAAGCTCGCTGTGGTGGTAATCCCCTGCTGGCGGGGCGAGTTGTCAGAGAAGCCTTTCTGGGTCTGGATGAAACGGCACCGGATCACCGTCAGTGGATCGATGGCACTCCCATCGTGGTCTGTGGGTTGGCGAGCCTGATCGTTCTCAGATACATCGGCCTCGGCTATGGCAATCGCAGCCTCTATGTCATTGGCGGCATCTTGACCGTGGTGGCACTGATGGCGCGGTTCTTGGTCGGGCGCTTGCCTCGGGGCAGCCAGAGGTTAGGCCGATGATGGCACTCACCCATAGCCTTGCTAGTGCCTGCGGCGTGGCTTTGTGTCTCGGCACAGCTTCACCGCTGCTGATTGGGGTGGGAGCGATCGCTGGTCAACTCCCAGACGCAGACACCTCCCACTCGTGGATGGGGCGGCTCTTGTTTCCCATTAGTCGCCGCATTGAACGCCACTGGCCGCATCGGACGCTGACTCACAGCCTTGTGGCGACAGCAGCGATCGCCCTGTTGTTCTCGCCAGTAATCTTTGTTTCCCTGCAAATCTGGGGCGCGATTGTCTTGGGCTACAGCTTCGGCTGGTTCGCTGATTGCTTCACCAAGACGGGCGTAGCTGCCTTCTGGCCGTATCAGGCAAGGTTAGTGATTCCAGGCAATCCCAGACTCAGGCTCAGTACAGGCAGCCGTATCGAATATCTGTTGGTTTCGGTCTTGGCCTTCACTCTGGCTTTCTCTCTATTCATGAACAGCGGTGGCGGCTTGATGCGCTCGATTGAGGGCTGGATGGGCATGCCATCTAGTGCTGTTGAGTTGGTCTTGAGCGAGGGCGATCGCTGGGAACTGCAAGCAGAAGCGTGGGGTGTGGAACGGCTGACCCAACAACCGATTACAGGCAAGGTTTACCGTGTTCTCGCCGCTATCACTCAGCTTGATGTCCTGCTCCAAGACGAAGAAGGCTGGCTCTATCGCGCTGGCCAAAGCCAAGAAGCTCAGCTACAGGTTTGGCGATTACGAGTTGAGCGGGTTCAGCCAATCCAAGTTGAGTTGCGAACGCTGGAGTTCGATGACACCACTCTCAATGAAGTGGATCCACCCATCCCCAAGGATGCCTATCTCTCAGGGGTACTGGAACTCGATGAGGAACCAGAGCGCATTCCTGATCCTTTTCACTTTGAGCCGCTGAGGTTGCAAGGCATGGGCAATGGCCGTTTCCTTGCTCATCTCCAATCGGCTCCGCCCGACCAGATCCTTCCCCTGCTGGGTGATAGCCCTGCCCGAGGCCGTCTTGTTGCCCGTCGCCTCATTCCCTCCTCTGGAGTTCGACCATGACCGATCGCTTTCCCCCTGCTGTCATTCCACTCCCTGAACAGCGATCGCCTGTTCACTCAGCAGAAACAGAGGCTGACTCTGCTGCTGAAGTAAGTGGTCTACAAGTCTGGCTCGGTGGCCATTGCCACTGGCAACCTGAAGCCCTGACCAATGCCCATGCTGTGATTCTGGGTGCCTCGGGTTCTGGCAAAACTCAGACCCTCAAGGCGATCGCCCATAGTCTTCATCAACAGCAGCCGGATCTCAGAGTCCGTGTTCTTGATTTCCACGGCGACCAGTCCCTACCCGAGGAAACCGTCATTCCGCTACATCAGTGCAGTCCGTGGGGTATCGCGCCACTGACGGTGCATCCCGATCCTGAAGGTGGTGGTCCGGGTCTGCAAGCGATCGCTGTCGCGGCTAGTCTTCGCCGCTTGCTCAAGCTCGGTCCGAATCAAGAGGGCTTGCTGCTCAACCTGTTCGACCAGTGCTATCGGCATCGCGGCATCACCACGGCTGAGGAAACGTGGCGTTTTGAGCCACCCACCTTTGCAGACCTTGAGCGCTTTCTAGCCATGCAAGCGGAATCGGGTCTGGCCGAAGCCAAGCGACTGCAACTCAAACTGGCGGCGCTGTTCCGCTATGGCGTCTTCTCCCGTCCCCAGTCGGAATCGAATCAACCTTTACTCCGACTGGATTTATGTAAGCTCCCGCCCGAGATTGCGGCGCTGGCAGCGGAATCGTTTGTGGCTCAAGAGCTTAGCAACCACCGGCTCAATGGCGAGGCGGATCAGGTTAAGACGGTTCTCTTCATTGATGAAGCGAAAGAACTCAGAGGCAGTTCTGTCTTAGACCGTGTGCTTATGGATGGCCGCAAGTACGGTCTGGCGATCGTCCTCGCGAGTCAGTCGGAGCAGCACTTGTCAGCTGAAGTTCTGCGCAACAGCGCGACGAAGGTTGTCCTGCCTGTCGATCAAACCGAGGTGAGAACGGTTGCCCGACGCTTCCGGCTTAGTGAAGACCGGCTTGCCAAGCTTCAGCCCCTCGAAGCCATTTGCCGCTTTGGGGTGCAGCTGCGCCATGTCCAAATCCATCCCTACTGGCAGCGCCAAGGAGCCGAATCATGATCCAGCAAGCCCTCGTTCTCTTGCTCCTGATGCTGGCGATCGCTGCCTGCTCTTCTGCCACCGCTGAAGCGCCCAGTCCTCAGCCCATTGCCCCAGTTGAAGCAACCACTGCTACTGAACCCGAAGCAGAAACCGACTCTGGAAAATCCAATCAACCCCGACAACTCAAGCTCAAGTTCGATGTGGAAAAGCCCGAAGACTTGCAAATCGTCGAAGGCGATCGCCTCCAAGCAGGGCAAGCGATCGCTCTACGCCCTGGACGAGCTACTCTCCAAACTCGACTCGCTCAGTTGCAGTTTGAGTTATCCCAACCGCCAGCTTTGCCTAGCTCTCAGCCTCAAGAAGCTGCTGCTGCTCGGGAACAAGCTCAGCTCTCACTGCTACAAGCTCAGTCGCGTCTGACGACAGCTCAAGCCGATGCAGAGCGAGCGCAATCCTTTGCTGAGCAGGGACTTCGCCCCCAACGAGAAGCAGACCTTGCGGCGATCGCTCGTGATCAACAAGCCCTGCAAGTCCAAGTCGCTCAGCAGCAACTCAAAGCCACAGAGCAGCGACTCCAAAATGCGATCGCTCAAGCACAACGCCAAAACAAGCTCAATCAGTGGCAAGCCCAGCAACGACAGATGGAACTGAACTCAGTGCAAGCGCAGCTCGATGCTTTGGTGGTCAAAGCACCCTACTCCGGACGGGTGAGACGGGTGCGGTGGCTAGAGCAAGTTGGTGGGCAAGTGAAGGTAGAGGTTGCCTTGCAAATTGTTATGACGCCTTAGTCTCAGGTGATTACTGTAATTCCTTATTCTTTATTCAGCTGCACCAAGTAGACGTCGAAATTCTGACTCGATAAAACTTTTTATTTCTGTATTTTTGCCATTAAAGTATTTTCTTTTTGCTTGAAACAAATCAATGAAATCTTTCACATTATTAGAATCTGAGTGATAAAAAATATCTATGGAAAGATAGAATGTTGAGGTGCTGAAAGTTTCTATTTTATTAGAGATATTCTTAGGAAAGTAGATTGCATTCTTCATTAAAAAGGAATTAAGTCCCAAAAAACTATCAATGAACTCGTCTGAGGCTCTTTTTAAATCTGCGTACTCTTCTACATCTTCTTTTACTTCACTAATCAGACTAGTAAGATATGCCTCTGAACTTTCTAGATCAATAATTTTTTTGTAAGTTTTTTCTATTATTAAAGACCTTCGTTCTTGAAGCTTAGAAAATTTGATCTGCTCTTTTGAATTTTCAGCATTTAAAAGAGCTTTATAATGCTCGATTTCTCTGTCATTTTCTCTTTTTAAATCAAACTTATATTTTTCAATATCTCTTGAAAGAAAATGAAGAGTTATTGATCTAATAAACCAACCCGAAATAGCCAAGAAAACTGTTCCACTTCCAATAAATTGAATTAGATTTATCAAACTCATGAAAAATTACCTCTGCACGATCGCCAACAACTTCACAGCTCTTTTCACCACCTCTGTATCCCGCGATCGCTTAAACCTAATCACTGCCAGCGCTGAGCGAGTTAGGAACTGCGTCGATCGCGCTGAATGTCATGGACAGCTTTCTCCCAGCACCACTGGTCACTCCGATCAGGATTGTGTAGCCGTACCTGCTTGACGAGGCGTTCTGCTAAATCTTGATTGCCATTAACTAAGCGCCGTAGCTCTTTCTTCGTCTGGCTGCTCACCCCCTGTGGTTGATGAGCAACAGGGCGACGCACTGGTGGGCGATATCTCCGCGATCGCCCTTTGGTTTGACTGTATTTAATCCAGAAGAAGGTACCTACTAATAAAGCGATCGCAATCAACAATGACAGCACAGATAAAGTCATGACTTCCAATCAAGAGAACGCGATCGCAGATGGCTGTACTTGAACCTTTCGATCGCCTCTACACGATCGCCAACAACTTCACGGCTCCCTTCACCACATCCGTATTCCCCGAGAAGGCATAGTGCTCCGCTTGGCTCACCAGTGATTCAGGCAGATCCAACGAAATCCGGTAGCACTCTAAGAACTCACCCAGCACTCCCATCGCATAAGCTTGCACTTTGGCCGAGAAGCGATCGCCTTCGGACAAGAACACCGACACCAGCTTCTCCCCTGCCGAAGCCAAAGGCTGATTCAGTCCATCCAGCAGCAATCCATAAGTAGGACGGCTCAGGTAGCTGCGCTCCAGTTCCTCTGCCGGTAGCTCGTGCAGCGCCTGAAAGAGAGCATCGATCGCCTGCTCAGTACCAATGCGCTTCAGGGTGTGGGTAATCCAGCAGCGCACCTCCATATCAGGATCTGCAAGCAGAGGCTTGAGGCGATCGATCACCTCGTCGTTTTGAGCTGCTTCTTTGTCTTTGCAGAGGCGCTTGTAGAGGGCAAAAGCAATGGTGCCGCGCAGTTCCGGCTCCATGTCCAGCAACTGCAGCAGAATCGAAACGGATTGATTCAGCACCCGAACACTCCAAGGCATCAAGACAGCCTCCAGCGTTCCCATACAGACTATTTCACTAACAGGCTTGGTAAATGAGCAGTAACCGCCATCAAGAACAAAGCAAGCACTATCTATGGCCACACCCCACAATTGGACAAAGATTTTACTGATGAGAATGATTTGTAAAATTGAGTCTACGTAAGGGTTTTAAGACTTGTAGCCTGTGAAACAATCTAGCTTTGTCTACACCATAAATCAGCCAAAATTTAAAGGGAATCTAAACGTAGTGCTCATAACTTTAACCAGTCGATAAACTTCTCATAACTTCCTCTGCACTTGCCACAGTTCGCCAAACTGCTCAGTTCAGGCGATACTATCCAGCAACCCTCGCTGTCAAGGAGCTGCTTAGCGTCTATCTACCCAATCCTCTCAGTGCCCTGACTACGCCTTCTAGCCTTGGGCGTGCACTGACCACAATTCATTGAACTGAGTCAGGTTTTTGGACTGCTGTTTGGCGATGGCAGACCCCAGACCCCTAAAAAGTTCGAAGCCCCGAGTTGGCGCTCAGGGCTCCAGGCCGGGTGTGTCCTAGCCTCGGGGGAAAATTTCTTAATCCCGATGCTACCACCTCGCGCCACAGATCCTTGTGTTTTAACACCGGCAGGTGTGAGGAAATTATGTATCTTTTCGTCCGAGGAGGCCGCTGATGGTCTTCTCTATTCCTGTATCTGGCAACCTTCAAACTCAGATCCAGCAAGAGTTCTGCCAGTCCAGCGCGATCGCTTTTGGCCTGTTCCAGCAGGCGATCGCTGTTGTGGCAGATATCGAGATTGATCCACTGACCCATGAGGTCATCGGCACCCCGATCGCGGATGCCTTGGGTTGGCACTTCACTCGATTTGGCCAGCAAGCTCGCAGTAGCCAGACCGCTGCGATTTTTGTACAGGAATCAAACGAGGTTTGGCAGCTCAAGGTTTTTGGCGGAGAGTCTGGCAAGCGAACCGGCTCTTACTTGGCTCCCAAGGGCGTAGGCAACCGCGCTTATCTGCCGCCTATCGATGAGAAGACCCAGCGTGAGCTGATTGGCGAATACGTCCAAGGCTTGTTCTGGGACTGGATTGCAGCCCATCCAGAAGTGCCACTGGTCATCACAGAAGGCGGCAAAAAGGGACTCTCTGGTCTGTCTGCGGGTTCAGTAGCGATCGCCCTGTATGGTTGCGATTGCGGCAACAGTCCAGACCTGACTCGTTTCCTGGTTCCAGGGCGGCAAGTCTTCATTGCCTTCGACCAAGATGAGAAGGCCACCACCCGAGCCAGAGTCGGTCGTGGCATTGCGCGATTGGCGCGACGAGCCATTGATCTCGGCTGCTCAGTCCGCATTGCTCAATGGGATCCAGCGCTCGGCAAGGGTATCGATGATCTGATTGCTGCTCATGGAGCTGAACGCTGGCATCAGATTCTGGCGGCGGCTCCCTCGTTTGAAGACTGGCAGCGGCGACGGATTGAAGGGGCAATCTTCCAGCGGCTGCGCTTTCCACTGGGCAAGTATCAGCCCTCACTTCAGGTTTCTGAACCGGACTTATCGCAAGCGATCGCCCTCGACGCAATTCCCGAAACCGGCATTGTGGCGCTGCTGTCAGGCAAAGGTACGGGCAAAACCAAACTGCTCACCAAGCTGGTTGATGGCTTAAAGCGCGTTCTTGCTCCAGGCCACCGCGAGAGTTTGCAGCGAGGATTGGGTCGCAGACTGGGCTTGGACTATCTGCACGACACGGATCGGGCTGAAGGAAGAAAGCTCGGCAACAACGGTGAACCCACCTATCGCCTTAGCTTGTGCTGGGATTCCCTGTTGGCGATCGCGCCCAAGGACTACCCCATAGGGTCGTATGAACTAGTGATTGATGAAGCTGACCAAGGCTTCCGGCACCTGATCAATGGCGCAACTTGCGGCAAGCGCGGGATGCGTCCTGCTCTGATTGACCGTGCTGAAACCCTGATTCGCGGTGCGCGACGGGTCTTGCTCGCCAGCGCTGACCTCACAACACTGGAGCTGGATTACGTTGCCTCACTCCGCAATGAGCAACCTTGGATTCTTCAGAACGACTATCGCGAGGACGGTTATTGCTGCCAGTTCCTCTCGGATATTCCCCAACAGAAAGGATCCCGCAAGCGGGCGCGAGCGGCAGCGCTACTCCAATTGATTGAAGCAATTCATCGCGGCGATCGCCTCTGGATTGCAGTCGATACGCTCAAAGCCAGCAAAGCCCTCTATCAGCTAGCGATCGCTCTTGGCGTTCCGGCGAAAAGGATCCTGCGCTACGACGGCGAAACCTCCAGCGATCCAGATCAGCGGCAGTTTGCTGATTCACCGCATCCGTGGATTGAGAGGTACCAGCCCCAGATCATCATCGCCAGTCCCTCGCTCACTTCCGGCGTGTCCATCGAGATCGACTACTTCGATTGCGTCTTTGGCTTCTTTGAAGGTCAATCGATTGCCCCTTGGGATGTGGATCAGGCTTTGTCCCGAGTCCGCCAGCCCGTACCGCGCATTGTCTTTGCTGTTTCTCATGGCAAGAGTCAGAGCATTTCAGCAGCTCAAAATGCCCTGACCTATCAGGCCGACTTGTACCGCCGGACGGAGCTGTTCGCCTCTTTTTCCGGTATGCGATCGCTGATGGAGCAGGTGGACTTTCACTCGCCTTCTGCTCGCTACCATGCCGCCAGTTCTGCCGAGTGCAATGCAGCCATGGCGGAGTTTGGTCTGTCTCTGCGACTGCGACTGGAAGTGGCAGGAAATTCTGTCTTCACTGGAGATGCGATGGAAATGCCCGATTTAGAGCCCGCTCTCGAACTGTGGAACACCGCACAGCAGCAAGTCCAAGCGGCAGCTGACATAGCGAAACTCCGTGCTGAAGCTATCGATGACGACACTGCGATCGCTCTGCGTCAAAAGCGGGTTTTGACCTTGAGCGATCGCCTCAAACTCAGTCGTTACGACCTTTGCCAGTTCTATGGCATTTCCCCTGAAAAGCTGACCCTAGAGGACATCGTGAACGATGCCAATGGCCGTCAACGCCACTACATCAAGACAGTGGAGCTGCTGATCTGGGACAGGCTGGCTCAGCACAAGGACAAGCAGAAGCTGGACAAGCTGATTCAGTGGGAGAAGCCCATCCCCGCTCAGGACTTGCCCACGGCGCAGCTACTTACCAAAGCGGCCGACATCCTCGGGGTACGCGAGCTGCTGGTTTTCCTGATCCAAGCGACGAAATCAGACGAGGGCTGGACCAAAGACACGCCCGAAATCACGGCGTTCGTAGAGCGCTGCCTTGCTCATCAAAGAGAAGTGAAGCTCTGCCTCAACTTGACGGTGCGCCAAACGATGGAACCCACGGCGATCGTGGGCATGGTGCTTAAGCAGTTTGGTCTCAGCACCATGATGCGGCGCGAGACGGACGAGAACCAGCACCGTACTCGCCGCTACCGGCTGGAGCTATCCAGCCTCAAACGCCTTAAAACCCTGTTGCAGACAAGGATGAAACAGTATCTCGAAGAAGGATTCCAGCTCAGACCACACCCCCTAACCAGCTTTCTTCTAGTAGGTGTGGCCGACAACGAGCCGCTCTCCACTCCCCAGCAGCAAATCCTAGAGGCCCATCCCCTAAATCACACCCTAAATCGCCTCAAAGAAGCGTCCTAATCCAAGACAGCAGGCCAGAAAGCGCACAGCGATCGCCTGAGTCATTCCCTAAGCACCTGCTTTTTCAACCGCAGCTTCCTGCGGATCAAAAGTCTTCGCCTAAAATAGGCTACTCGAAGACTTGAACAAAAGACTCAATAAGTTGTACTCCTATTGGTGTTCCTGCTGCAATTTTGATTAAATAAATAGATAGAAAGATGTTGTCTTGAGCCATTTAGTAACAATGATGCTTACTCGCAAAACTTTTAGGATAAGGCTAAGAACTTAATTATGACCATTCCAAAAAAACAACACGAAGCATTTGCAAAATTTTTTGAGGAGCCAACAAGAGTTGCCCTCAGAAATTTACTTAAAGATAATATTGGTGAAACTGATAATCTTGACTTTAAAGAAGCTTGGCCTGAGTCAACTAAGCTAGCTAAGCATATATTGGCAATGGCGAATAGCGGTGGTGGAGTAATTATAGTCGGTATAAAACAGTCCGATAAAAACTCGCTAGAAGCTATAGGAGTCCAAGAAATAAAAGACAAGTCAGATATCTTCAAGCAATTTAGATCGTATATCCCCTCTGAAGTTAGTCTAGAAATACTCGATTTTTCTTATCAAGACTCCGAGTACGAAAAAATAAAAAATAAGTCTTTTCAAGTTCTTATTGTTGATTATAACCCTGAAATTCTTCCTTTGCTTGCAAAAAAAACAGGTAAAGAGATTAAACAAAACTGTGTTTATATTAGGAAAGGTACAAACTCAGAAGAAGCAAACCATGAAGAGCTGCAAAGACTAATTAACTCCAGAATAGAAACAGGATACTCTAGCAGTAAAAGTCTTGAACTTTCTGAGCATTTAGATCAACTAAAGACACTTGACCTAGCTCGGCCAAGAATTAAAAGTAAGATTCTTCCTGCGGGTGATTCTTTTCTAAAAGATTTTTTCAATTTTCATCATAGTCAAGATTACAACGACTTTGTCGAGAACCTATATCATCAAAAGAAAAGAGTCATTGAACGTGAAATTGGAATATAAAAACTAAGTGTAAACACTAATCAAAAGAATAATGAGAGACATCTGGGTGCTCTGATAGACCGTCTGCAGCCGTGTCAGTGACATACATTCCCCACTTTCCAGATGAAGCAACGGCCGTCGCCATGCAGACGCCATTATCAAGGTTAAGGCTATGAAGTCAAACAATTGTCAGAACAGACTATATTCCCTGATTCTGTCAGACTAAGGATCTGATCCAGCTTTGTCTTATCTCATGACAATTCCTGAAAATCTCAATGACTAGCTTTCATCTACTAGAAACATAATAGACAGAGCTAAATCTGGTGCTCTAAAAACGTAGCCTTGGCAATCGCCCTCAGGAATACCAGCTAACCCCCCCACAGAGGTCTTTCAAGTCATTAGCGTCAAGACTTTGTCCGGACCCGCAGGCAAATTTAGGTCTGTCCTATTTCTCAAGTTTCTTAGGGTGTGGCTTCTTAGCAGCACTTGTTTTGGTTGACTTCCGCTTGCGTGTCTCTTTGCTAAGGGGGCGCCTAGGGCCTAAAGTCAGCCTCGGTTAGTACCTCAGTCCACGCATTTTCTTGTTTCTGCTGAGCATCCACGAGCCATTGCGGTGGTGATGGTGGATAGGGTCGCAACTCACGCTCGCCGAATGAAAACCACACTACAGTGCGGTCACCGATGTATTGCTGAAGCAGGTCTTCCCGAACATACAGTACGTTGCCTTTTAGTCCATCGACACTACTCAACGTAATGGTCGCTTTTGTGCCATTGGGCAGATACTGATCAAATCCTTGCGGCATGCTCCGCAGGTCAAACCGTGCTGAGAAATGCCGAGACGGCACGTACACACTGCCAGCTCGGTTGATCTCATTGTGGTAGGTCTCCCACTCGTAGGTATGCGAGAGGATCTCAACCACCACGTTGCGCGTACCAACGTGAATGGTCTCTCGGTATGCATGCTCCAGGCCAGATTCGGCAAGTACTTCGGCGGCGAAGCGTGGGTGCCAAGGGATCTCGCCAGCGAATGTGTAGTAGTCGCTGGGAATGTTGCTAGCTACCCATGGCCGCAAACCATCTTTCAGAGCATCTACCAGTTGTTGCGATGTCTGTTTTGGGGTCACGAACGCCGAGATGAAGGCCCATGCCCCGCGCCCGAGTACCCTGTCCTCAGCCGAGACAAATCCGTAGACAGCAACCCACGGTCCATCATGCTCACCAATCTTCTCCCGAACGAGAAGGTTATGAGGCACGGAAGTAGAGCTCTCTCGAACCCATTGCTCGTGGCTCTTGGTGGATGGGGATAGCCAGACCTCGGGAGATGTGGGCGTCCCATCGATAGGTGATTGTTCAGGGAATGAAGGATCAATATCGACGTCAGAGAAGGAGCTGCCATGTGGCAACAGCCCTTGTTCCTCAAGGAGCCCGGCATACGTGAAGAATCCAGTCCATCCGTATTTCTTCCCATACCGCTCTACGCGTGACCGATCTGTACGGCTATAGTGATAGGCGCTTTCAGCAATCTGGCGATCTAGCGCGTCAAAGCGAGCCGCTCTCCATCCGAGCGTCCATACAACCCCGCACACATGAGCTACGGCTGCCTGATGTCCCGTATGGCTCATGTCATAGTTTCTACGCTCGTCGAAAAGTTTCCCCAACGTGTAGTTCTTGAAGTCCATGTGCAGCGTTTGTCCTGCCTCTTCAGCTCCAGCATCGCCATCGACGAGGGACTGTACGGGTGGAGGTGAGGCGAATATCCATTTACCGCTTAACGCAGTGGGCAGCAAGCTGGGATAGAACTTTGCAGCGAAGGCAACGATACCGCGTACATAGAGCCGCGCCAAGTAGTGCTGCGTCGGGGCGATCGCTGACTGCCCCACGAGTGCCGATGCGAGCTGCTGGAGAAATGGTCCTAGATGAGCTGCAAACCCATCATCCGCCTGCTGGTGGCTCATCACCACACCGTATGCCGCCGCAAGCATCCGCTCGCCTACATAAGCGTCGTTCACTGGCAGCGACTCGATTGTCAGAGCGAAAAGCCCTTCAGGATTGTGGCGTCCGAACCAGTACAGAGCGCAAGTGGCCTGATCGCGCAGGCGTCGAACGGTGCTCGTGAGTGTCCACATGACCCAACGCGCACGTAGCCGATCGCCCGGACGAATGTGCCCGCCTCGCCAGCGATCCTTTAGAGACTCAAGGTCGCGAAGCATGCTTCGGCCTTGCCCCAAGGGGTCGTCATAGTTCCTGCGGATCCACTCTGTCCAGCGAAGATCGCGGTCTGCGACTGGCATACTTTGCAGCACTTGATCCAGACGATCGGCATTTAGGGGATGGCCTTGCATACCGCGTATCTGCCAGAGTCGGGTAAGTATTTCTGGATCGCCAGCCCGAACGAGATCGATCAGTGCGTCGACTGTCTCCGCATCGAGGAACGCAGGTTCGAGTTGCGCCGCACACCGCAATGCTCGGCTACGTAGCGGCTCGTCCACCATCTGCCAGACTTGCTTCGAGTCGAACCGACGAGGAACTTGTTCGACTAATGATCTGAGGACATCACCAGCGAGCGGATGCCGAACAGTGTGGCTTCCAGCAAGCAACGCCATCGTAGAAGAATTATTGATCCACGTCTCAAAGCTGCTTCGACTGTGCTTCGCCAGTAGCGCTTTGGCGATGATGTACCCACCAAACATGTCGTACACCGGCACGTACACATCGCTGCCGTTCGAGGGAGTGCGGAGTAGTACGCCCTCCTGTTCCAGCGCGCGAACAAGGCTCTGGTCCCACGGACGCTGCGCATCTCCGAGCATGTTTCGAAGCTCACCGATCTCAATAGAGCGGGCTCTCGATTCCCAAAGTTTGTCTGCGATCGCCGCGATCGCTGCATTAACGTCTTGCGCATAGAAACGACGCGTGAGTGAAGCGAGTTCAGCGACTCGTACGCTGGCCTGTTCAAGATATCGCTCGAAGAGCGATGTCAGAGAACCTGGCATTGAGCCGATTCCAATAACCTGTTGCCGAGGTGCGTTTGTCACCTCGCAGAAGAGGCGTAGCGTGAGGGGATGACTCAGAAGGTCGGGCAAAGCTGCGTCGATGGCATCGATCTTCCAGTAGCGGAAGTGTTTGTGAATTGCCTCGATGGTCTCTTCGCCATAGTCGCCCAGCTCGAGATGGTGCATTCCGTCAAGAAGCACATCGTCCATAAATTCGGGGCGTAGCGTGCAGACCAGCAGCACGTACGGGTACTTCACGAGGGTAGCCTCTAGCTCGGCGAGCAGCGGCTTCCACCTCCTTGGGTCTTCCGACTCATTCAGTCCGTCGATCAAGATTGGGAGACGTTTCTGAGCACGCTGACCAGCAGCATCAATGGCTGCGAGCAGTGCCTCCATGCTTGGCACAGGCTGCGCCGCGATCGACACACGACGAGCTAAGTCATCAAGTGTGTGGTTCGCGTGTAAGTCTCCTCCGTGTAACAGCACTCCATGCGGACGATCTGTTGTGCTTGCTGTGAGCTGAGCGGCAAGCTGGGTCTTTCCACATCCTGCGGGAGCAAGGACTGCGACTAGACGCGAAGAAAAACCCGTCTCAACCTCGCTAAGCACCCGTATTGCGTCGTGACAGGCTGCCACTAAATTCGTCACGTAGAGCGCCGCAATCTGCCTGCCAGATCGAAGTTTTCGAGGGGCGGTTTGTACTTCCGCAGGCAGAACGCGTGAACGACCATTGAGTTCATCACGAAGAAGGTCAAGGTCCCCAACGCGGATTCCCTGCACGGCCCTGTCTAAGGTATTCGCTAGTTGGCTCGAGGTACTGATGACAGCCGCTACGCATGACGCAAGTTGAGTAGGCACATCCGGCAAGGATTTGACTGCCTCGACGTTTGCGCGCAATTCGGTCGCCAGATCAAGAAGCGTATCCCACGCCTCCACTTCACCGAGCATTCGACGCAGCTCGCGCTCAGTGTTGCCAACATGATGCACATCAGGCTGCCATCGTTTTTTAATCCGAGCGACTGCCTGTTCGTGTCGCTCACACAGGATGCTAGGAGTGAATACCAGCTCACCAAAGTAGGTACCGCGAAGAACCGTTGCCTGCCCAACGAGATAGTTGTCAACTTCGTCCCCCGTCCACAGGTGTAGTGACATCTTGGATGAGAGGCCGTTGAACCATTTTTGGTCGTCTTTCGTTAATGTGCGGCGCGTCCACAGTACCCAGTCCGTGAGCTCAGGCAGGTACTTTTCTGTCTTGCGGAGTCCTTCCTCGATTGTCTTTCTTCTGTTCGCCCCCAACGTGCCGTTTGCCGTGAGCTCGTACCATTTGCACTGCCAGCCCCACCAACGACCCGGCTCGCCGAGTGCATCGCAACGTTGAGTGAGCTTGAGATGGAATTCGACGCCAGGTTGGTTTGCAAGGGAGCGGAAGGTGCCGAAGCTACCAAAGTTCTGGCGCACGATACCCCTGCAGAGCAGCTCAAAGTTCTTCTCTGCGCTCCCCGGTAGACAGGTGAAGATGTCCCAGTTCAGCGCTGGCATCTCAGCTCTATGCTCATCCGAGCCCCCTCCCGTACTCGCTGTCGGGATGATCGTGTGCAGAGTAGACCTCAATCCGCGCACCTTGCAAAAGCATCACCTTGAGGAATGCCGAGATATCGTACTCTTCGGTAGTGACAACAAGATCACTTCCCTTGGATTTGACGCTGACCTCGTACGAAAACTGTTCGAGCTCACTCGTCCCGAGCGTCACCGCGTTCAGCTTTCCTAGAAGTTCGAGCATCTCTTCCCCATAGCGCGCTGGTGGGTCCCCCAGGGTTAATGTCCCTTCCGATAGCTCTTTATCAACCTGCTTTGCGATCGCGTCGATAATCTCCTTAGCCTTCGTTGCCTCGGCTACGTCCTTGAAGCGCCCGATCATGACGAGGTTAGCTGAGTGCTCCGAACCATGCTGGTACCAGATTTTCATCTGTCATTCTCCACTAGGTCTTGAGAGAGTAATTCGAGTGCTTGCAGCACACTGCTACCGTCGAGCGGCACGCCGGTTTCCGAATAGGAAGAGGGCTTGAGAAGGCCCATTGCATCAATATGTGCGTACGCGCGGAGTCCGCGTTCCTGCCCCAATGGATCGCAAGTCGGAAAGCCTTCGGCACTCGACTCATTGATGCAAAGTTTCAGTGGGCCTGTGTAACTGTTTACCCAACGACGTAGTTCCTGCAGCGTGTCCACAGATGCGGCTGGCACGCTACGAACGGGCATTTGGGGAAGAAGAAGAAGCTCGCTAGCGCCAGTATCTGCAGAGATACGAGCGACATCATCGAGTTCGGGCAGCGTGCGATCGTTCACCACCACATTCACACCGAAGCGCGAGATGGATCGAACATCCTTGAGTCGCTCAAGCAGCTCTGCGAACGAACGACGTCGAATGGACTCATAGGTTGTCCCAATACCGTCCATGCTGACACGGATGAAGTGGACGCTGCCACGAAGGTGCTCAGCCAGGTTCTTATCGATGTGGTGGCCGTGGGAAGTGAACGAGACTGACAGCCCTGTTTCGTGCGCCGCGTACTGGCAGAGCTTAACGAACTCTGGATAGAGCGTTGGCTCTCCGCCGCCGAAGCCGACTCCGAGAGTGCCTGCCGAGTCCAACTCCGCGAGCCAGTGCATGATCACCTCGAGCGGCAGCTCATCACAAGACTTTGGCGCGTAGCAGTGCGCACACGCTAAGTCACAACGGTTCGTGAGCGCGATAGAGACCTGCCGAGGCGCACGCGAATGGAGCGAGGAGGGAACAGGAATCTCATCGAAAAGAACATTCAGACCGGTACTCCGGTTGAATACGTGGAGCCCTCCTGGACTACCGCGTAACTTCCACCCATTAGGCAGACAGTTATCCATTGAGAACTGCAAAACCGCATAACTCCTTTGTCAATTCGTCATCAATAACAAAGATGTTTGTCATCACTCCATCCCTTTCTATCGATCTGCTGACACCATCCCCAATGCCTGGAGGAGGCATAGCCATCGTGACCCCAGCGATCGCGATGGTCAGTCGAATGCGATCGCCCACTAGTTCAGCCCAGACCCCATCATTGAGGTCAAGGCTGACTGCTCCATCAATCGTCAGAACAGGCTGTATTCCTTGATTCTGCCGGAATTGAGAATATTGAGGAGGACACGCAGTGATCTACCAGCTGACAGCGCAAGTCCACTCGCCATGCAAGTGATTGCTTTTAGCACGATTATTTTCCCACTGCAGAGGCTGAAGATTAGAAAGGTTGTCACTACCACCATGAGAAACAGGAGTGATGTGGTCAATCTCCCATCCGTACTTGTTAGTCTGTCCATATTGATGTCTTAAAATCTTTGCACCACAGGCGTCCTTTCTCACTAAAGAAGAGTCCATACCAGGAATAGGTTCAGCTTTTTGCCAAACTTTATCCACTGTTTGATCATTAAAGCCACGATTGGCAGTTGTTTTTCCATATTGACGATAATCCATGAGATTTACTCCTGTTTTATAGGTGAACGGGTGCTCGATACAAAAACTGCACAAAGCAAACACAAAAACTCTAGCTACAGATTAAAGCTACTAACAGTGTAGATTTCCGAACCTCGATAACAAGTATCCCGAATACCGAGTGTTGATCTGCAATGGTCTAGGATGACGGAATTGAATGCTGGGTAGCGATCGCTTTAACAAGTGAAGCAGACTCAAAATCTGCCGCTAGCAACTGCCCTGCTCCTTCCACAGCTCAAAGTCAGTTGAAGTTGCGGATGTCGGAGGAGAATGACCGCTTGCCCCTCGCCACCGTTGGCGTCTCGCCGCTTCGCTGACTACCGGGGGAGATAGAGCTTTAGTTCACCCAAAGATAGTAGAGCCAGTTCGCAGTGCCCAGAATCGGCCGCGCTGTCATTCAGGCTGAATCGAAATTGAGCGACGGCTAAGCATTTATCCATTCAGAGCAAGTGGAGCGCCGCCGTCACAGTCCAAGCAGGAAACAGCCGTTGAGCCTTAACAGTTCGCGATCGCAGTTTTTAGGGGATAAGAGATTCCCTAAGTTATGCGAGGGAGCGATCGCCGGAGTGGAGCTCGCCGCGTGCCCCCTTCGGCCTGCCCGCAGCTTCGCAGGGTGTGGGCGATGGGACCGGCAGAGCAGCGAGAGATGCTGGACAGCCGTTGAGATTGCCCTGCTCCGGCAAGCCTGTCGCAGCGCCCTTGGGTCGGTAGCGCTTCAGTCAGTCATTGGTGAAAGTTGAGCGAAAGCTTGATTGTGATTCGCACCAAGTCAGCAAAGCGCCACCGCAACAGCCCTTGTTGCAGCTCACAGGCTCGCTGATGGAACAGCCGTCGCCTTTGCCCTGCTGCGCAGCGCCCTTCTGCAGGCCGCGCTTCAGTCTGTAGTGAGTCAAGGTTCAACGAAGACAGAGCTTCGATTGAGTAGAAGATTACTCAGCGCCGCCTGAACAGTCTTGATTGCAGCTCGCAAACTCGCTGGATTGTTCGCGCTCGCCATGAACGGGGACAAGATAGCTGGCCGCGCTCCTTCGACCCAGGGGCAAGCTGAACTGCGTGGGGCTGTTTAGTCTGTTGCCTCTTAATTCTTGGCGGCACGGCAGCTGGGGAGAGTGTTCTCTGGTTTTGTCTCCCCCTTGCCTTTGCCGCTGTTTGTGAGGTTGGCTCTTTTGTCTTTGCCCCCCTAGCCCTGGGCTCGGTCGCTCTGCGGCAGCAGAAGAAAGTGTCTGGGGGCTCGCGCTCAAGGGGGCAGCTCGGCAAGCCTCGCTGAGCGGTTGCGCTCTTGTTGATTTGCGCCTTCCTTCGCTGCTAGCAAAACGATTGGATCATTCCCTACTCTTATCCGCAGCTCAGCTCTCGGCGCAATCAAGTTGCTGCGCTCTCTATTCTTGATAAGAAAGGAGAGAGAAAGAGAGAAGAGAGGGTAAGGGTCTGGCGGCTTTTGCGTAGTCTTTGTTGTTTTGTTTCTTATTGGTTATAGCTGCTTATTTCTTGTTAGTATTGTATTAGGTATTTGGGTTGTTTGCTGTGTCGTTTTCGCTGTCGGCTTTTCCCGTGGTCGGGTTCTCCGGTTCCCGCGCTCCCTCGCCCGCTTCGCTGTCGGCGGTGGGTGTGGCCTTGTCGCGGGTTTCGTCCTCGGCTTCGGTGCTGGTGGGTTGCGCGGCGGGTGTGGATCGGGCGGTGCGGTTGTCCTGCCCCCGTGCTTCGGTGTTCTCGGCGGCGCAGTTCGGGTCTGGTCGTGGCTCGTTTGCGGCGCGGTCTGTGGCGTTTGTGCGCTCTCTGGCCGCTGCGGGTGGCTGTCTGGTTTCCTTCCCGTCTGGCGCTTGCCCTGCTGCGGTGCTGCCTTCGGCGCGGCCTGCGGCTTGCTTCTGTGGCGGGGGTTCTGGCTCGTGGGCGTCGGCGGCATTTGCGGTTGGGTTGGGCGTGCCGGTTTTGTTGTTTGCCCCTGCGGTTCCAGCGTGGGGTTTCGTGTCTTTGGGTCGCGGTTGGTGGCTGCTTTTGCCCGCTGTTGTGCAGCCTTCTTTGCTGTAGTTGCTGTTATTGAGTGTCTGCTTTTCTGTTGTTAATTATCTGTATTCTCATCATTTAATTGCTTATAATAAGGGAAGAAAAGAAGAGAGAAATTTCTTTTCTAGCCCTCACCTAAAAGGTAAACAAATGGCTCGTATTACTGTTGCTCAACTGCAATCTTTAATCGAAGCACTGCAAAGTCGGCTCAATGCTCAGGAGGTGCAAATCTCTGAGTTAGAAAGCCGTTACATCGAATCGGTTGAGCAAACAAAAATTCTGCAAGAGAAGCTAACAGAGCGGGAATTTATCACCACTGTCTACAGCCTGCGATTGGTGCTGGTGGTGAATGAAGCGGCGATCTACGGCTGGAAGCAGTGCGGTTATATCGGTTACGACAGCCGCGAAGAAGCGCAGGAGATGGCAAGCTACATCACTGCTCATCAGTTGGCGAATGATGCCGCAGTCCGCAAAGGCAATCGCACCCAAGCCGCTTTTGAAGTGAAAGCGCGAGGCATCAATCAGCAATTCTTCCGCCGGTTGATCAATCAGGAGGAGCTAGCTAGCCAAGCGGCGGCAAAAAAAGCCCATGAGCTGCTGGCTTCTCTCTACTAAGTCTCAAAGGGTGGAGCTGATCGATTGGTACTCGGTCAGCCCCGCTAGATTCCTCATCCCATGCAAGGAAAAAAGAATCATGTCTCCAGTATCGATCAGCCGAGCGCGGTTGAACGAGATCGATGCGTCGATCCTCAGCGCCTCCAATATTGAGCTGTTCTTTGTACTCTTAGCAATCCGTCGCCGCATCCAAGCCGAGCAGCCCAAATCGCTCCTCAGTCACATTGACGAACTCTTAGAAACCTACGACCACGCGATCACGAGCGAGCTAGAAGCGCTGGAAAAGCTGCAAAATGCCCGCCGCAATGCTCGCCCTGTTGCTTGATCTCGACTGTCTGCAAACTAAATCGCTCTCTCTTGAGAGAAGAACTGTGTCTAATAACAAGCCCGCGCCAATCGACAAGTTTGAAGAAGTCACCAACCGAATCATTGCCCTGTTGGAGAGTGGCACGAAACCATGGGTCAAACCGTGGAGTGTCGAATCTGGCGGATTCCGTAACGCGCTCAGCGGTCATGTTTACAGCGGCTGCAATCCGTTGATCTGTGCGATTGATTCGATGCTGTTCGGCTACCAGTCCCAGCAGTTTATCGGAGCCGCCCAAGCCAAGCAGCAGGGCTGGAAAATCCGCAAGGGTTCCAAATCAACTTGGCTTCTGTGGGCGGGCACTGCCAGCAAAACCGAGGAGAATCCCGAAACCGGTGAGGAAGTCACCCGCTTTTATCAGTCGGCGAAGTGGCTCCAGACCTTCAATCTGGATTGCTTGGATGATTCTGAAGCCACAACCAAAAAGCCAGCGGAATCAATAGCCGAAGGGCAGCAGCACGAGCCGATCGCCGCTGTAGAACAGTTCATCACCAGCCAGAAAGCGCAAATTACAACGGGTAGCGCGGAGGCGTTCTATTACCCCAAAGGCGATCGCGTTGTCGTTCCAGAACTCTCGGCATTCAGCAGCGCGGAGAGTTACTACGCAACGCTGATCCATGAGTTGAGCCATTGGACAGGGCACCCCAGCCGCTTAGATCGCGATCAGTCTGGCAAGTTTGGCAGCCCGTCCTATGCCCTAGAGGAATTGGTGGCGGAACTCAGCGCGGCCTTCTGTGGCGATCGCCTTGGCATCATCACCGACTTGGAGCATCACGCCAGTTATTTAGATCACTGGTTGGAAAGACTGCGCAGCGACAAGAAAGCCTTCTTTAAGGCTGCAAGCCAAGCCCGTAAAGCTGCTGATCTGTTGCTCTCTAATGCCGGATTGCAAGCCAATAGCCCCGAAGCGATCGCCGCTTAATCACTCATCACCATCTGGGGCGGCTGCGCTGACCCCTCTCAGGAGACTTTCCCCATGTACGACCACGACGGACATTTTGATCCAATGGATAACTATTTCACCGAAGAAGAAAACTACTGGCCGGATGCCAGCGAAGACCCCACCTTAGACCAGCGCCCCGCACCGACTCAAAAACAGGAGACAACCCAAATGGCACAAGCTGTCAGCCTTGCTAGTGGAACCGTTAAATTTTTGCCCAGAGAGCCCCGCGACTACGGTTATGGCCCGAGAATTTCAGCTCTGATTGTCAGCGATACCGGCGAAGAAGTCCGAGTCTATGGGAACGACGGCGATCCAGTCTTGCTCAATCTTCAGAAAGGTCAGCGGGTGCAAATGGTCAAAGTTAAAAACACGTGGACGATCGCTGAAGCCCTACCCCAAACTGAAGCAAGCCACACCCCAGCCGCTGAGGAAGCACAAGCCGCGCCAGCGCCCAGCAGTATCGGCAGAGAGGCACAAGCCGCCCACGCGCCCAAAACACCGGAGGAGCTAGCGAATATTTGGGCGGATGCGTTCAAAGAGTTACGGACACAGTTACCCGATGCCCCACCCGAGATCCTTGGCCCCGCAGCGACTAGCATTCTGATCAACCTCGCAGGCAGCAAACGCTTCTAGTTCTAGCGACAGAACCTCTCCTGCATCCGCAGAAGAGAAACCGCCACTCTTTTCCTCTGACTGGAGTTAAACCGGAGGGAAAGGGTGCGCCTCGCTTCGCTCGGCTGGATGCAACACCAGTAAGCTAGACGAGATTCCGCATCAACCCTGTGGAACAACACCAGAACAAGCTGTCCCGATTTCAGGCGACGGCTTTTTTATGGGCTCAGCAGCTTCGCTAGATGCTCAGTGCATTCACCTTGGAAGTTCTGCCGCGCATCGTCATAGCGCTGTAAGGTCTCTAGCCGCGAATGACGACTCAGCTTTTGCACCAATCGGACATTGCCGCCCGTTGCATCCAGTGCAGCAGTGATCGCACTGTGCCGGATGCGATGCGGACTCAGACGCTTACCCAGCTGGATCGCTTCTGCCGATCGCTTGACCAATAAATAAACCGCTTGACTTGAAAGCGGCTGACCGTAGCTACTTCGATCGAGTGCCGTAAATAATGGTTGCTCCGGTTCAGGATCTGGATGAAAGCTCAGCCATGTCTGAAGTGCCTGCACCATCTCGACTGAAAGTGAGACGGGCTGGCGTTGACGGCCTTTGCCCTTGCCCAAGATCCACAGACGGCGATCGCCTTGCTCTAGGTCTTGAACTCTTGTCTGCACCACTTCAGAGCGTCGCAGTGCGTTCTCCCAGAGCAAGCGCAGAATCGCATAGTCCCTAGCTCCCTTGGCTGTCTGGCGATTCGGGAGTGAAAGTAGTTCTCGGAATCGCTCGGGCGTCGTTCCGGTGGTATCGCGGTAACTCTGAACCCGATCGCCTTTCACATCCTCAAGGCTAAAGTTGCAGCGCCCCAAGCGGCGTGAGAAGCGAACCAGAGACTTCAGTGCTGCCAAACGGCGATTGATTGTGGCTTCGGCCAGACCCCGATCGCGCATTGAAGCTTTCCAGCGCAGTACCACTGCGATCGCTTCACTCTGAGGCAAGCTCAACCAGTGGGCGATCGCCTCTGGATGGGGGTCTTCATCCAGCCACCAAGCAAAGAACAGGCGCAAGTCTTGCTCATAGGCACGGCGAGTATTGGGACTGCGGTGATCCTCTAGCAGCATCTGCAAAACATCCCAGTCTTGTACTGGCGCGATCGCCTTGCTCTCCACTACTGCGATCGCTTCAGTCATCGCCAGTCCTAGACCTTTGGTTCAGCATGCCCTTGTCTGACTAAAGGATCTGATAATAATAATTTCTGGATCCTGATTCCCCAGCCATTTCTAAACAGAGTGACTCGGACAAGTGGGGTAATGGGTCTGGAGGCGAATCGTTGCTACGGCTCCTGATCCTGATTGCACAGACCACTGTTCAACCTGAATCCCTGAACTCTGAAGTGCTTGAGAATAGGCTTGAGCGACTGCCTCAGCTTGGCTGCGTGGTGCTTTCAAAACCAGCGAGACAGGAACTGAGTCTGCTTGCGCCTCGGGTTGAGTGCGATCGCTAAATGTGTCATTTGACATATTTAGCTCAGCGGAATCCGGTTCGAGGTAACGCAGAATCGTACTTCGAGACTTACCAAAAACCCGCATCAGAGCAGGAACTAAAGGCTTCTCTCCCTGACTGGGCTTGCCGCGCTGCCGCTGATAGCCCGCATCCAGTAAGCGCTGAGCCACGGCTTGTACTTCTCCTCGGCTGAAGTCAAGCCGCTTTTCATTCTCGGTAATTTCAATCTCTAGTGCAGCTGCCGTTTCCGCATCGGCATCGATCTCAAGACGGCGAACAGGAACACCACTTGAAAAGAGGCGTTCAAACTGGCGCGGGTGCTGTTTCTGCAAGAGGCGGAGTGCTGCCAGACGGTGCCCCCCTGCCAGCAGATGCCCCTGCCGATCAACCACGATCGGCTGAATGAGCCCCACCAGCAAGATAGATTCAGCCAGTGATTCCACATGGGCAAAGCGCAGCTTCCGAGCATCACCGCCCGGACGTTCTTGAATCTGGTTGAGCGGTAACGACTCGCGCTGTCCGCCTGCATCGGCGGCTAGGCGTTCAATCACACTCCCAGCAATGCCACTCTTCAGCTCTAGCTTCGGTAGGCTGGGTCGCTTACGGCTCATGACAATCTGCCCTCTAGCTGTTGCTGAAGCCAACTCCAAACTTGCTGAATCTCAGTAGCAGCAGGGCTGTTCGGTTCACTCTCCAAGGCTGTAAGGCCATCGATCGCAGCGCGTTTATGACTGGCTCTCTCTCGCACCACGATCGGACAAACTAAGCAGCCAATATCTTTCACAATTTCCAGTGCAGTCTCCGCACTAGCTGAGGGATGCAGTCGATTGATAATCAGGACGCTTGCACTACCAGCCATTGAGAGCGCATCCAGCGTTCCTCCCAGAGCATCAAGATCGAACTGGTCGATGGGAGTCGGAACAACTACTAAATCAGCGGTGCGAAGGACATCCAAGACCCCGCCCACCAACGCACCTGGAGTATCGACGAAAGCATAGCGAGTCTGAAGCTTGGCTGCCGTTAAACCCACCCGAGACATCGGAACAGTCAAGACAGACGGCTCCTGATTCCGGCGATCGCCCCAAGTCGCTAATGTCGCTTGAGGATCCGAATCGAGGATGGTGCTGTTACCTGCTGCTACAGCCAAAGCAGCAGCGATCGTACTCTTGCCAACCCCGCCCTTGCCGCTGAAGACCGCGATCGTTTTTGGCTGTCCCATGGGAGTCCTTGAGCCTGTCTTTCATCCACAGACTCCGGCGATGCTACCACCCTTGAGAGGTCAGCTCCGTCGAGGCCGAGCGGTTTTATCCGACACTAAGAAAACACTGAACACCAATAGATCTATTCATGGTGAGTCGAGAGTTCGTTGTCCTAGACACTGAAGGCACCCCAACACTGCGCGAGGTGGCCGTCTTCAACCATCGAGGGCAACTGCTCTACGAAGCACGAACTCCCCAAGAAGGCGATTATTACGCTGCGGACTTGGCGCGATCGCTGCCCGAAATTCTGCGTCAGCTCAGCTCCTTGATGGCGGGCAAAATAATCGTGGCGCACCATGCCGACCACGATCGCCAGATTCTGCTCAACAGCTATGCAGAAGTGGGTTTGGCGGCTCCAGAGATGCAATTTGAATGCACTTATAATCTCGCCCGCAGCTTGCATTTTGGGCTGGAGTCTTACAACTTGGGCTATCTCTGCGATGTCCTAGAAGTCAGCCCTGAGCCCTTCTCCCGCGACCAAGCGCACCAAGCAGCTTATGACGCTCGCTATACCTACTATCTCTACCGAACCTTAAAGCGATCGCAACTGGCCAAGACTCTCGCAGCGGGTCCGAGTCCTTTCAGCAGCTCTCGCGTGGATACGCCGTTTCAGCACTTTGCAGATGACCAAGCGGTCTACAAGGATGAGTATCAGCGCCTCAAATCTGTTCTGCGCTCAATTAGCCTCGACCCCAATCGCCAATCCAAGGGCGCAGTAATCATCGGGGAGCCAGGCACAGGCAAGACTCACTTGATGATGCGCCTCGCTCAGGATGTCTTGAAGCAAAACCGGCTGCTATTCATCCGCCAGCCAACGCAAGAGTCCACCATTCTCTTTCACACCTACTCCCGCATTCTGGAGTCATTAGTTGAACCCGTTGGAGATGATCAGCACAACCAGCTAGACCTACTCCTGATTCGCTCAATCCGCAGTATCTTTGCCGAAATCCCCGAAGAGAAACAGACCGTAGGCGATCGCGAAATCCTCGAAGCCCTCGATGCAGAAGACCTGAGTAGTTTGGGGCGTGAGGATACGGGGGCTCGTCGTCAGCGCTGGGAGAGGATCGAAAGCCGCCTGCTGACATGGTGGGCTGATCGCTACTCTGTGTCGGGTTACAGCCGTCAGATTTTGCAAGGGATTCTTCGCTTCTGCCGTTACACCGATCCATCGCGGCGCGAGTCCTGTCGCCGTTGGCTCTCTTCAGGTGAGCTGGTTCCGGTGGACAAGGAGCTGGAGGGATTGAGTGCTTGGGACAGTGAGTTGCTGCGCGAGGAGTTCTCGCTGCAAGCGATCAAGATTCTGGGTGAGCTGTCCTGTCTCGATCAACCGTTGATTATTGTCTTTGACCAGCTAGAAGGGCTGTGGCTCGAAGACAATCGCCCCATTCTGCTGCGCTTTGGGGAAGTGGTCAAAGAACTCTTCACCCACGTTCCCAATAGCCTATTTATCCTCACGCTCTTTCCCGATCGCTGGCAAAAGTTCCAACAGGACTTTGATGGCAGCATTGTCGGTCGCGTGGCTCAGCATACGGTCTACCTACAGCGCCCGACGGCGGATCAACTAGAGGAGATTCTGAATCTGCGTCTCCAGCCCCTCAATGTTGGAGCCCTTGATCTATTCACAGCAGAAGACTTAACGGAGATCACCCAGCAGCGATCGATTCGTACCAGTCTCAATTGCGCCAATGAGTTCTATGCCTATCGGGTGCAGGGAGTTCCGCTCCCAACCAGTTCCCCTCTGCTTCCGACTGGAGGGAATCTCGATACTTCTGCCATGGCGAACCGCTTGATTCGCTTAGAGCAACAGGTACAGCACCTCCAAACACTTATTCAAAAGCTGTTGACTAGTCCTGTAGAGGGAAGTTCTGCCGTCAGCCAAGAGGTGCGTGTTGAGGTGATAGAGGCGATCGCGCAGCCTGTCTCTGTTGTGAGTAACAGCCCCTACGCCCCCGAGTTCCATCACTATTGCAGCTATCAGCGACAGACTCTTCAAGAACGCTGGTCAGGGTCGCGCATTATCAATGACTCAGATGACCTCGGGAAACTTCGCCAAATCTGTCAGGCGTTCAAGCAAATCAAGACCTTGGAGATATCTACACTCAGATTGGGTCGGCGTGTGGTTCCTGACAACCTTGTCATCAGAGATCAGTATGGAGAGCGCTGTCTGGCCTTCCTGCATCTCAGCAATGGCAACTCTATCTTGGCAAGGCTGACAAACCTGAACCAGATGGTGCTCTCGCATCCCAAGACAACCTTTATTCTGATGCGCGATCGCACAGTGGGGAATATTCGATCGCCCAAGGCTAGCCAAACCCTAGAAGCTTTCTGCAACGGTACGGGCGATGGACGGAAGCGTACCCACTACCAAGTGTTGAGCCTAGAGCAGCGAGTCGATCTGGAGTTGGTTCACCAGCTTGTTAGCGACATCAACAACCGTGACCTTGAAATTCCTATGCCCGATGCACTCAATCTCTTAGTGCAGCAAGAGCCTCAGAACTGGATCGTGAAACTGGTGGTGTGAGCTGAGATTTCATAGAAATGAAAAAATTTATTCAGCTTTATTATGCTTTCATTATTGCTTGAAAATTCAAATTAGACACTATAATTTCATTCATTAGATTTCTGCAAGATGGAATAGCTGTGTATCGAAATAAGACTTATGTCAGCTTTGACGCCGATACAGATATGCACTACTACCGATTAATGCAAGCATGGAAAGAGAATGACAACATTGATTTTAATTTTTATAACGCTCATGATATCAACTATAATCCAAATTTAACCTCTGAATTGTCTATTAAAAAACAACTAAGAAAACGCTTTGAAAATACAAAAATTTTTGTTCTTTTGGTAGGGGAAAACACAAGAAATCTTTATAAGTTTGTTCGTTGGGAGATAGAAGAAGCTATTAGCAGAAATATTCCAATTATTGTTGTTAACTTAAATGGAAAAAGGAGTCTTGATGAAGTACTGTGTCCACCTATAGTTCGAGATGCACTAGCAGTACATATTAGCTTTGATGCCGCTATCATTAAACATGCTTTGGAAAACTGGGAAAACCAACACTACGAGCTGAAAAAAACTAATGATTCTGGGAATTACTTTTATTCAAAGTCTATCTACAATGTGTTAAAACTATGAATAAAATAAAGAATCAATGGTTGTTAATAGTTACTGAGTTCTTTACAAAAGAGCACTGGTTACATACTGTTTTTAGCAGAAAAACTATAGATTATTTCTTCTCTTTATTAGGAAAGTTTTGGTTGGCTTTCAATATAACATCAGCTGTTTGGCCATCAATAAAGTCATATACCTATAATTATTACCTAATAGTAGGATTTATTATTGTCACTTTCTTATACGCAAGTCGTCCACATTTATCTATAGTCAGCAATGTAAAAAACTGTGACATGAAAATTGAAATTCATATCGGAGATATTTTTGACTTTTCAGGTGCATATGTAATACCTACAAATACTACATTTGATGTAGATATTTCAACAGGTATTATTTCTTCTCAAAGCCTTCAAGGTCAGTTTGCCTCAAGGTTATATAACAATAATTTTCAAGACCTAGATAATGATTTAGAATGTGCACTAAACGGCATAAATTATAAAGAATTAAGTGATAATCGGATAGGCAAGAAAAAGAAATATCCAATTGGAACTATTGCACAAATTAGGAAATCAGACAAAGTATTTTATATGGTCGCTATTGCAAATTTAAATTCATATGGAGCAATAGAAAATGCAGGCTTTGCTGATATTCAAGATAGTCTTTTAGAGCTCTGGAATAAAGTGGGATCTGCCGGTAATATAGATCCGCTGGTAATTCCATTAATAGGATCATTGAGATGTCGATTAAAGGAACCTCGTATTGAATTTGTAAAAGAAATTGTAAACTCTTACTCTAAAGCTTGTGTGAATAAAAAGCTCTGCGAAAAACTAATTATCGTTATTTCTACAGAGGACTATAAAAAGCATGAAATTGATACCAATCAATTAGAAGAATACTTAAACTGCAAATGTAAATTCCCAGAATTTTCTGCAATCTGATCAACGCCTTAAATTCTTAAAATTATATTTGCATCAATTTTTCTAAATCTTTTGCGATTGGAATAGTACTTAAATTTAAACCATTTCCAACTAATAAGAATTGGTTGCTGAGTTAATTCCGTTGTTAAACTGAACAACAAGACTTAGTATTTTCTCGCTTTCTCCTGGGAGAAGTATCTGTCCTAGTCCCATATCAGCTACAAGATATTGAAGGGTGTTCGGATTATCTAGGATCGCCTGCACTTGTTCCAGCCACTGATGAGACATAATGCTAGCTAGATCTTTCCCTAATAGCCAAGCACCAGCAAGCTGCATATCATAATCTAATCTTACTAAAGTCTCTATTTCATTGTCATAAATTCGATCTTCCATTTCGCTAGTAGCAGAATAACTTAACAAAATATTGTATAGATCTAAAGCATCTTTAGACTCTCTAGAATTATTTCCTCGTCTGTCTTGCCATGCCAATAGTTTGAGCCCTGCTAAAGAAGGAAGAGAAACTACTTTGACTGTCGAGCCGAGTTCCCATTCAATCTGAATTGCAGAATCATTTGCCTCAGAATATCCAGTGACATTCATTACAGTTTCAAAGTCAGGAGGCCAAGCTAACTGATTTCCCTCACTTT
>NZ_CP030139.2:1500000-1775000 GCF_003846445.2 Synechococcus elongatus PCC 11801 | reverse complement strand
CTCACTACAACAGCAGAGGGGGCTTTGTGTTATGTGAAATTGGATTCAGCATAGTATCTCTAACCTGCTTAGGTGATTAATCTGCTTGAAAACTGGTTGTTTTGCCTCCCAATTCATCAACAATGGTTTGGGTATTAGTAACAAGCATCTTGATATAGCTATCAGCTTTGCTTCCTGCCGGACCGATCGCATCGGCATAGAGGGGCTGACGAGATAGGCGAACATCGGCTTCATCGGCAACGGTCTCTAGAAGACTGGAATTGGTAGTTGTTTCAGTAAAGATGACAGGAACACCTGTTTCTCTAATAGCTTTTGCTAGTGTTTGAACAGTTCTGGCACTGGGCTGTTCCTCTGTACTAATGCCGATCAGTGTTCCAAGTACGGGCAGTTGATACGCCTGGGAATAATACTGAAAAGCATCGTGGGTCGTGACTAACTGCCGTTGAGATTCTGGGATTGTGGCAATTTGCTGGAGGATCCAAGTGTTAAGACGAGTGAGATCTTGTGAGAGTGCTTGGGCATTGGCTTGAAACTGCGGACAATCCCTCGGCTGTAGTTGGCAGAGTTTTTGCTGAATGGATTGAACCATTAGGATGCCGTTGCGCGCATTGCCCCAAACGTGGGGGTCAGGAGCACGACCTAATTTGAGAGGGGCGATCGCTTCTCCTGCTCTCAGAATTGTCGCCTTGCTATCGACACTTATTGCTAGTTTTTCAATTTTTGGTTCCAAGTTATATCCGTTGAGGATAATCAAGTTGGCTTCGGCTAAGGCGACTGTGTCGCGGGGTACAGGCTCATAGACGTGGGGATCATCACCTGGCTGCAGTAAGCCAGTGACCGTAATCGCATCACCGCCAATCTGCTGTGTGAGATCCGTCAGTATCGTTGTGCTGACTACCACCTTCAGTGACTCTGACTGGGAACTATTACGGGTGGATGAGTCTTGGCAGGCAACTAGGCTGATGCTTATGAGCAGCCCGAGAGGAGCTAGCCAGGGAGCAAGACGCGACATCACTGCATCATTTCATTTTTGTTTCATAATAGTCTCATGATCGTTTCATGATGTGCTCTCGTGTCTCAGTCTCTTACGCATCCTGTGCTGCAGGTTCAGCAGCTGAGTGCCAGCTATCGCGATCGCGAGGTGTTGCAGGGACTGAATCTGCAGTTGCGAGCGGGTCAAGTGATTGGGGTTGTTGGGCCGAATGGTGCTGGCAAGAGCACGTTTTTAAAAGCCATCCTTGGGCTTGTGCCGCATCATGGTGAAGTCCTGTGGCGCGGCACATCCCTCACGAGTCAGTTGCAGCGAGTGGCCTACGTCCCGCAGCGGGCACAAGTTGATTTTGACTACCCGGCGACTGTTGAAGATGTCGTTTTGATGGGGCGTGTTGCTCGGACGGGTTGGTTGCGGCGCTTTTCGGCTGCGAGTCAACAAGCTGTGAAGGCTGCTCTAGAGCGCGTCGAATTGTGGGATTTGCGATCGCGACCGATTGGTGAGTTATCAGGTGGACAACAACAGCGGGTGTTTATTGCACGATCGCTGGCTCAAGAAGCAGAACTATTTTTATTGGACGAGCCTTTTGCGGGAATTGATCGCCGTAGCGAAGGATTGCTCTATGCAATTTTGCGAGATCTAGCGCAGCAAGGTCATGGCGTGATTGTGGTGCATCACGATTTAGGACAAGCCACTCAGCAATTTGATGAACTGGTCTTACTTAATCAGCGAGTGATTGCTCAAGGCCACCCCCGGTTAGTCTTGCAGCCCGATCATCTGGCCCAAGCCTATGGGGCGCGACTGGACATTACACGGCATGAGGCGGCTTAGATGGAAGCTCTGCTGGAGCCGTTGCAATATGCCTTCATGCAGCGATCGCTAGCTGTTGCCCTCCTCATCGGGATTTTGGGGGCGATGGCTGGCAGCTACCTGATGGTGCAGCGGTTAGCCTTGCTTGGAGATGCAATTAGTCACTCGGTCTTAGCAGGATTGGCTGCAGCATTTGCCTTGGGTTTACCCCTTGCTTTTGGTGCTTTTATTGCTGGTTTATTGAGTGCGGCTTCGATTGACTTTATCCGAACGCGATCGCCTCTTAAAGCCGATGCCGCAATGGGTATTGTTCTCTCAGCTTTTTTTGCTTTAGGGGTGACCTTGATCACCTTAATTCAGAAGCAAAATAAGATTGACCTCAATCATTTCTTGTTTGGTAACTTGCTGGCTGTTAGTCCTGCTGATCTCCGCGATACGGCAATCGTTGCGAGTTTAGTAGCGATCGCGATCGTGCTCTTTCACAAGGAGTTGCAGTTTTATTGTTTCGATCGCCTCGCTGCGCAAGCTGCTGGATTACCAGTGCGTTGGTTTGATCTTGGCCTCACAGTTATCTTGGCGATGACGATTGTTGTTGCAATGAAAGCAGTTGGTGTGCTGTTGGTCATTGCGATGTTGATTACCCCGCCCGCTACGGCTTATTTATGGGTGCGGCGCTTTGTACCGATGATGCTGTTGGCGATCGCGATTGGAAGTGCTTCTAGTTTGGTTGGTCTTTATCTAAGTTTCTTCTGGGATTTACCTTCGGGGCCAGCCATTGTTCTCGTAGCCTCCTTGGTTTTCGTGATCACAATCCTCATCAACCCGCGTCGGAGTTGGCAAAAACAGGGCTAAGGCCGCTGCAGGGTGCTACTGAAGTACGGACTGAAGTACGGAAACCCCTCCCAATCCAGCGTTGAAGTCCCAAAAAAGGGTGTCCTAGAATGCAGCTACGCAACTGAATCTGTTGCCTTGTTGGATTCTGCCGATCGCTATGGGATTCTTCGATTCTGAAATTGTCCAAGCAGAAGCGCGGCAGTTATTTGAAGACTATCAGTCGCTCATTCAGTTGGGCAGTGATTACGGTAAGTTTGACCGCGAAGGAAAACGCCTGTATATCGATCAAATGGAAGCGATCATGGATCGCTATCGCATCTTTATGAAACGATTTGAACTATCGGATGACTTCTCTGCCAAGATGACAGTCGAGCAAATGAAGACTCAGCTTGGTCAATTTGGTATGACACCTCAGATGATGTTCGAACAAATGCACCAAACGCTCGAGCGAATGAAAGCTCAAATTGAGCCTTAAGCACTTGTATTGCCCAGCAAAACCTGATCTAAATTAACTATTTTCTGATTTAATAGGCTCAATTAAGCGCTAGTTCTTATGGCTTTGGAAAAGGAGAGACAGGCTGATTTCCCAAGGCTTTTTGCATAAATTGACGCCAAATCGGTGCTGCAATTTCACCCCCGGTTGCACCGCCGCCAATCTTGCTGTTGTCATCGTTGCCTAGCCAAACTGAGGCTACTAGCTCAGGGGTGTAGCCCACAAACCAGATGTCACGCTCAGCTGAAGTCGTACCCGTTTTTCCAGCTACCGGGCGGTTGAGTTGAGCCGATCGCCCCGTCCCGCTCGTTACTACGGCCTGCATCATTTGGTTGAGCTGTGCCACAGCTTTGGACTGGAGTTCGGGTTGTGGTCGAGGTGTGTTGTCGAGCAAGCGTCGACCCTGACTATCGCGCACTTGCAGAATCAGCGTTGGCGGCGCATACCAGCCGCCGCTTGCCAATGTCGCATAGGCATTCGTGAGCTCCAGTGGCGTCACCCCGATCGCACCTAGGGGGAGTGAAACAACTGGCTGCATCGGACTACTGATGCCAATCCGGCGACAAATTTCGATGACGCGATCGAGGCCAACCGTTTGCCCTAGTCGCACTGCCGGAATATTGCGCGATTGTGCCAAAGCACTCGTCAGGCTCATGTTGCCAGCAAAACTGCGATCGTAGTTCTGGGGCGAATAGGTTTCCGCACCCAACTGATAGGTAATGGGTGTATCAGCAATAGAACTGCTGGGTGTGTATTTGCCTGTCGCTAAGGCTGCATAGAAGACAAAGGGCTTGAAAGCGGAGCCTGGCTGGCGGCGGGCTTGGGTGACACGGTTGTACTGACTGGTGCGGTAATCGACGCCACCCACCATCGCTTTGATGAAGTGAGTCCGTGGATCGATTGCCACCAAGGCCATCTGCTCTGCCCGCAAGCCCCGCTGCCGATTGCGCTGGTAGTTCTCCTGCACTACTTGCTCAGCCAGGCGCTGCATCCGCAAATCGATTGTGGTTTGCACCCGCAACCCGCCTTGAACAACGGCACTGCGACCAAACTGCTGTGCCAACTCCTGAATAACCGCGTCACTGACATAGGGTGACTGACTCGGACGAAAGGAGGTGATTTCGCCGAATTGCAGGGTTTGATTTGCTGCTGTGGTCGCTGCCGCTGGACTAATCTGACCGATCGCCACCAACCGTTGCAGAACTAAACGCTGTCGCTCTTTTGCACGTTCGAGCCGCTGAGGATCTAGGCGATCGCGTTCATCGAATGGCGTGTAGTACTCCGGTGCCGCAATCAGGGCAGCGAGAAAGCTGGCTTCTGCCCAATCCAACTCTGCTGCTGACTTGTTGAAATAGCTTCGCGACGCCATTTCAACGCCGTAGAGGTTGCGCCCCCAATAGACCTGATTGAGATACAGCTCCAGAATGCGATCCTTGCTGATCACCTGTTCTAGCCGTAACGCCAGCACTGCTTCAGTGAGCTTGCGGCCGATGTTTCGATCCGGCGTCAAAAACAGGTTCTTGACCAGCTGCATCGTTAAGGTTGAGCCACCTTCAACCACGCCACCCGAGCTGAAGTTCGCTAGCAGTGCTCGACCGATGCCAACAGGATCGATACCAAGGTGGTTGTAAAATCCGCTGTCCTCGATCGCGAGAACGGACTGCTGCAGCTTGGGTGAGATGCGATCGAGGGGAACGGTCTCACGGTTGGCTTCATCGTGGAGCGCCGCAATCAGTTCGCCGTTGATGTCATAGATGTAAGTAGTCTGACTGGGGACGTAGCGCCGCAGTAGCCGTACATCGGGCAAGTTGCGGAAGCTGATCGCCAACCCCAAGACGGCACCGATCGCGATCGCGCTGCTGCCGTAAAGGATACGTCCCGGCCATTGTCGGCGCGATCGCTTGGGGAGAGCTTGAGGCGTTGTGAGGCTACCCATCGCCTGTCGAACACTTTCCTCTCAGGATAAGCCCCGCCGTATAATCACGGAGTTCAGCAGACTGGAACAGTGAGCGATTCTTGGGCTTGGCTGCAACGCGGCACACACGAAATTTTTCCTCATCAACCAGAGAGCACCGATCCGGATGTCTCCTTGGTGGCACGCCTGCAAAAAGGCGATCGCCCGCTGCGGATCAAGCTGGGTATTGACCCGACCGGCAGCGATATTCACCTCGGTCACAGCATCATTTTTCGCAAGCTGCGCCAGTTTCAAGACGCGGGTCACACCGCTGTTTTGATCATTGGTGATTTCACGGCGCGGATTGGCGACCCTACCGGCAAGTCGGAAGTACGGCGGCAACTGACGGTGGAGGATGTGCAGCGCAACGCCGAAACCTACCTCGACCAGTTGCGGCCGATTCTGGATTTTGAAACGCTTGGACGATTAGAGATTCGCTACAACTCTGAGTGGCTAGCTGGACTCGATCTCGCCAAAATCTTAGAACTTCTGGGCACGATGACCGTGGGGCAGATGCTGGCGAAAGAGGGCTTTTCGGAACGCTACGAAAAAGGAACACCAGTTTATCTGCACGAGTTTCTCTACCCGCTGATGCAGGGCTACGATTCTGTGGCTGTGCAATCGGATGTGGAACTGGGTGGCACCGATCAAAAGTTCAATATTGCAGTTGGGCGCGATCTACAACGTCACTTTGGTCTGCAACCGCAATTCGGTCTGCTATTGCCGATTTTGATTGGCTTGGATGGCAGCCAAAAAATGTCGAAATCGCTCGGCAATTATGTTGGCTTGAATGAAGATGCCCTGAGCATGTATTCCAAGCTAGAGAAAGTGCCGGATGCATTGATTGAAGATTACTTCGAGTTGCTGACCAATCAGGACTTAGCGGCACTGCCTGAAAATCCCCGCGATCGCCAAAAACTCTTGGCACTTGATGTTGTTGGTCAATATCACGGTGCTGAAGCAGCGCAAGCGGCTCAGAAAGCCGCACAAGAACTGGTACAGGGCAGTGCTGCTCAAGCAGAAGCAGTGCCCGAGTTTCCGCTCAGTCAAGTGAACTTCCCTGCCAAAGCCTTCTACTTAGTCGGTGCGGTTGGATTGGGACTGACTAGCTCGGAAGCCCGCCGTCAAATTCAAGGTGGGGCAGTGCGCCTTGATGGTGAAAAACTAGCCGACCCCAACTACATCTTTGAGGCTCCGACGGAACTCGAAGGGCGGGTGATTCAAGTTGGCAAGAAAAAGTTTGTTCGTTTGGTGGCTCAATAAATGACTGGTTTAGAGCCTCGCGATCGCATTATTGTGCCGCTAGATGTGCCGGATGCTGAAGCTGCGATCGCGTTGATCGATCGCCTGCCTGAAGCACGTTTTTTTAAGGTCGGACTAGAGCTATTTGTAGCGACTGGTGCGACGGTGCTAGAGGCTCTTAAACAGCGCAATAAAAAGATTTTTCTCGACCTCAAATTTCACGATATTCCCAACACAATGGCGGGTGCTTGTCGCAGTGCTGCTCGCTATGGTGTGGACCTGCTGACGATTCATGCCACGGCTGGGAAGCCAGCCCTGGAAGCAGCTCAAGCAGCGGCGATCGCGGGTGCAGAAGCAGCCGGGGTGCAGCCTCCCACTCTGCTAGCCGTGACGGTGTTGACGAGCTTGAGTCAGCAACAGCTCAATGATGAGTTGCATGTACCGGAAGCAGTGCCCAACTACGTTCAGCACTTGGCGCGTCAGGCTGAAGCCTGTGGCATTGGCGGCTGTGTTTGCTCGCCCCAGGAATTGATTGTGGTCAGTACGGCCTGTTCGGATGCGTTTATCCGAGTGACGCCGGGGGTTCGACCGACTTGGGCGGCTGCCGGTGATCAGCAACGGGTGATGACGCCTCAGCAGGCGATCGCAGCGGGAGCCACCTACCTCGTGATTGGCCGGCCAATTACGGCGGCGGATGATCCGGCAGCAGCCTTCCAGCGAGTCTGCGAGGAATTAACGGCATGATTTGGGCTGGGGTCTTGCTGGCGACGACTCCTTGCCAAGCGCCCCTCGAGGCGATCGCGCCGCAACTGCTGCAAGATTTACCGGCCTACGCCAATCGCACTGTGGCGCTTTCCCCTGATCAAAAGCCTCTCGGATCGGTGCTGACAGCAGGGCAGCTGAATTTTGAACCGTTGCCGTTACCGCTGGGTTCATTGCCCGATCGCAGCACCCAACAACTCTTTTTCACTACTTTGGAACGCAGCTTCCTCGGTCAACACAGCAATCTCTCCCAAGGGTTTCACTGGCTATTTTTGACGCCGAGCGATCGGGGTTGGCAATTTGTCAGCCTCTACTCCCAGTGGGGGCCTTATCCGTTAGCCGATCGCCCGACAACACCGCCCCAAGAAAGCAGTGGCGGTCGCATTGGTCAGGCCGTTCAAACGTGGCTGCGGGACTGCCGTGCCAATTTCCTTAGTTCAGGATCGTTCTGAACCTTTCCTGCTCAGCTCGCTTTGAAATGCTGAAAGCCGCGATCGAGGCTGAGAATTTCGTAGAGATCGCCGATCGTGAGCTGAACAATTGGCTCTGCTGTAATCCGCCCGATCGCTTGTGCTTCATCGCCTAGCCTTGTGAGAAGTGCTTGCGCCCAATCTGCCGGTAGGCAGAGCACTAACTCAAAATCTTCGCCGCCGTAGAGAGCAGCTTGAATCAGGCGATCGCGATCGAAATCAGCGGCTTGCGGTAGTGGTAAAGCATCAATCACTGCCCCGACCTGACTAGCTCGGCAGATTTGTAGCACTGCATCCGCCAAGCCATCGCTGCTATCCATGCCAGCTACCCGCCACGCTGTTTGAGGGGGCTGCGATCGCGTGAGCAACGGCACAACATCTAAACGTGGATAGGGCGTTTGATGGGCAGCGATCGCTCGTGCTCGTACCGGCTCTGGCAGCACCCATTCTTGGAGCAGATGCCCCAGCCCGAGGCGGGACAGGCCATGGGTTCCTGTCGCCACAATCCAGTCGTCAACCTGCGCAGTCGATCGCCGAATCACGCGATCGGGATCAACCCAACCCAATGCAGTGACCGCGAGGGTTGCTGTGGGTGATCGGCTTAAATCGCCGCCAATCAGCGGACAGTCGTACTGTCGCAGACAGCGTTCAAGCCCCTGATAAATTGCCTCTAGCCAACTCAGCGGGCGATCGCTCGGTAAGGCCAGGGCCAAAGTGATTCCAGCCGGTTGAGCCCCCATCGCTGCAAGGTCAGACAAGTTAGCTGCAGCTGCCCGCCAACCAATCGCTTCCGGTGGCGTGGTGGCATTGCTGAAATGCACACCCTCTACCAAGACATCGCTACTGACAACGAGCTGCTGTCCTGCTGGGGGTGTCAGGATTGCCGCATCATCGCCTCGTTGTTCTGGTGGACAAAAGGCTTGCATCAGTGGCAACAAGCCTTGTTCACCTAAGTCACCCAGGCTGCGATCGCCCACAAATGCTGACCCTAGCTGGGCTGAATTAAATGCTCAGCGCCAGCAACCACTTTTGCCTTGAGGATTTTGTCTTCGGGGCGAAGTTTCTCGAGGACTTCTTTCCCTTCCACAACATAGCCAAAGGCGGCATAGCGACCATCGATCAAGTTCAGACCCGCAGGTGTCAGCTCCGGTTCAAACAGGAAGAAGAAGAACTGCGAGGAGCCGCCATTGAGGTTATCGCTGGGGCGAGCCCAACCCAAGGTACCGAAGGCCGAGAAGGGCAGCACCGGATTATCGGTATAGCGCCCTAGTTCTTCCAAAGTTGCACCGTAGACCGGCTCGCGATCGCCTTCCACCAAAATTTCTAGTGGAATTTGGCGCTCTTGCTTCGTTTTGGGATCGATGAAGCCAGTCTCAGGGCCGACAGGATCGCCAATTTGTAAGACGTAGAAGTCTTCAGCGCGAGTGAAAGGCAGGCCATTGTAGAAGCCGCGCTGCACTAAATCGACAAAGTTGCCAGCGGTAATTGGGGCGCTATAGCCATCCACGACCAGCGTCAAATCGCCTTGGGTGGTTTCAACCGCGATCGTGGCGCGACCCTCGAGGCGAGGCAGGTTGCGATACTCAGCAGGGACTTCGAAGGGGAAACCCTCGACCATCAATTCTTCGATTTCGCCAACAACTGCGAGGAAGTGATTGCGAGCAGCTTGAACCTCGGGTTTATTCTTCGCTGCAGTCGCTTCTTCTAGCTTGCTGAGGTCTGTTTTCAGCTCAGCCAAAAGTGCTTCAGCCTGCGGTCGCCGCTCCTCAGGGACTGCCGCCAGAATATTTTTGGGGCGCAGGTTTAGCACCTTCGACACATGCTTGAGGTTGCGCTCGATCGGTGCCCAACGCTTGGCGCGGAGGTTATCTGACAGCCCTTCAATATCTTTTTGGACTTCGCGGATATCAGGATTGTCGATCGGTAGTGCGTAGCGCAACAATGCCCGGCCATCCGTGATTGCGTTACCCGGCGGCAAGCCCGCGATCGCAGCAGGGGCGATGGCGATCGCCGGCAGGATTAAAGCGAAGCTCAGGGCGAATAGGCGGGGCAGCCAAGTCGCAGCGCGACGTCCCAAAGACAGCATGATAGAGCCAGCGAAAGCGTCCAATTCTCTCACTATGCCACAGGGCCTTGGGCCGCCCACGTCAGAAGCGATCGCCCTGAGCAGTAGAATGTGTTGCGTTCGTTCTCCGCTCTTTCACAGCCGCACGTCATGATCTCTAGCAACGACTTTCGAACCGGAACCACGATCGAAATTGACGGCGCTGTTTGGCGGGTGGTGGAATTCTTGCACGTTAAACCGGGTAAGGGATCGGCGTTTGTGCGGACCAAGCTGAAGAATGCCAAAACCGGCAACGTGGTTGAAAAAACCTTTCGTGCTGGCGAAACCGTCCCCCAAGCTGTTCTCGAAAAAAGTACGCTGCAGTACACCTACAAAGATGCCGATGACTTCGTGTTCATGGACATGGAGTCCTACGAAGAAGCCCGCTTGAATGCAGCCACGATTGGCGATCGCGTCAAATACCTGAAAGAGGGTATGGAAGCGACGGTAATCACTTGGAATAGCCAAGTGATTGAGGTCGAACTGCCCAACTCGGTGGTTTTGGAAGTCATTGAGACGGACCCCGGCGTCAAGGGCGACACGGCGACCGGTGGTACCAAACCGGCCAAAGTCGAGACCGGCGCTCAGGTGATGGTGCCTCTGTTCATCTCGGTGGGCGAGCGAATCAAAATCGACACTCGCAACGATTCCTACCTCGGTCGGGAATAGAGGCCAATCGCTGTTATCCGAACTGAGAAGGGAGAATCACTGTGCAACTGAACTTCAGCCAACTGCAAGAGCTGCTGACCGCGCTGAGTGACTCAGATATTGCTGAGTTTGATCTCAAGGGCGTGGACTTTGAGTTGCACGTGAAACGGGGCTCAACCGGTGATCCGATTGTGGTTGCAGCCCCGCCCGTACCCGTAGCAGTGGCGCCAACACCGGCTCCACTCCCAGCCCCTACTCCTGCTGCTGCACCGCCTGCTGGTCCTTTGGGAGGAGAGAAACTGCTGGAGATTACGGCGCCGATGGTCGGTACCTTCTATCGAGCGCCCGCGCCGGAAGAGCCGCCCTTTGTCAATGTTGGCGATCGCATTCAGGTCGGTCAAACCGTCTGCATTCTCGAAGCGATGAAGCTGATGAACGAACTGGAGTCAGAGGTGGCCGGTGAGGTCGTCGAGGTTCTGGTGCAGAATGGCGAACCCGTCGAATTCAATCAGCCCCTCTTCCGGTTGCGGCCGCTCTAAGCAGAGCTTTGGGCGTCAGCAATCGTCTCTTGCGAGGGTGGTGGTGGTATGACTTGGGCCCCTCGTCTGACTGGATGTTTGTTGCAGCGAAACTCTCTGCGGATAGGAGCGGAAAGTCTAGCTGAGAGCTTGCTAGGAGAGAGTTGTGAAGAAGCCTTCAATCAGCTGCAGTGCTAGATCAAGGCGATCGCTAGCATCAGCATCAATCCAGTGAATCGAGGGGTTAGCTCGAAACCAAGTGCGCTGTTGTTTTGCATACTGACGGGTCTGAAGAATAATTTGCTCTGGCAAGTCAGTCTCAGTGAGCTCTCCCCGCAGATAGGCGCAGACCTGCCGATAGCCCAAGGTATTGAGCAACGGTAGATCCCAGCCATAGCGATCCCCTAACTGCTTGACTTCTTCAATAAAGCCAGCGGTCAGCATTTGCATCGTCCGCTGCCGAATTCGCTCTTCTAGGTGATCGCTGTCTAAACCGATTTGCAGGATTGGGTAGATTGGCGGTTGTTCTTTCTGGAGATCCGTAAGGCGATCGCCACTGACGTAGAACACTTCCAAGGCCCGCAGCGTCCGCACGCGATCGTTGGCATGAATGCGCTCCGCTGCGACTGGATCAACCCGCTGCAGCAGCTCATGGCAAAGTGGTTGCCCGAGCCGTTGCAATTGCGATCGCAGCGTAGGTTGGGGCGCAATGCGTGGAAAACGTAAACCGTTGACGATTGCCTTGATGTAGAGTCCGGTTCCGCCGACCAGGAGTGGGATTTGACCTTGGGCTTGGAATTGTTGAATGAGCGGGACGGCTTGGTCTTGATAGTCCCCGACGGTAAAGCCCTGACGCGGATCACAGAGATCGATGAGATAGTGAGGCGCGAGCTGCTGTTCAGTCGCCGTGGGCTTGGCGGTGCCAATATCGAAGCCGCGATAAATCAAGCGGGAATCAGCGCTGAGAATCGGACTGCCTAACTGCTGGGCGATCGCGATCGCCAAACTCGATTTTCCTGTTGCTGTTGGGCCACAAAGGACAATCAAACCTGATTTCAAATGCGATTCCATCTCTACTGCGATCGCGCCTCCAGAGACACCCAGAAGCGTCTTTAAGGCTTTTGTGCTAGTATTTTGATACTTTTTGGGCTCAAACGCTCAATAAGGCCGGTTTTTCAGGGGCAGGGGCGCGGCATTCATGGCCAACGAGTACGGCGCGAGTCAGATTCAGGTTCTCGAAGGGCTCGAGCCGGTTCGCAAACGTCCCGGGATGTACATCGGCAGTACCGGGCCAAAAGGCTTGCATCACCTAGTGTACGAGGTGGTGGACAATGCCGTCGATGAAGCACTGGCAGGCTATTGCAACGCGATCGATGTACGCTTGCTAGAAGATGGTTCCTGCCAAGTGACCGATAACGGTCGAGGCATTCCAACGGATATTCACCCCCAAACGGGGAAGTCTGCACTTGAGACGGTGCTGACGATCTTGCACGCTGGCGGTAAGTTCGGCGGCGGCGGCTACAAAGTGTCGGGGGGCTTGCACGGGGTGGGTGTCTCCGTCGTCAACGCCCTGTCAGAGTTTGTGCAGGTGACGGTTTGGCGCGAAGGCAAAACCCATCAGCAGCGCTTTGAGCAAGGCAACCCGATTGGGGAGCTACAGGTATCACCCGATGCTGGCGATCGCCGGGGGACTCGGGTTCGGTTTAAGCCCGATGCCACAATCTTCTCTGAAACAACAGAATTTGATTACAGCACCCTCGCCAGTCGCCTCAAAGAACTGGCCTATCTGAATGCGGGTGTTCGCATTGACTTCACGGATGAGCGTTTGCAGCTCACCAAAAACCACGAGCCCCACAAAGAAACCTATTACTTTGAAGGTGGCATTCGCGAATACGTCGCCTACATGAATGCCGACAAGCAGGCCCTGCACGAAGAAATTATTTTTGTGCAGTCTGAGAAAGATGGTGTGCAGGTTGAAGCTGCACTGCAGTGGTGTGTTGATGCTTACAGCGACAGCATTCTTGGCTTTGCTAATAACATTCGCACGATCGACGGCGGCACCCACATTGAGGGGCTGAAAACCGTCTTGACGCGGACGATGAACACGATCGCCCGCAAACGGAATAAGCGCAAAGATGCAGATAATAATCTCTCCGGTGAAAACATCCGCGAAGGCTTAACTGCGATCGTTTCGGTCAAAGTCCCCGATCCAGAGTTTGAAGGCCAGACCAAAACCAAGCTTGGCAATACGGAAGTTCGCGGTATCGTCGATACACTCGTCGGCGAAACGCTGACGGAGTATCTGGAGTTTCATCCCAACGTTGCTGATCTAATTCTTGAAAAGGCCATCCAAGCCTTTAATGCGGCGGAAGCAGCGCGGCGGGCGCGAGAACTAGTACGCCGTAAATCCGTTCTAGAATCTTCGACACTGCCGGGTAAATTAGCGGACTGTTCGAGTCGCGATCCTAGCGAGTCTGAAATCTTTATTGTGGAAGGGGATTCTGCGGGTGGCAGCGCCAAACAAGGTCGCGATCGCCGCTTCCAAGCAATCCTGCCCTTGCGCGGCAAAATTCTCAATATTGAGAAAACAGACGACGCCAAGATCTACAAAAACACTGAAATCCAAGCCCTGATTACGGCTCTTGGACTCGGTATTAAAGGCGAGGAGTTTGATGCCTCACAACTGCGCTATCACCGCATTGTGATCATGACGGACGCGGACGTCGATGGTGCGCATATCCGAACCCTTTTGCTCACGTTCTTCTATCGCTATCAGCGATCGCTACTTGAGCAGGGCTACATCTACATTGCTTGCCCACCGCTTTATAAGTTGGAGCGTGGTCGTAATCACTATTACTGCTACAACGATCGCGAGCTGCAAGAGCGGATTGCGAGCTTCCCTGAGAATGCTAATTACACAATCCAGCGTTTCAAAGGTTTGGGTGAAATGATGCCCCAGCAGCTTTGGGAAACGACGATGGATCCCGAAACCCGCACCATGAAACGGGTGGAGATCGAAGATGCCGCTGAAGCCGATCGCATTTTCACCATCTTGATGGGCGATCGCGTTCAACCCCGCCGCGAGTTCATTGAAACCTACGGCCCACAACTCAGTCTGGCTGCCCTCGATATCTAACCGTTACAAACCTGTTGCTGCAGAGAGAAGGGACTTCAGTCAGTCCCTTTTTCCATATCGGTTGAAATATCAAAAGTCCCTTCTAAAGCAAACTTCAGAAGGGACTTTTTCAGTCTGATTTAACTTGAGTGGTCCTGCTAAGACTTAGCGGTTGGGTTGCGGGGTCAGACGCAGGTAAGGCTTCACTTCCGTGACACCTTTCGGGAACTGCTCGCGCGCTTGTTCAGTCGGAATCGACGGCACGACAACAACATCGTCGCCATCATTCCAGTTAGCAGGGGTAGCAACGCTGTAGTTATCAGTCAGTTGCAGCGAATCGATCACCCGCAACAGCTCGTCAAAGTTACGACCAGCGCTAGCGGGATAGGTCAGGGTCAGACGCAGCTTTTTATTGGGATCAATGATGAACACCGAACGCACCGTCAAGGTGTTGTTGGCGTTGGGGTGGATCATGTCATACAGATCCGACACTTTGCGATCGGGGTCTGCCAAGATCGGGTAGTTGACTTGGGTGCTTTGGGTTTCATTGATGTCGCTGATCCAGCCTTTGTGGGACTCAACATCATCAACGCTCAGCGCGATCGGCTTGACATTGCGCTTGGCAAATTCATCTTTGAGCTTAGCGACGGTGCCCAATTCGGTCGTGCAGACGGGCGTATAGTCGGCGGGGTGCGAGAACAGGATGACCCAGCTATCTCCGGCCCAATCGTAGAAGTTGATTTCGCCTTCACTGGACTGCTGAGTAAAGTTGGGGACGGTATCGCCGAGACGAAGAGACATAGAAGCTCCTGGCAGAACAATCAGTAATTCTGTCTGTATCCGATTATGCCACCAATACTCCGGTAATTCCTGCGGGAATCTGAACATTCTTTAAATATTCTGAGAGACCCCGGCCCTTCAGTCGCTCCGCAGACTGACTCACTTTCGCCTCTGTCCTGGCTTGATTGCTTTGCTTCCCACTTCCCGAGAAACAAACTGCAGAAGTTACAGCGATCGCCCCACGGCTGATTTCACTGCACTGGGAAATTAAAGTAAGTCTCGGGATAGGGCTCATTCTGGAGCGTATAGTGCCACCACTCTTCCGGTAAATTCCGAAACCCTTGCCGTTCCATTGCTGTTTTTAAACGCAAGCGATTTTGCTGTTGTTCCGGTGAAATTTGAAAGTTCAGAGTATGTGAGAGAGGATCAAAATAATCAAAAGCAGTTCCCATGTCCAAACTATTGTCTTGACAGGGACGCGATCGCGTACAGGGAGTTGTCTTGCTCTTGAGGGGAACCAGCGTTACATCAACGGTACTTCCTCGGCTATGGCCTGATTTTGCTGCGATATAACCATCCTGAAATAAGTCAGCCTTGTTGACCTGAGGATAAAATTGCTGCTGCATTTGGCGATCGTCCAGATCTTCAGCCCAGAGAACAAACAAATCGACAGCCTGTTGAGGACGATAGCAATCATAAATTTCTAGAGCATATCCTTGCGGAGCCAAGTCAGCTTGAACAGCTGCTAAGGCTTGTGTAGCTGCAGGTGTTAACAGACATTTCGGTGCCTGATAGCCATCAATTTTTCGACCCACAAAGTTGTAATCCCTGTAATAGCGAATATCGAGATCTACATCAGGAATCAGAGTTTGAATATCAATGAGAAATCGTTGCCAAGTGGCGATCTCAGAAATCGGCTTTGAAGATAGATCGACAGGTGTATTTGCCCAGCTGTGGCTGACAATCCAGCCGCAGAAACATAGGACACCAAGAATGGTCAGCCAGAAACGCTTCCACATGGTTAAAGCCAGGGTTGAGTTCTGCGCAAGAACATTGCGCCGATCGCGATTGCGCCCAAACTGATGAGCAACCCAGCAGCCCAAAGGCGAGCTTGCCAATAGCGGAACTGGGCTTCTGGTTGAACTCGACCAGTTTCCCAATAAATCCAATCTGCTCCAAGATCACTGGCGAGTTGTCGATTTCCTGAAATCAACAGCACAATCGCATCACCCGTCTGGGGATTGAGTCGAACTGTGTGATTCAGAGCTGGAACATTATTCCCGTCATGACCCACGATTGCTCCACCCGTTGGCAACGCTTGGTAGATGGCATAGCCCAGTCCCCAATCCCCCTGAGTTCCGGGTTGGGACTTCCACATTGAGGCCAAAGTCGAGGCTTTCAGAACAGGATTGGGATCAAGGTTGGCGATCGCAAAGCGGCCCATATCCTCCAAAGTGGCATATAGCGAAGCTGCAGCTGTCGCTACATATTGGCGATGAGGGCTCGGCTCTATGGCTTCTGTAAAACTAGTGGCTAAATTGGTAGTCTCTCCCTGTGCATCTAGTGCTGACCAATCAAAACTAGACTGGCTCATTCCCAAAGGATTGAGAACTTGTTCCTGCATAAATTGGGCAAAGCTTTGACCGCTGACTTCTTCGACCAAGAGTTGCAGAACGCTATAACCACCGCCGGAGTAGCGCCAGTCTATCCCCGGTGCCAACTGAGCTTCCACGCCACGCGGCAGACCAAAGGCAACATCCTCCGTTCGTGTCAGCGATTGTTCAAGAGTTGGCAGCTGCACTTCAGGGAGAAAGCCTGCATAGCCAAACTGATCTGTTAAGCCACCCGTATGACTGAGGAGCTGAGCGATCGTGACTTTCGATCGGTAGGGATTTGCTGGGGGAAATTGCCAGCGGTTGAGATAGGGGAGGACTGGATCTTGAAGTTGGACTTTACCTAGTTCGACGAGTTTTAAGACGCCCCAGGCTGTAACCATTTTGCTGACCGAGGCCATTTGGTACAGGGTTTGGTCAGCGATCACGGGCGATCGCATCTGAGGATTTGCCACCCCAAAAGTCTCGGTCTTGACGACTTCACGATCGCGAACCAGCAGCAAGGCTGCACTTCCAAGGGAGCGCCCTTCAGCTTGTTCTAATTGGGTTTGTAGATATGTCTCGAGCGATGCAAGATTGCCGGGACGGAGTGCCGGGTGCCCCCACCAAAGGGCTTCTAAATAGACAACAGCTAGGACAGCCACTGTCCAAATCAACAGCAGACTAAAACCGATCCAAACTTGCCGCGATCGCATCCTAGTTTCCTATCCAAACAATTGCAGCTAAAAGCATGAGATCGGGTCATGTGATAGGGCATTGTTGTTTTCAAAAGTGACGAAAATAAGAGAATAGCGATCGCTAGCGCTAGGGATTAAGTTGCACGGGCATAGTGCACAAGCTGTCCAAGTCGCTGTCGCAAGGTTTCCAAACCAAGTCCCCGTGAAGCCGAGAGAAATACTGCCTGCGGATATTCCGCTTGCGCGATCGCCAAGGTCTCACTCGTCGCCGCATCAATCTTGTTAAAGGCGAGCAAAATTGGTCCGGGTGTCACCGGCATTTCCCGCAAAATGCTCATCACCGACTGGATTTGGGCATACCAAGCCGGATGGGAAAGATCGACGAGATGCAACAGGGCATCCGCTTCTGTGACTTCTTCGAGGGTGGCACGGAAGGCATCGACCAAGGGTGGCGGCAGCTCGTGAATAAAGCCCACCGTATCGGTCAGCAAGACCACGTCTGGTTCTGACCCTGGGTTGGCATTCAGCACCAGCCGTCGCGTCGTTGGGTCGAGGGTCGCAAACAGCTGATCGGCTGCGTAGACCTCCGCTTGGGTGAGGGTGTTGAGCAGCGTTGACTTGCCAGCATTGGTGTAGCCCACGATTGCGATCGAAGGCAGGGTTTGGCGATGTTGCCGCAACCGCGATCGATGGGCTTGCAGCTCCGTGACCTGCCGTTGCAAACGAGTAATCCGTCGCTGAATGGCGCGGCGTTCCGTCTCTAGCTTGGTTTCCCCGGGGCCACGCGTACCAATGCCACCCCCTAGCCGTGAGAGAGCTTGTCCCTGGCCAGTCAGCCGCGGCAGTTTGTATTCCAACTGGGCCAGTTCGACCTGCAGTTTGCCTGCGCCTGATTGGGCTCGTTGAGCAAAGATATCGAGAATCACTTCCGTGCGATCGACGACTCGCAGGCCAATTTCCCGTTCGAGGTTGCGGGCTTGAGCTGGAGAGAGGTCGCGATCGAAAGCAACCAGATTAACGCCGAGGGTTTGAGCAGCCAACGCCACTTCGGCAACTTTCCCCTCACCCACCACGGTTTGGGGATGGGGCCGTAGGCGTTTTTGCTGGAGGATGGAAGCGACTTCGCCACCCGCTGTTTCGACTAGCCGCTGCAACTCCAACAACCCTTCTTGAAAGCGGCGATCGCTAATGCCTTGTGTTTTGACGCCAACGAGGAGAACGCGATCGCGGCCTTCGGCAACGGCTTGGCTGCTGAGTCCTCGTTGCAGTTCTTCCTCGAGTGCCTCGACAAATTCAACACAAGGCTGCTGCGCTAGAGCTTCTAAATCCAGTTCTGGTGAAACGGTCCAGCGCTGCTCCGGATGAGCGAGCAAATGGGCCAGATAAGTTTGAGCAACGTAACCAGTGGCACCGCCACCTCGACGAGTTTTGCCTTGGCGGGTCACACAGAGCCAAATCAGGGCATCCAGCCGCTGCAGTGCCATCGTCGTCAAAGCACCTTCATCTGGCGGCTCTGGGCTGAGGCTTGTAGTCAGACAACGCAGGCCACAGAGACGGCCCGCCCCATAGCGCGGTAGTTCCACTGGGGGAATTCGAGTCTGACGAACGTTGCCGACCCCAACACGGGTGACATGCCCGCGTCGATCAAGGTAGACCGTGACGGGTTGTTCTAAGTCAGCACTGATGGCGGCCAGACGTTCTGCCAATTCTGGCGTTGCTAAGCAATCGAGGCTAAGCCGAACTTTATACAGGCGATCGAGTTGCTTGAGCTGGCTGGGCTTGAGGCCTTTGAGGTTGCCGTAAATCGTCTCGATAGGACTGAAATCCGATGAAAAGCTGCCCCAATTCTAGAAACTGGGGCGATCGCCTGTCGAATTCTTTTGCAAGAGATTAAGCCGCTGAGGGCGAGGACTCATCGACAAACTCAAACTCAGCAAAGACAGCAGGGTCCGCATGACTAAGCCGACTTTGACCCGCAATGCGCTCCAGGACAAAGCCGCGTTCGGCCATCTGGCGCAGCAGTTCGGCGGCTTCTTCCAACCGCTCTGCCATCTGCACAATGCTTTGCGTATCTGCAGTCAGCGCCCGTTCTTCCCAAGTAAAGTACGGCATGGCGATCGCCCCGCGCTCGGTTTGCTGTCAGTGTAGCGATTCGAATCCGGGGCTGCGGGCGATCGCAGGGATTGCCCCCCAGGTAGCCTTGGTATCGCAGTTTTTCAACTCTTTTTTCAGCGATTTACAGAACCAATCTGTTAGCGTTAGGGAAGTTTCTGCCCACCCTGCGCAATGAATCTCCTGACCAATTTGCTTGCGCCCGCTGAATCTCCTTCGGGGCCGCGCATCAAAAAGCAACGGCGTGGCGTCGAGATTAAATCCAGCCGCGAAATCGAGATCATGCGGCAGGCAGGGCGGATCGTCGCGACCGTGCTCAAAGAAGTGTCAGAGCGCGTTGAGCCCGGCATGACCACGGCAGATATTGATGCCTATGCGGAGCAGCGGATCCGCGAGATGGGCGCAACCCCTAGTTTTAAGGGCTACCACGGCTTTCCTGCTTCCATTTGCGCCAGCGTCAATGATGAAGTGGTGCATGGCATTCCCAATGGCCGCAAAGTCATCCGCGAAGGTGACCTACTGAAAGTCGACACGGGTGCTTTTTTCCAAGGCTTCCACGGCGACTCTTGCATCACGATCGCGGTTGGCAAAGTCTCAACAGAAGCTGAAAAACTTCAGCGCGTAGCTGAAGAAGCGCTGTTCAAGGGAATTGAGCAAGTCAAAGCCGGTGCCTATCTCCTTGATTTAGCAGGAGCGATTCAGGATCACGTTGAGGCCAACGGCTTCAGCATCGTTGAAGACTACACCGGTCATGGTGTCGGGCGGAACCTTCATGAAGAACCATCCGTCTTCAACTACCGCACCCGCAGTCTGCCCAATGTCAAATTGCGGGCGGGCATGACCCTAGCGATCGAGCCGATTCTCAATGCGGGCTCCAAGCAAACCCGCACCCTGCGCGACAAATGGACGGTTGTCACCATCGATCGCTCACTCTCGGCGCAATGGGAACACACTGTGCTCGTAACCGAGGATGGCTATGAAATCCTCACCGATCGCACTAAGGTCTGATGGCCTAACAATTGACCCGACTCAACGGCTAAATCTCTGTCTATTAACCAGAGCTTGCCCAAACCTTAGTCCAGCCTTAATAGGTCGTTAAACTTGCCTGCCTAGGATTGGCTTTGTGCCTTCTTCCAAGCAAGTTTTCCATGACGACTCTCAAGCCTGAACTGCGCCGTGCTGCCACTTTATTGCCGATTGTGGCTGTCGCTGCTTCATCCTTTTTGCCAATGCAAGAGGCAAGCGCTCAGCGCGCGTTGGTAACTGCCGATGGTTCCAGCACGGTTTTCCCTATCTCTGAAGCCGTTGCTGAAGAATTTCAAAAACGCAACAAAAACATCAATGTTACGGTTGGTGTATCTGGAACTGGCGGTGGCTTCAAGCGTTTCTGCAACGGTGAAATTGATATCGCCAACGCTTCTCGCCCGATTAAAAAAGAAGAGATTGAAGCCTGCCGGAAAAAAGGCATTCGCTACATTGAGCTACCAGTCGCTTTTGATGCCTTGACAGTTGTAGTCAACAAATCTAATCCAGTCAACAGCATCACTACTGCTGAACTAGCAAAAATCTTTGGCCGGGATGCCGAGAAAAAAGTGACGAACTGGCGTCAGGTCAAATCCAGCTTCCCGAACCTACCGTTGAGAGTTTATGCGCCGGGAACTGACTCGGGAACGTACGACTACTTTAACGAAGCGATTCTCAATAAGAAAGGAACGCGGGGCGACTTGACGGCGAGTGAGGATGACAACATCCTGGTGCAGGGTGTCTCTCGCGATCGCGGCGGTATCGGCTTCTTCGGTTTCTCCTACTACGAAGAAAATAAGAATAGGCTGAAAGCTCTGGCTGTCGTCAACAGCAATGGAAAAGCAGTGATGCCGTCAGTTCAAAATGTAATTAACGGCACCTATGATCCTCTGGCTCGCCCTGTTTTCATCTATGTGAGTGAGCAAGCAGCCAAAAAAGCAAATGTGAGATCTTTCGTGAACTTCTACCTGCAAAATGCAGGGAAGCTATCGCGGGAAGTTGGTTTTGTTCCGCTACCAGCGAGAGCTTATACTGCTGCAACCCAGCGTTTCAGAAGTAACAAAACCGGCACGGTCTTTGCTGGTAAGAGCCTAGTCGGTGCTACGATCGAAGAACTGTTGAAAGCTGAAGGTATCAACTAGTTCCTAGATATCGGGATTAATTTGAAGGGCTAGTATGTGGAAATTTATTGCCGCTTGCTAGCCCTTGATTATGTCAAAAGATAATAAAAATCTCCATGCAAAAAGTCAGGTTAACAAGTTTCTGGTTTTTTAGATTGAGTGTTGTCTAAGCATTACTTACTAAGTTGATAAATTTAATTTGGCTGAAATTTAAGAAGTTCTAAAAGTCTTGATTTTTGATCCTTAACCAGATCTTTACTCTGGCATTGCGGGAGCCGGCTATGCTTTTCATAGCGTGAGCTTAAGGTAATTCACGGTTAACGTCATGGTTTCCCACAAGTTTCGACTGCTCAGCCTCGCAGCGCTGGCAGTCTTGGCAACAACCGCTTGCAGCTCGGGTGAGCAACAGTCCAGTGCAGGTGGTGGTGCAGCCCTCAGCGGCGATGTCAAAGTTGATGGCTCCAGCACTGTGTTTCCAATCGGGGAAGCCATGGCTGAAGAATTCCAAAAATCCAACAGTAACGTCCGCGTCACGGTTGGTGTATCTGGAACCGGTGGTGGTTTCAAGAAGTTCTGCGCGGGTGAGACTGATATTTCCCAAGCTTCACGACCGATTAAATCCTCGGAGATGGAGCTTTGTGAAAAGAATGGCGTTGAATATGTTGAGCTGCCAGTTGCCTACGATGCTGTCAGTGTTGTGGTCAACAACGCTAATGACTTTGCAACCTGTTTGACAACCGATCAGCTCAAAACAGCTTGGGAAGAAGCGGCAGAAGGCAAGGTCTCAAACTGGAACCAGGTTGACGCCAGTTTCCCCAACAAACCACTAGCTCTCTACGGTCCTGGAACGGATTCTGGTACCTACGACTACTTCAAGGAAGCGATTATTGGCGAAGGGGGTACTCGTGGTGACTTCACCGCGTCTGAAGATGACAATATTGTCGTTCAAGGCGTAGAGCGTAACGAAGGCGCCATGGGCTTCTTTGGCCTTGCCTATCTTGAAGAAAATGTCGGCAAGCTCAAGCCTGTCGCGGTTAAAAACAGCAAGGGAGATTGCGTTAATCCCAGTGTTGAGACAGCGCGAGATGGTTCCTATGAGCCTCTCTCTCGCCCCCTCTTTATCTACGTTGCGAAGTCCGCTCTCGAGAAGCCCCAAGTTAAAGCGTTTGCTGAATATCTGGTGAACCCTGACAACGGTAAGCTTGTAGCAGAAGCTGGCTACATTCAGTTGCCAGACGTTCTTTTGCCGAAAGTGGTTGAGCGGTTGAACAACCAAGTGGTTGGTACTGTCTTTGGTGGCGGTAGCGATGTGGGTGTCAACCTCGCAGAAAAGCTCTAATCACTGAATCTTGAAAGAAAGCTCGGATTCCCGAGCTTTCTTGTTGAGATCGTGCGATCGCCCAAGCTGTTGTTTGCTGAATTTATGTCTGCTGCGGCTCCACCCTCAAGAGACTCACTGTTTCGACCGAATCGTGAGCGCAACCGGCGCAACGAGTTGATCGTCAAGAGTATTTTTGGCGTTTTTGCATTTGTCTCAGTCTTAACGACCCTGGGCATTGTTTTCACGCTGATCTTTGAAACGTACGAGTTTTTCAAAGAAGTTCCGATTGTTCGTTTTTTAACTGAAACCCGTTGGACGCCGCTTTTCCCTAGTGCTCAATTTGGGATCATTGTGCTGCTGTCCGGAACGTTCTTGACAACTTTTATTGCAATCTTGGTTGCAGTTCCATTGGGCCTGCTGAGTGCCATTTGTCTGAGTGAATATGCCACACCTCGGCTGCGTAATATCTTGAAGCCAGCCTTGGAATTAATTGCTGGCGTGCCCAGCGTTGTCTTCGGCTATTTTGCGCTGTTGTTTGTCACGCCATTCCTGCAGACCTTAATCCCTGCATTGCAAGGGTTTAATACGCTCTCAGCGGGAATCGTGCTAGGTATTGCCATTACGCCACTGGTCGCCTCACTTAGTGAAGATGCAATCTTCGCTGTGCCTAGCAGCATGCGAGAAGGTGCCTATGCCTTGGGGGCAACCAAACGTGAGGCCATCCTGTCGGTTGTGTTGCCAGCAGCCCTCTCGGGGATTGTTGCGTCGATTGTGTTGGCAATCTCGCGGGCAGTCGGGGAAACCATGATCGTGGCGATCGCGGCAGGTCTAACACCTAACCTGACGATCAACCCCTTAGAACCTGCCCAGACGATGACCTCCTTTATTGTGCAGGTCAGTTTGGGCGATACTCCTACTGGGTCACTCGCCTACAAGACCATCTTTGCCGTGGGGATGACCCTTTTCTTGCTGACGCTCGTGCTCAACATCTTTAGCTACTGGTTCGTGCGTCGCTTCCAAGAGAAATACGAATAATGGCTGCCACAGTTCCGAATCAACCCCCTGCGACGGCCTCCCGTCCTTTTCGTCTCCGCCTCGCCTACCGTTATCGCTGGGATGCTGTCCTCAAAACAGCTGCTTGGGCGGGGGTTGCGATCGCGCTCTTAGTGCTTCTTATCCTAGTTTTGGATGTTTTTAGCGCTGGCTTAGGCTATCTCAATTGGGATTTCTTGACGAGTTTTCCCTCCCGCCGCCCGAGTAGCGCTGGCATTCTCTCTGCTTGGGTTGGAACCATCTATTCCATTTTTCTCGTGGGTTTGATCGGTTTTCCTCTGGGAGTGGGTGCGGGCATCTACCTCGAAGAATTTGCACCCAACAACTGGTTTACCCGTCTCGTTGAAATCAACGTCAACAACTTGGCAGGGGTGCCAGCGATTATCTATGGTCTGTTGGGCTTAGAACTGTTCGTCCGCATTGCCGAGCCAATTACGGGTGGTCGGAGTCTTTTGTCTGGTTCCTTGACCCTATCTCTGTTGATTCTGCCGATTGTGATTGTCGCAACCCGCGAGTCGTTGCGCGCAGTGCCCGACAGTACCCGCCAAGCTGGTTTTGCCTTAGGGGCAACTCGCTGGCAAGTTGTGCGCACGATCATCGTGCCCGAAGCGGCTTCTGGAATTCTGACCGGAACGATTTTGGGGATTTCACGGGCGATCGGTGAGGCCGCACCTCTGATTACGATTGGGGCATTGACCTTCATTTCCTTCTTGCCCGACAACCTTCAAAGTCCGTTCACAGTTCTGCCGATTCAGATCTTTAACTGGGTCTCTCGCCCGCAGGCAGAGTTTCAGAATTTGGCAGCGGCGGCAATCATCGTGTTGCTAGCCATTTTGCTGACGATGAACTCGCTGGCGATCGTGATTCGCAACAAACTGCAAGTCAAACGTTAATTTCCTACCCTCCTCTGCTTCTGCTCTCTTTGTTGAACTCTTGCTAATTTATGAGCCCCACTGCTGGTGAGAACATTCTGCTGAAGGCCGAGGCCCTCTCGGTTTACTACGGCAACACGCTTGCGGTTAAAGACGTTTACTTGGAAGTTCCCAAGAACAAAATTGTTGCGTTCATCGGTCCGTCGGGTTGCGGCAAGAGTACGATCCTGCGCTGCTTCAATCGCATGAATGACCTGATAAGCGGTTGTCGTGTGCAGGGGAACATTACCTTCCACGGTCAAGAGATCAACGATCGCCGCGTCGATGCCGTAGAGTTGCGCAGCCGCATCGGCATGGTCTTCCAAAAGCCCAATCCCTTCCCTAAGAGCATCTACGAAAACATTGCTTACGGGGCTCGCATTAACGGCTACCAAGGCGATATGGACGAGCTTGTCGAAAAGTCGCTCCGTCAAGCCGCACTCTGGGACGAAGTCAAAGACAAGCTGAAGGATAGTGGCCTCGCGCTGTCGGGCGGTCAACAACAGCGGCTATGTATTGCCCGCACTGTTGCTGTCCAGCCAGAAGTGATTTTGATGGATGAGCCTTGTTCGGCTCTCGATCCGATTTCAACGCTGGCGATCGAAGAGTTGATGCAAACCCTGAAGCAGCAGTACACGATCATCATCGTGACGCACAACATGCAGCAGGCGTCACGGACTTCCGACTACACTGCCTTCTTCAATGCACGGGCCACAGATGGTGGTGGCAAGATGGGCTACCTCGTGGAGTTCGACACCACCGAGAAGATCTTCGACAGCCCAGATCAAGAGGCAACAGCCGACTACGTTAGTGGTCGTTTCGGCTAACTCCGACCTAATCTGACCTGACTCTTAACCCGAGACAGCCGCGCCTGTGCTCGGGTTTTGTTGTCTGCGATCGCAAGCAGTTGCCGTCTGCCGCTGCAGAGTGTCAGGATCGAAGACAGCAAAAACAAGGAAAAACATAATGCCACCACTCAGCAAGTCGTTGTCCTTTGATGGGCGCGACATTCGGCTGGAGCTGGGCCTGTTTGCCCCACAGGCTGGAGGTTCCGTTCTGATCAGTTCGGGAGATACTGCTGTTCTCGTTGCCGCGACCCGTTCGACAGCCCGTGAGGGGATTGATTTTCTGCCGTTGACGGTGGATTACGAAGAGCGGATGTATGCGGCGGGTCGGATTCCGGGTGGTTTCCTACGCCGCGAAGGGCGCCCCCCAGAACGGGCCACGCTGATTAGCCGTTTAATCGATCGCCCGATGCGCCCCCTCTTCCCCAGTTGGCTGCGGGATGACTTGCAGATTGTGGCGACGACGCTGTCGATGGATGAGACGGTTCCGCCCGATGTCTTAGCCGTCACTGGGGCTTCGATCGCCACGCTAGTCGCCAAGATTCCTTTCTACGGACCGATGGCAGCCGTTCGAGTCGGCCTTGTGGGCGATGACTTCATCATCAACCCCACCTATCGCGAGATCGAAAAAGGTGATCTGGACCTGGTGGTGGCTGGGACTCCTGCCGGGGTGATCATGGTCGAAGCTGGTGCGAATCAACTACCAGAAGCCGATGTGATCGAGGCGATCGACTTTGGCTATGAGGCAGTGCAAGAGCTGATCAAGGCTCAGCAAAGTCTGCTAGCTGAGCTGGGAATCGAGCAGGTGATGCCCGAGACTCCGACCGCCGACAACACGCTGGAAAACTTTGTGCGCGATCGCGCCAGCAGTGGCGTCCAGCAAGTGCTGCAGCACTTCAGCTTCACCAAGTCGGAACGGGATGCCGCTTTGGATGAAGTCAGAGCGACGGTGGTAGAGGCGATCGCAGAACTGCCGGAAGATAACCCAGTTCGTAGCGTGACTGCGGCAGAGCCAAAAGCTTTGGGCAACACCTTCAAGGCCCTGACCAAAAGCCTGATGCGTCAGCAGATTCTGCGCGATGGTGTCCGGGTCGATGGTCGGAAGCTCGACCAAGTGCGGCCGATCTCGAGTCGGGTTGGCTTGCTGCCGCCCCGCGTCCATGGATCGGGCTTATTCCAGCGCGGGCTAACGCAAGTGCTGTCGATTGCCACCCTGGGTACGCCTGGAGATGCACAGGAGCTGGATGATCTCCACCCCGACACCCAGAAGCGTTATCTGCACCACTACAACATGCCGCCCTACTCAGTGGGTGAAACACGGCCGATGCGATCGCCCGGACGGCGAGAGATTGGTCACGGTGCCCTAGCGGAACGGGCCTTACTGCCTGTTTTGCCCTCGAAGGATGAATTCCCCTACGTGATTCGGGTTGTCTCCGAGGTTCTGTCTTCCAATGGCTCTACGTCGATGGGCTCGGTCTGTGGCTCGACCCTCTCACTGATGGATGCTGGGGTTCCGATTAAGAAGCCCGTCAGCGGTGCTGCCATGGGGCTGATCCGCGAAGGCGATGAGTACCGCGTGCTCACCGATATCCAAGGAATCGAAGACTTCTTGGGTGACATGGACTTCAAAGTAGCGGGCACGGATCAAGGGATTACCGCCCTGCAGATGGATATGAAAATCCACGGCCTGCCCTTGGAGATCATTGCAGACGCCATCAATCAGGCTAAGCCTGCCCGCTTGCACATCCTCGACAAGATGCTGGAAGCGATCGCCACGCCTCGCGAAGACCTCTCGACCTACGCACCACGTCTATTCCGGATTCAAATCAATCCCGAGCAAATCGGCCTGGTGATTGGTCCTGGCGGCAAAACGATCCGATCGATCACCGAGCAAACTGGTGCCAAGATTGACATCGAAGATACGGGCGCTGTGACTATCTCGGCAGTCGATGCTGATTCAGCACTGCGAGCGAAGTCGATCATCGAAGGCATGACCCGCACCGTCAGTGCTGGTGATGTCTACATCGGTAAGGTGACTCGCATCATCCCGATCGGGGCGTTTGTGGAGTTCTTGCCGGGTAAAGAAGGCATGGTCCACATTTCGCAAATTGCGGATTATCGAGTTGCCCGTGTTGAAGATGAACTGACTGTCGGCGATGAAGTCGTGGTCAAAGTCCGCGAAATCGATCAAAAAGGCCGGATTAACCTCACCCGCAAGGGGATTGATCCCGCTGAGATTGAAGCGGCGCGGGCTGCTGTCGAAGCTTAAATTCTCCGTCTGGCATTCGGCGATCGTTTGTCGAGTGCCCTAACGGAATCCATCAGCGGATGTGAGCCTAGGCTTGCATCCGTTTTTTGATGCCGAGTTGCCAAGGAATCGAGCGATCGCGCAGTAGCCCAAGAAAAAACCCAACCGTTTCTGGCTGGGTTGATGTTGGAGTCTTTGAGTTGTTATAGCGAGACTTATTTAGTCAGCACCGGTTCACGAGACTCCTCGGAAGCTGGGACTGCAGCCGTTGTCAGAACTGTATCTTCACGATCGCTCAGCTCATCCGTCTCAGTCGCCGCTGAACTCTTCGGTTGTGTCTCGTGCGATCGGTGAATGCGGATACCGATAAACACGTCGTAGATGAAGTTCCAGAAGTCTTTCTTGCTAGCAAGAATGCCTAAGGTTTGCGGCGATTGGCGTTTATCCAGCAGAGGCTTCGTCGCGTGGTAGGCCGGACGGTAGAGATACCAGGGAATCGACGGCCAGAGATGATGAATTAGGTGATAGTTCTGACCCATGATCAGGATATTCATCACCTGACCCGGATAGACCCGCGCATTACGCCAGCGATTGCGCTCTTGGAAGGGTCGATGGGGCAGGTAATCAAAGAACAGACCCAGCGCGATTCCAACTACCAAGGCTGGAGCCAGCCAGTAGTTCATCAGGAAGCCGAGGAAGCCAAATTTAGCGCCGCAGGCGAAAATCGCGATCACGACAGCGCGGCTCAGGAACCATTCGAGCAGCTCAAACTTCTTCCACAGGCGACGCTGGAAGAAATAGATCTCGTGATAGAAGAAGCGCGGAGCAATCAACCACAGCGGCCCAAAGGTCGAAACGATGTGGTCGGGATCGTTCTTGGGATCATTGACGTGGGCATGGTGTTGCAGGTGCACCCGCGTGAACACCGGGAAGGTAAAGCCCAGCAACAGTGCACTGCCATGTCCCAAAATCGCATTCAGGATGCGATTTGCATGGGCCACATTATGAGAGGCATCGTGGATGACGGTGCCTACCAGATGTAAGGCCGTGACACTCAGAACGAAAGATAGCCAGTGGGGCCAACTCCAGCACCAGAACCCCAAGACCGAGAGTGTCGCGCAGGTGTAGCCTGCCAAGAAAAGTGCGACGGTGGGGTTGAAGCCTCCTGGGGCACCAAGAAACTTCTTTGGTACTGTCAGGGGCGTTTGAGCCTCTGACATGCCTGCCAGACTCCGTTGAATGGTTCTCGCGTAGTATACGACACCGCTTTTGAAAGGTGAAAATTTATGAAGCCTTTCTCAGGATTGACCAGGACTGTGATCCCGCCTATCGGTGTCAATAACGCCTTAGCCAGAGAATAACCAGCTTGGTGCAGAAGTCAATCTCTTTAGTGCCGATCGCAGGGCAATTCGCTTAGTTTTAGGCAATTTTTGAGGATGCGGACGAAAGGACTTGAACCTTCACACCTTGCGGTACCAGAACCTAAATCTGGCGCGTCTGCCAATTCCGCCACGTCCGCGAACCGGAGGCTATCCTAGCACGAGGCTTGGACGATTGCTGTGACCGGCGAATGTCCATCTGTCCCTGACAATAGGTTGCAGACTCGCAGGAGAGGACGACAATGCTGGCGCTGCTACTGGCGATCGCGGTGGCGATCGCGGCTCTGGGACTGTTTTTGGCTGCGGTGTTGTTGCCGCCCTTGACCCGTCGCAGTGACTTGATCTGGAGTGGCGTTGCGGGTTTGTATGCCCTCATTCTCTGGAATGCCCACAGCCAATTCCGAGGGGCGCTGCTGCTGAGTCAAATTGCCGCGATCGCGCTCTTGGGTTGGTTGGGACAGCAAGCCATTCAGAGCCGTTGGTTGGCGCTCAGTCCCGAAGATCAAGCGGCTTGGCAGCAAGGTTTGCTCTGGCAGCAGGGTTGGCAGAGGCTCCAGCAATTGAACTGGAAAACACTATTCAGCACTCCCACGACTGGCGAAGCAGCAAAAAAAACAGGTGGCGTGAACTTAGTTGGCGGGTTACAGAAGCTACAGGGCCGTCTGCAAGGTCGGAAAACCCACGGGAAGAAGTTTGTCCGGCCTGAAGAGTCAACTGCTGCTGTCACTGTCCCTGCGCCGGAAGAAGCCGTTGCAGAGGCTGCTGAGCCTGTTCTAAACCCCTCTGTCGAGGCTGTTGAACAGACGGAAGCGAACGCGGAGGTTGCAACAGAAGCTGCTGCAGTCGTTACAGAAGCCGTTGAGACTGTAGCTGAGCAGGTTGAACCTGCGATCGAGACAGCTACTGAGCCTGTTACTGAACCAGTCGCAGAAGTTGCCGCTGAGCTAACTGAAGCAGTTGAGGAAACCGTTACCGCAGCGGACGAAGTCATCGAGACGGTCACAGAATCTGTTGCTGAAGCAGTAGCACCCGTCGTAGACACTGCGATCGCAGAAACCTCTGAGGCTGCAGAAGCTGTGACAGAGACCGTTGAGGTTGCAGCTACTGAATCGATCGCTCAAGCTCCTGAAGTCGCTGAAGAAATCGTTGAAGCACAGGCTGCTGAGACAGAAGTCGAAGCGGCAGTAGAAGAGTCGGTAGAGTCTAGTGAACCTGAGCCAGCAGTCACGGCTGAAGTTGTTACGACTGAACCCGAAGCGATCGCAACGCCAGACATTTCAGAGCAACCTGAGAGCGATCGCGAGGAAGTAGCCGAAGCGGTTTCGGAGGTAGAAGCTCCAGTAGAAACAGCGATCGAAACTGAGACGGAAGTCCTAACAGAGTCAGGAGCAGTCCCTGAAGAGAGCGATGCCAGCGAGCCAGAAGCGATCGCGGAAGTCGTTGTGGAGGAACCTCCGGCGTCAGGAACTGAGGCGATCGAACCTGAAGTTGTAGAGGCTGATGTGGAAGCCGTCGCGATCGTGGTCGAGCCTGAGACTGAAGAGCAGCCCGTGGAATTACAGCCGGTGGTGATTAATAGCTTGGATGAATTGCGTAATCCTGACCCTGATTTAGCAGAGCGTTTGGGCTTGTCTTAGCGGGGTTAGTTGAAGCTCATCAAGTCTGTCAAGGATAATGGGACGACTTGCCCGTCGACCCCGGATTTCCAGCGTGGCTGAAGCTTCTGCCTACAAAGACACTCTTAATCTGCTCCAAACACCGTTCAACATGCGGGCCAACGCGCCGGTGCGGGAGCCAGAAATTCAGCAGTTCTGGGCTGATCAGCAAATTTACGAAACCCTATCGCGGCAAAATCCGGGCGCACCGTTTGTGCTGCACGATGGCCCCCCTTATGCCAATGGGGCCTTGCACATGGGGCACGCCCTCAACAAAACCCTCAAGGACATCATCAACAAGTACCAACTGCTGCAAGGGCGGAAGGTGCGCTACGTGCCGGGTTGGGACTGTCACGGTCTGCCGATCGAGCTCAAAGTCTTGCAGGAGCTGTCCTCAGAGGAACGCCGGAATCTCACGCCCTTGACGCTGCGGCAAAAAGCAAAAGCCTACGCCTTGGCGCAAGTCGATCAACAGAGTCAGAGTTTCCAGCGCTATGGCGTTTGGGCGGATTGGGATGCGCCCTACCTGACCCTGACGCCCGAATACGAAGCGGCGCAGATTGATGTCTTTGGCCAGATGGTGCTGAAGGGCTACATCTACCGTGGCCTTAAGCCGGTGCACTGGAGCCCTAGTTCGCGCACGGCGCTAGCAGAAGCGGAGCTGGAATATCCGGACGGCCACACCTCGCGCAGCATCTATGTGGCGATGCCGATCGTGCAGTTGTCGGACGCGGCGCAGCCATTACTCGGCAGTTACTCCAATCTGGCGCTAGCGATCTGGACAACGACGCCTTGGACCATTCCGGCCAACCTCGCCGTGGCGGTCAATGGGGAGCTGACCTATGCCGTAGTGCAAGCCGGCGATCGCCATTTAATTGTGGCGGCAGAACTGGCGGAGAGTCTGAGTAAGACCTTCGGCACTGAACTGACGGTGTTGGCGACCTTCCCCGGTGCAGTGCTGGAGCACAGTCGCTATCGCCACCCGCTCTACGATCGCGAAAGCCCCGTGGTGATTGGTGGCGACTACATCACAACGGAATCCGGTACAGGCTTAGTGCATACGGCCCCAGGACATGGTCAGGACGACTTTATCGTCGGTCAGCGCTACGGACTGGAGGTATTCTGTCCCGTTGATGACAAGGGTGACTTCACAGCGGCCGTTGGTGATCGCCTGGTGGGCAAAAACGTCCTCAAGGACGCCAATGGCGCGGTCGTGGAATGGTTGACGGAAGTCGGCGCACTGCTGAAGGAAGAAAGCTACGCCCACCGCTACCCCTACGATTGGCGCACCAAAAAACCAACGATTTTCCGCGCTACTGAGCAGTGGTTTGCTTCGGTTGAAGGCTTCCGCGAGCAGGCTTTGCAGGCGATCGCAGAGGTCGACTGGATTCCGGCACAGGGCGAAAACCGGATCACATCGATGGTCAGTGAGCGCAGTGATTGGTGCATTTCCCGCCAGCGGACTTGGGGCGTGCCGATTCCTGTCTTCTACGACGAGGAGACGGGTGAAGCATTGCTGAATGCCGAGACGATTGTCCATGTCCGCGCGATTGTGGCAGAACGCGGTTCTGATGCGTGGTGGGAGCTGGATGTCGCTGACCTATTGCCCGAGCCCTATCGCAGCAATGGCCGGCGCTATCGCAGAGGCACCGACACAATGGATGTCTGGTTTGACTCTGGTTCCTCGTGGGCAGCAGTCGCCTCACAGCGGGAAGGACTGCACTATCCCGCCGATCTCTATCTGGAAGGCTCGGATCAGCACCGTGGCTGGTTCCAATCCAGTCTGCTGACCAGCGTTGCTTGCAATGGCTATGCGCCCTATCGACGTGTCTTGACCCACGGTTTTGCACTGGATGAAAAGGGTCGCAAGATGAGCAAGTCGCTGGGCAACGTGGTTGACCCCGCGATCGTGATCAACGGCGGCAAGGATCAAAAACAGGAACCGCCTTACGGGGCTGACGTGCTGCGCCTTTGGGTCTCGTCGGTCGACTATTCTTCCGATGTACCGATCGGTAAAAACATCCTCAAACAAATGGCGGATGTCTACCGCAAGATCCGCAACACAGCACGATTCTTGCTAGGGAACCTGCACGACTTTGATCCGGCTAAGGACGCAGTGCCTTGGGAGAAATTGCCGGAGCTCGATCGCTACCTGCTGCACCGACTGCGGGAAGTCATTCTCGAAATTACGGATGCCTTTGAGAGCTTCCAGTTCTTCCGGTTCTTCCAGACAGTCCAGAACTTCTGCGTTGTCGATCTCTCCAATTTCTATCTGGACATCGGCAAAGATCGCCTCTACATCAGTGCGCCGGATAGTCTGCGACGGCGGAGTTGCCAAACCGTACTGGCTATCTGTGTGGAAGCTCTAGCGACGGCGATCGCACCCGTTCTTTCCCACATGGCAGAGGATATCTGGCAGAATCTGCCCTATCCAGCCCGCACTCAGTCTGTCTTCCAAGCCGGTTGGGTTCAGCTCCAAGCGGAGTGGGATCAACCCGAGCTAGCGACTAAATGGCAACAACTGCGTGACCTGCGCGGTGAAGTCAATAAAGTGTTGGAGCAGGCCCGACGCGATCAGGCGATCGGCTCTTCCCTAGAAGCAAAACTGCAACTTTGGGTGGCTGATCCAGAGTGGCGAACTGTCTTAGCCGATCGCAATCCGACTGACAGTCTCTCAGGAACAGCTGTCGATGATCTGCGTTATCTCTTCTTGGTGTCGCAAGTAGAATTGCGCGATCAACCGAACGGTTTGGCAGATGCGAAATATCACGCTCAAACAGAGAATTGGGCGATCGCCGTGGTTGATGCCGAAGGGCAAAAATGCGATCGCTGCTGGAACTATTCGACAACCGTTGGCCATAGCTCCGAGCATCCCGATCTCTGCGATCGCTGTGTTTCTGCTCTGCAAGGCACGTTTTAGCGATCGCGATTCTGACCGTTGATCAGCAGCTCAAAAGTTCTGGGAGAGTCGAGTCATCATGAGACGGCTATTGGTTTTGGTGCTGCTGATCGTCAGCTTTTGGTTCCCACATACAGCCGCATGGGCAGCAACTGCTGAAGCGATTTTTGCGGGTGGTTGCTTCTGGTGCGTCGAAGCGGATTTCGACAAAGTTTCTGGCGTCACTGAAACGATTTCAGGCTACAGCGGCGGCACTGTCAAAAATCCGACTTACAAGCAAGTCTCGGCTGGCAAAACAGGTCATTACGAATCCGTCAAAGTTGTCTATGACCCTGATCAAGTCAGCTACGAACAACTCGTTAGCTACTTCCTGCACCATATCGATCCGCTCGATGCTGGCGGTCAATTCTGCGATCGCGGCAGTCAGTATCAATCTGTGATCTTCACAACACCAGAACAAGAGCCGATCGCTCAAGCCGCGATCGCAGCAGCTTCTCAGGAATTAGATCAACCGATTCAAACGCAAATCAAGTCTGTAAAAGACTTCTGGGAAGCTGAGAACTATCACCAGAATTACTATCAAAAGCAAGCTTTGCTTTATAAGTACTATCGAGTCCGCTGTGGTCGGGATGCCCAAATCGCCAAGGTTTGGGGAGATCAGCAACCCGCGAAACAATCTTAAAAACAGCAGTGCAGGCTCGATAGTTGCTTCTGGAAGTGCAAAGTTAGACGATCGCTCGGAAACAAACTGAGAGATTATTACTGGGCATTTCGATCACGCGATCGAGTCGAAACTGTTCAGCTTCAGCGACTTGAATCACGTCCTCTAGATTGCGTACACCCCAAGACAGATTGCGCGCTTTCAAGGAAGCATCAAAGGCTTCATTGCTGGGTGCCGTATGCTCCCCGTTGCGTTTGTACGCGCCGTAGAGATAAATCAAGCCATCTGGCGATAACAACTGACGGGCACCAGAAAACAGTCCCAGCGTGGCTTCCCACGGCGAAATATGGATCAAATTGATGGCTGCGATCGCCACGATCGGCTGAGGCAACACTGGTAATGATTCCGTCCAGTCAGGCTGGGTAACATCAATCGCGATCGCTTTGCCCAAGTTAGGAGCGTTGACATGCGATCGCCAAGCGTTGATGCTGCGACGACTCTCTTGGGTGGGATCGCTGGGTTGCCAAAAATAGTCCGGGAGCTGCGGCGCAAAATAGGCGGCGTGCTCACCCGTACCGCTAGCGATTTCTAAGACCGTGCCGGGCAATCGCAACTCATCCTTCAAAACCGCAAGAATGACATCCCGATTTCGTTCAGTTGCAGGTGCGTAGAGGCGATCGTCCACGCCTAGACCCGCGCTTCCAAGGCCTTGAGGAACTCGGTATTGACACCAGATTCACGGGTCAGCGCAACTTTGCCAGTCCGCGAAATTTCCCGAATGCCGAAGCGTTGCAGCACCTGCACGATCGCGACCATCTTGCCCGGATCGCCCACAACCTCAATGATCAGCGAGTCTTCAGCGACATCAACAACGCGCGCGCGGAAGATTTGCACTAGCTCCAGAATTTCCGAGCGATTGCTGCTGTTGGCGTTGACTTTAATCAGCATCAGCTCACGCTCAACACAGGGAACTTCCGAAATGTCCTGCACTTTGAGCACATTGATCAGCTTGTAGAGCTGCTTGGTAATTTGCTCAATTTCGTGGTCGTCGCCTTGCACCACCATCGTGATCCGTGAAATGCCGACCTGTTCGGCAGGACCAACAGCCAGACTTTCGATGTTGAAGCTGCGACGGGCGAACAGTCCGGCAATCCGAGTCAGGACGCCCGCTTCGTCTTCAACCAACACAGACAGGGTGCGTTTCATGGGGGCAGGCAGCAAGCTAAGCCTTGATCTTAACGTCGGCAGGGTCGAGCTGCGATAACCAATTGTTGAGGCTTTGATTGACGAAGCCCGGTCGATCATCGTGGGGACAGTGACCCGTCGCCGGCATCGGCAGCCATTCCAGTCGCGGATTCAGTTGCTGGCAGCGTTTCGCCAAGCTGAAGGGAACGAGGCGATCGCTTTCACCCCAGATCAGCAAAATCGGCTGACTCAACTGCGGTAAAACGCGATCAGCTCGCCAGTCTCGGGGAACTTCGGCATTGAATCGCGTCATCGCCCGGAGTGCAGGCCCTGCATCGAGCGATCGCGCGGGTCTGGCAATCAGATCCAACAAGTCCGCATCAATGCGATCGTGATCGCTGTAAGCCAAAGCGAGCCAAGGTTTGAGTCGTTTCGGCGATCGCAACCAGAGCAGCAAAGGTTCGATCAGCCACGGTGCCGTCAGTGCCCAGAGCAGTCTTTGCCGAAGGCCTTGGAACCGATCGTGATTAGCGGGCGATCGCAGCAGGCTGGTGTCCGGTAGGTTCAGCAGGATTAAGCCATGAACGCACTCTGGAAAACGATGTGCCGTTACCATCGCCACCACAGAGCCAAGGGAATTACCGACTAGAACGGCGGCAGTATCCACAAACTGTTGGCAAAAGTCCCGCACCAGCTCCGACCAGAAAACAGGGCCGTAGTGCAGATAGCCTTTCTCAGAATCGCCAAAGCCAACTAAATCGATCGCATAGACATCTCGATCCTCTGCAAGGGCTGGTATGTTGTCGCGCCAATGCCGCCAACCGGCTCCAAATCCATGCAGAAAAATTACAGGTATCGCATTCGTGGGTTGAGGCGATCGCCGGAAGGCATAGCGAACCCGCAAGCCTCGCCAAATCCAGTCCTGACTGGTCGCAACAGTCAGCGATCGCAGACTCATAATCCGACTTCCATCGATTCAGAGGATTCAGAAGCAGTCGGAGGTGGGGGCAAAGTCACATCTTCATAGAGCTCACTCAGCTGCACCTCCAGACCAATACTTTGCAAAGGCAAGACCTCAGCATTAGGCAAATAGAACTGCAGCGTCCAGATGCCTTCAGGGCTATGCCGAAAACAATCGACCCGCTGGCGGCTGGTGCTGATCAGGACGTACTCTTCCAGCGATTCGAGCGTTTGATAATCGGCAAATTTATCGCCGCGATCGAAGGCTTCAGTACTGGGTGACAGCACCTCAACGATCAGCTTCGGAAAGCGTTTGTAGGTCGCTGTCTCTTGATCTCGTGGATCGCAGGTCACCAATAAATCGGGATAGTAAAAGCAATTCGATCGCTCGAGTCGTGCCTTCATGTCCGACATATAAACGCGACACCCGCTGCCACGAACATGATTGCGGAGAAAAACAAATAGATTCCCTGCGATCGTGCTGTGAGCATCGGTGGCACTCGCCATTGCGTAGACTTCGCCAGCCCGATATTCGTGCTTGACATCGCTTGCTGCTTCGAACTGGAGATAGTCAGCAACTGACAGGGAATGCGCTTGCGGAATAGCCACCATGCCTGGGGTCTCCTGCTTGGCCTGATCTTGGCATAGCCAGTGAGCGATCGCGGGCTGCGCTCTTTGCTGCAATTCAGACTGGACGTTTGTAAATCCTTCCTAAGGCAGCCGCCACAAATCAAAACGGCTGTCAATTATGTGGGCAATCCGTTGCGATCGCCTTCCTATGCTGCCCCTTCCGTTGGATCTTCGCGTTGATCCGGATGACCCTCGGGTTCTGGAGGGTTTAGAAGCGCTGCTCCAGCTCCAGTTAATTGAACCTGATCAGGTCTTACAGGTGGCGCGACGCTACCTCAGCAGTCCCCTCCCGGCACCTGCAGTCGTCGCTCCAGCCGCGATTGCTCCAGCTCGAGCACGTCAGCCAGTTGCCCCTGTTCGCCAACCCAAGCCACCCTCGCGCTGGCAACGGATCTGGGTCAGCTTTGCTGATGAGCTAAGCGTGCGCTGGATCCTTTTCCTTGGTGTTTTTCTGGTTGTGCTCTCGTCTGGGGTTCTAGTCGCAACCCAGTGGACTTACTTTCCCGCGATCGCCCAATATCTGGTGCTGTGGAGCTACACTCTTTTGTTTTGGGGTTGCAGTCGCTGGGCGGTGCGGCAGGCCAATCTCACCCTGACGGCAACCAGTCTCGAAGCCGTTGCGTTGCTCCTCTTGCCTTTCAACTTCTGGGCGATCGATGGCTTGGTCATTCGGAGTGAAGGCCCAGGGCTTGCCCTACTTTCCATCGCACTAGCCATTCTCGCCGCTGGGATTCTGCTGGCGATCGCCCAGCGCACCTATCGTCAGAGCCACTACGCACCCCAACTGTTCTGGTGTCTGATCGGCCTGTTGCTCTGTCAGTTGGGCTGGCAAACGATCTGGCCTGCACAGGTGGCGGTTTATGGTGCTGTGCTGCTCTGCCTAGGCTTACTACCAAACCGGGCCGGCAATAGTAGTGAGGGATTATCGCGGTCGGGGCAAGTCTGGAGTCTATTTGCCCTTGGCGTGATTCTGTTGAGGGCGATCGCGGCGGAATCGGTACCGATCGCCAGCTTGGGCATTGCGATCGCTCTGCTGGGCTGGTTGCTCTGGAGCGAACCTAGGCGAGCAGGACTGGGCAAAGACAGTTTGGAGTGGCTGGGGGCAGGACTGATTCTGCTGGCTTGGTGGGTCACCATCGGCTGGGATGCCTGGCAGGCTTTGGGTGTAACAGCGATCGCAGGACTCTGTCTGGTTCAACGCCTGCAAGCAACCCGTCGCAGTTGGACGCTCATTGCGCTGTTTGGCATTGGCCTGCTGGGCTGTCTGCTGCTCGAACCTGTCATCCCTGAGACTTGGCGACAGGGGTTTGTGGTAACTGTCGCGCAAGATCCCGAAGTTTCCCTCACGGTCTACAGCCTGACGCTGCTGCCCTACGTATTGATCTGGCTGGGAATCTCGCTGGGCTTAGGGTGGCGTTGGCAACAGCCCCGTCTTTCCCGAATTGCTGAACAACTGGCCTTGGGGCTGGGCGTGGTGCTGGCGTTGCTCAGCCTGTTTGACCCTTGGCTGCGATCGCTGGTTTGGACGACGGATGCCCTGCTACTGGCCGGATTCACCTACGGTAGTCGCCCGCAATGGCGACCGCGCCTGCTGACCCTGACCTATTGGACGGGACTGATTGCGATCGTCTTTTGGGCTAGCACACTCGCTAATTGGTCAACCCTCTTGCCTTGGGGCGTGTTTACTGGAGCGATTGCCCTGAGCCAGTTGGGGCTGATGGTTTGGCGGCCCCGCTCTGCGCACCATCAGCACTGGTGGCGGCAATTTCAAGCTGGGGCGCTGCTGCTGTCTGTCAGTAGTGCCCTGCTGTTGGGCCTCAACTTTGAGACGCCGTTGGCGATCGCCCTGCTTTGGTTCCTCTTGCCGCTGGGCTGGACGGGCCTAGCAGGACACTTCGCAAAACCGCGATCGCGACGACGACGGCTGGCGTTGACTAGCAGTCTCTTGCTGGGCTTGGGCTGTCTGCTGGCGGCGGTCATCACGCTGGAGGCAACCAACCCTTTACGGGTGCTCCAGCTGGCATTCTTGCTGGCCAGCCTGATTCAGATCGCTAATGTCAGATTTCTCCCTGTGCTGCCGCAGGCGGTCTATCACGGGGGCTTACTGCTTTGCCTAGAAGGGGTAATCTTGCTGCGCTGGCCGATCGCCCAGCACTGGTGGACGGTTGGGGCGCTCACCGTTGGCGTTCTCTGGCTCCTGCGGACTCAATTTCAGCGTCTCCGTAATCTTTTAGGGCGCATTTACAGTCGCGCTGCCGCTGGCTGGGGACTAGCAATCGCGATCACCCTGCTGGTCAGCTACTTCCCGCTTTACGTGCTGGGGCGATTTAGTCTGGTGGCGACTGCAACCTCTGCAGCGGCGAGTACGGCTTTTTGGATCTTGAGTGCAGTCACGATCGCTCGCTACTGGCGACGACCGACTTCCGTAGCTGTGGTTCTCTGGGCGGTCACGACGCAATGGGCGATCGCTGCTACGGTGCAGTCCTTGGTCAGCTCTGGCTCTGAGGTCGCTTGGTCCCTCGCGATCGCCAACCTGCTGCTGGCTGGGGTGGGTATTGGACTGATGCCTGTCCTGCCGTCTCGCTTTAGTCGACTGGAATGGGTGCGTTGGTTGCCTCTGTTGGGAGTCGGCTTGGGGCTAGTTTGGCGACTTGGGCTCTTCAACGCCTATAGCGGCACCACGGAATTGCTGGCGGCAGCGGTGGTCTTCACCCAGCATCGCCAAGTGATCCAACGGCAAGCCAATCACTGGGGCTTGGGGCTGCTGCGGCTACTGGGCTTTTTGTTGATTTCCTGCGGACTCTACGAGCTTCTGCTCTACGCCCTGCTGCAAAGCCAAGGTGGGAATCCGATCGATGGTCTGCTCCTGCTGTCACTCTTGGGCATTGCGACCGCGGCGGTCTATCGCAGCCTTGTTGTGTGGCGATCGCGATCGGCCGCCAGCTTCTACGCTATCCCGCTCACAAACTGGCGGCTTGCAGCCCATTTGCATTGGGGACTGGCGGGCTTCATCCAAGTGTTGACGCTGCCTGTCTTGCTCTTTTCACAACCGACAGGGTCAGTGCTGAGTCTGGCCGTTTGTCTTCTGTTGGCCAGTTATGCCTGGTTGCAAGCCCGGTGCTCTCCCGAGCGATCGCCCAGCCGCTGGAGTCAGCTCTGGGTCTACGTCGGTTGCCTAGAAGCGATCGGTAGTGCCGTACAACTCCGTTTGCTTTGGCCTGAGCTAGCGGTGCTGGATCCCATCCGTGTTCTTTTGATTGCGCTGCTGAGCCTAGCGATGCTGCAATTCCCTTGGGCGCGCTTTGGCTGGCAGGCGGCTCCTTGGCAGCGAGTTGCTGTTTGCCTGCCGATTGTGGCTTTGCTGACCGACGCTCTCAACAGTACCTATCTGGGCTTGATTGCTGTTGGCCTGTTTTACGTTCGGGTGGCACTTTTCTACGATGCGATCCGCTGGACTTACATCAGCTTGCTGGTCGTCAATTGGATTTTCGGGAAGCTCTCAACGGACTTGGTGATCAGTGAACCCCTGATTCCAGCGATGCACCTGGGTCTGTCCATCCTCTATATCGCGCAAGTGGATCCCGCTCTTGTGGAACCTCAGGCGCGATCGCTCCGCCATTTCATCCGCATCCTTGGTAGCAGTCTGATCTGTCTGACAGCTCTGCTGTTCTACCGCGAGACCGGTTTCACGCCGATTTTGGTCAGTATCCTGACGGTGCTGTTGGGGTTGGGCCTTCAAATTCGTGCCCTGCTCTACGTCGGCACCAGCACGTTTGTGTTGACTGGGGCTTATCACCTGATTCTTTGGATGACGAGTGATGCCTTTGCTAAATGGGTGGCGGGGTTAGTGATTGGCATTGTCCTGATTAGTCTGGCCGCCAACTTCGAGCAACATCGCTTGCAAATCACCAAAACCACACAATCCCTGAAAGAGCGGCTCACCTCTTGGGAATAGCAGGCCGCGATCGCCCCATGCTTTGATCCAGAGATGGACACAGCAACGGCAAACTGGCAGCAAGAGGGTGCTGCTCGATTTCAGCAGGGAACTGCTTTTTTTCGATCGCAAGCCCGACCAGCACGGGATTTGGGTGTTTTGGCGGCTGCGATCGAGCGGCAGCGTTTGGGATCGCTCAACTTATTGGAAACGATGGCGGGCTGTGGGGTGCGCAGTCTGCGCTATGCCTTAGAAGCCAACGTCGATCGCCTGGTGGTTAGCGATGCCGACCCAGAGTTGCAACCATTGCTCCAGCAGAATCTAACTGCGATCGCGGGCGATCGCCTCGACCTGCGCTGCGATTCCGCCCGTCGTCTCTTTGCCGAAGCCTTCGCCCAGCAGCAGTTCTACGACTTTGTTGATGTCGACGCCTTCGGAACAGCCAGCGAACATCTGGCCAGTGCTTGGGATGCAGTCAAAGTTGGCGGTTGCCTCTATTTCACTGCCACCGACGGGCGATCGCTCAGCGGTCACGATCGCGATCTTGCCTTCCGGGCTTACGGCGTTTGGGCGCGTAGCCACCCCAGCATCCCCGAGCAGGGACTCCGCCTGCTGATTGCCGCGTTGCAGCATCAGGCTTGGCAGCGGGGCTTTGGGATTCAGCCCCTGTTTTCCTATTACTCAGGGCAGGCCTTTCGCGTACTGATTCGCCTCTTGCCCACGAGTGGCAAAGTCAATCAACAGGGTTGGCTGGGCTATTGCCACCACTGCGGCCAGTACCAAGTGCGACCGTGGCGGCAACTCAGTCCTGTTGCTTTGCAGTGTCCAGAGGACGGACAGCCTCTAGCGTTGACTGGTCCGCTTTGGATTGGCCCCTTGCATGAGGTTGCCTATCTACAAGCACTGCAACAACAAGCGATTGCTTGGAACTGGACTGCGATCGCAGATTTACTCCAGCAATTCCAAGCTGAAGCGACTCTCCCGCCCTACTGCTACACCTTGGGGGAAATTGGGCGGCGCGGCCGGCAGGATCCTCCAGCACGATCGTGCCTGATTCAAGCGCTGCAAACAGCGGGCTTTGCTGCAGCCAGTAGTCACTGCCAACCCCAATCCTTTAAGACTGATGCTCCGTGGCAGACCTGCCTAAAACTGGCGCGATCGCTCGTAATCGACAATGCAAACAGCAGTGAATCTGCGTGCTAGGTTGATCGTCAAATGATCCCCTATCTCCTGCCTCGCTTGTGAACATCCTGACGCTATTTCAAAAGGGCGGCCTTGCGATGCTGCCGTTGACCGGCCTGTCGATTTTGGCGCTGGGCACCATCTTTGAGCGGGCTTGGTTTTGGTACAAGATGCTCGATCAGGAGAGCCAAATCGTTCACCGCATTTTGGAAGCGGCGGATCAAGACTGGGATTTAGCTGCAGAAGTCGCCAGTCGAGCGAAAAGATCGCCGATTGGTCGCTTTCTCGCTGCACCCTTGCAATTGCAGCAGCCCGATCCCGAACTATTTCGCTTGGCGCTGGAAGCAGCTGCGGAAGAAGAGCTAGCGAACATGCGGCGAGGGGACAAACTTCTCGAAGCTGTTATTGCGATTTCGCCGCTATTGGGTTTGCTTGGCACCGTTTTAGGCTTGATTCAAACGCTGGGTAATCTCCGAATTGGCGACTTGGGCACTGCCTCGACCGCTGGGGTGAGTGCGGGCATTGGTGAAGCGTTGATTACCACTGCAACGGGCTTGATTGTGGCGATCGCGGCGCTAGCGGCTTATCGCGTCTTTCAAGGATTGATCTTCCAGCAGATGAAAATCTTCCGGCGGGCTGGTAACCAACTCGAACTGATGTATCGGCAAGATTGGGCACGGCGCGGCCTCCCTACCCAGTCCCTGCGCTAAGCCTGATTGAGGTCATTGTTTAAAGGGCGAAACCCATGAAAATTCCGGCTGAAAATGCGGAGTCTGAAGCACGGATCGAGATGCTGCCGCTGATCGACGTGGTTTTTTGCATCTTGATTTTCTTCATTCTGGCGACGCTGCAACTGACTCGGCAGTCCGCTCTCGACATTACGCTGCCGCAATCAAGTACCAGCCGTCTCCAAGAACGGCAGACGCTCTTGGTGAGCTTGGATGCCACTGGGCAACCCTACGTGGATTCGCAGCCAGTGACACCGGAACAGTTGCGGCTAGTACTTGTTGGTTTTAACCGCACCAACCCCACGGGCTCAATGTTGCTCTACGCCGATGGCAGTGCTGCTTACCGTGACATTGTGACGGTCTTGGATGCGATGCGGGCTGTGGGCGGTGATCGCGTTGCCCTTGCCACTGATCCAGCGGGTTTGCAGCAATCTCCCCAAACAGCCCCTACTCCGCTCCCGTAGCGATCGCGTTCTCAGGATCGCTACACCAATCGCTCCAACTACCGGCATAGAGTTGCGCGGGCGATCGCCCTGCCAGTTCCCATGAGAGTAAGTTGACGCAGGCTGTCACACCGGAGCCACAGTAAATAATCGGATTAGCGTCAGTGGGCAAATGCTGCCAGCGCTGCTGCTGTTCGCTCGGCGACCGCCAGTAGCCGCGATCGTCCAGTGCTTCTTTCCAAACGGCAAGCTGTGCCCCAGGAATGTGTCCCGCGACCGGATCGATTGGCTCCCGCTCTCCGCGGTAGCGCTCTCCTTCGCGGGAATCGATCAGGATGTGACCGCTGGCTTGCGCTACTTTGACGCCTGCTGAATCAACGACCCAAGCCGACTGAGGGCGTGGTCGAAAGATGGCCGGTGCGATCGTAGGAGTCTCTGTCACCAATTTGCCGCCAATTGCCTGCCAAGCGGCTAACCCACCATCCAAAACTGCAACCTGTTCATGGCCGAGATAGCGCAGCAGCCACCAGAGCCGACTGGCAAACGCTGAAAAACTATCGTCGTAAGCCACAACTAAAGTGGCAGGATCAGAGCCAATCCCGATCGCCCCTAACCGCGCCGCTAACGCCTCAATCGCGGGCAAGGGATGCCGTCCACCGCGATCGCCCTTGGGTGCTGAGAGATCAGCATCTAAATCTAGATAGACTGCTCCCGGTACATGGCCTTGCTGATACTGCTCGCGGCCCTGTTGAGGACGCATTAGGTTAAAGCGACAATCAATGATGCGAAGGGTCGGGTCATCTAGATTCGCTTGCAACCACTCAGCAGAGACTAACGGCGAAGACATGGGCGGTTGAGGGCAGAAACTGGCATAGAATACCCTGAGATTGATTGCGCAGCATCACTTTAAGGAGCAGGGGTCAGCATGGCCGGAGAAATTTTTGGAACCGCGTTTCTCTTCATCGTGTTGGTGCCTCTGGGCTTGGCACTCGGCGCTTTCCTGCTGAAAGTTCAGGGCGTCCAAAAAGTCGAAAAATAAGTCCCCATCTCAGTTGCTGAGGTTGGCCCCTCCTGAACAGAGGGGCTTTTTGCTATGTTGGCGCGATCGCAATTCTGATAACATCTTAAGAACTGTTAACAATCCTGTACTGCTCCCATGGATGTCCTCGTTGTTGGCGCTACGGGTACTCTCGGTCGGCAGATTGCCCGCCGAGCCCTCGACGAAGGTCACCGGGTTCGTTGTTTAGTTCGTAGCCCGAAGCGGGGAAACTTCCTGCGGGAGTGGGGTTGTGACTTGGTGCGCGGAGACCTCACCCAGCCAGAGACACTCTCTTTCGCGCTTGAAGGGATCGAAGCAGTTATTGATGCGGCCACCACACGCTCGACAGACTCTCTGAGCTGCTACGACGTGGATTGGCAAGGCAAGGTCAATTTGATCCAAGCGGCTGCGAATGCGGGTGTTCAACGCTTTATCTTCTGCTCGATCATTGATGCGGAAAAGCATCGCGATGTTCCGTTGATGGACATCAAGTACTGCGTTGAAGAATTTCTGAAACAGTCGGGTCTCAACTACACAATTCTGCGCCTGGCGGGCTTTATGCAGGGTTTGATCGCGGAGTTTGCGATCCCCGTCTTAGAAGGGCGGACAACCTTTGTGACGCAAGACTCTGACCCGATCGCCTATCTCAGTACTTTGGATATTGCGCGGTTTGCAGTGGCAGCCCTGACAACTCCTGCAACAGAGAAGCAGACCCTACCTGTGGTTGGGCCAAAAGCTTGGAATGGATTGGAAATCATCCAACTTTGCGAACGGATCAGTGGCAAGGAAACGAAAATCGCCCGTTTGCCGCTGGCCACTGTCCGCCTGATGAAACGCTTCTTTCGCTTTTTCCAATGGGGCTGGAACATTGCCGATCGCTTGGCATTTAGCGAAGTGATGGCCAGTGGGCGTCCGTTCACAGCAGATATGGCAGCAACCTACGCTGCATTTGGCATTGATCCTGCCGAAATTACGGATCTGGAAAGCTATCTCAACGACTACTTCTCGGTGATGCTGCGTCGCCTCAAGGAACTGGAGTTCGACCAGAAGAAGAACAAAAAGAAAAAACTCCCGTTTTAACCTCGAGCATTTCCCTGTAGCAAACTTTCGAGAATGCAGTGAGGTGTTCTCATGCTTTGCGATCGCCAGTTGATTTATGAGCACCGCGATCGCGGCATCCTTGGCTTTTCCACCACCATGAATCGCCCGCTCAGTTTCCTGGCAGTGCTGCCGACTGAATCCGCAACGCCAGTGAGCTAAAGGACAACACAAAAACACCCTCAGTCCACTGCTGCATGGAGCCTAAGGGTGTTGCACTCGTTGATGAAGCTATTCGCCGATGTAGGCGTCCGCCTCAATTTCAACAAGCAGTTCCGGTGCGATCAGTTTGCTGACTTCCACCATGGCCATCGCAGGGCGAATCTCTCCAAAGACCTCGCCGTGGGCCTTGCCAATTTCTTCCCAACGCGAAATGTCGGTGACATAGATTCGCGTCCGCACGACATCGGAAAGTTTTGCACCGGCTTCAGCAAGGGCTTGTTCGATCGTCTGCAGCGCTGCCTTGGTTTGCCCGTAGGCATCATCCGGCGTGCTAGACGTGGTGCCGGAGACATGGACGTAGGGCCCGACTTTGACAGCACGGGAATAGCCCAGCACTGGTTCCCACGAGGAACCGGAGGAAATATTTTGGCGAGTCATGGTTTTGCTCACATTAATTTCTGACAAGGAGCGATCGCCCCTTGTCGTTTTGCTGCATTGGAAAGCGATCGCTTATTGGGCGCTAGCTTCGCCACTGGCGTAGAGCAAAGCGCGCTTCGGCCCATGGATCGGATCTTCAACGATGATCGTCTGGTCGCGGCTTGCACCCAGCGAGACGATCGCGATCGGCACTTCCATCAATTCCGCCAAGAACTTGAGATAGTCCAAAGCAGCTTTGGGCAGATCGTCTAGGCTGCGGCAGTGCGACGTTGATTGCTTCCAGCCCGGCACGGTTTTGTAGATCGGCTGGCAGTTAGCAAAGCTGCGGGCACTGCTAGGGAAATGGTCGCAACGCTCGCCATCGATGTCGTAGGCAACGCAGACTTTGATTTCGTCGAGATCATCTAGTACATCGAGCTTGGTGATCGCCAAGCAGTCGATGCCATTAATCCGAACGGCATAGCGACCGATCACCGCGTCAAACCAACCGCAGCGACGACGGCGACCCGTGGTCGTGCCAAATTCTGCGCCCCGCTGACAGAGCAGTTCACCGACGTCTCCATGGAGTTCAGTCGGGAAAGGCCCTTCACCAACGCGGGTCGTATAGGCTTTCGCCACGCCGATCACACGGTCGATGATCGTGGGGCCAACACCCGCGCCAATACAAGCACCACCCGCCACTGGATTCGAAGAGGTGACGTAGGGATAAGTGCCGTGATCCAGGTCGAGCAGAGTGCCTTGGGCACCTTCAAACAGAATGTTTTTGCGTTTGCGCCACGCTTCGTCGATCGTCAATGAGCTATCGACAACGTGAGGACGCAGCCGCTCGGCGTAGCCCGAATATTCTTCGATCACGCTCTCGGCATCCAAGGGCGGCAACCCGTAGAGCTTGTCGAGAATGATGTTTTTCTGGGCGATCGTCCAAGTCAGTTGCTCGCGCAGACCTTCTGGATCCATGAGATCCAAGACGCGAATGCCTGTCCGCTCTGATTTGTCAGCGTAGGTGGGGCCAATCCCACGTCCCGTCGTGCCGATTTTGTGACTGCCCCGCTGCTGCTCGGATGCCGCATCGATCAAGCGATGGTAGGGCATCGTCACATGCGCCGTCTGGGAGATCAGCAGGTGATCCGTCGGGATCCCGAGCTGCTCCAACATGTCGACCTCGCCCAGCAAGATCTTCGGATCAATGACAGTGCCAGAGCCGATGATGCACTGGGTATCGGGGTAGAGAATGCCCGAGGGGATCAGGTGCAGCTTCAGGGTTTGCTCGCCCACCACCACGGTATGACCCGCGTTGACGCCCCCCTGATAGCGGACAACGACATCTGCTGACCGGCTGAGCAGGTCAGTGATTTTGCCTTTGCCCTCGTCGCCCCACTGGGCCCCGATTACGACTACGTTCGCCAAGGTCTTTCGACTGCGCTCGAAATTTGCACAAAAGGGGATTATCCGACGCCAATTCAACGCCTGTCAAACCGCGTCTTTCAATGAAACGTATCGAGAACGACGCTGGAGTAAGGCTGCGTTAGGCTTGAATGACTCACAAAGCTTAACAATTGGGCGATCGCCGCCCCTCAGTTTGGAGGAGGATTATGGCGTTATTTGCAGATTTACATCGCCACTTGGGAGGCGCCGTCGTCCCTCGAATCCTCTGGCGCTATTTGCAGCGATCGCAATCGGATCTGCTCGATCGCTTCACGGATTACAGCGACTTCGAAGAGTTCTACACGGCTCCCAAGGCGTCACTGGCGGAATATCTGGAAATTCACAAGCTGGTTGAATCGACGCAGTCGGCAGAAACACTGCCTTATTTCATTCAGCGGTTGGTACGCGGCGCCTACACCTTTGAGAATTTGGCTTATCTGGAGTTGCGCTACACACCTTACCTAAGGACACCCGCCCATCTCAGTCAGGCCGATCGCATCGCTCTGATGCCTGAGGTGATTCACTGCGTAGCAGAAGCCAGCCAAGTGCCGGGCTATCCGCTCTTAATGCCGCAAATTCTCTGTTTGCATACGCATCTGCCCTATGAAGTGAACCGGACGATGGTGCAGTTGGCAGCAGAGTTTGCGCCAACTGTCTGCGCGATCGATGTAGCAGGGGGCGATCGCGCCTATGCAGAGCGGTTGCCAGAGTTCATTGAGCTTTTTAACTGGGCGCGGGAACTAGGTCTGAAGACGACCGGACATTTATTTGAAACTCGTGATGGCTGCTATCCGGATCTATTGCCCTATTTGATGCGAATTGGTCACGGCATCCAAATTCCGTTGCACTATCCAGAGTTACTACCGGAGTTGGCAGCACGAGGACAATGCTTGGAAGTTTGCCCAACCACTTATATTCAGACCGGCACATTGACCGAAATTAGTGCATTGCGGACGGTCTTCGATCGCTGTTTTGAAGCAGGCGTTGATATCGTCATCTGCACCGATAATGCCGGCTTACATAATGTCCGTTTACCGGCGGAGTACGAAGCACTGCTGACCGCAGATGTCATTGATTTTCAGCAGCTACAAGCCTGTCAAACAGCATCTTTCCGCCATGCCTTTGCTTGGCCCCATGGTCAACCGCCCAGTCAAGTTTTACAGGATTGGTTACGCCAACCTTCGGCACCGACAATTGCTTAACTTAAAACAGTTTCACCCACCTAAGCAACAAATTAGTCGGTATCTCGTCCCTCGTTGTTCATGCCCATTCAATTCAGATTGCTGACAACAACTGATCAACCGATTCTCTGGGAGATGCTGCGTTATGCAGCCCAGGAACCCTCAGTTGAAGCCGTTAAAGAACAACCACTTCTCAGGAAGTATGTTGAGCAGTTTGGGCGTAGCGGTGACTGCGGAATAGTTGCGATGCTCGAGGAACAAGCAATCGGGGTTGCTTGGCTTCGTCTTTGTTCAGAGCAAGAACGAGGTTTGAGTTATCTTGACAATCAAACTCCAGAGTTGGCGATGGCGGTGCTACCGGATTATCGTCAGCAAGGAGTCGGCACTCAACTTCTGAGCCATCTCATTGAACTGGCTACAGACCAATTCCCTGCTATTAGCTTGAGCGTGCGTGCCGAGAATCCAGCGATCGCCCTGTATGAGCGTTTTGGTTTTGGGAAAATCCCTAACAGTGAAATCAAAAATCGTGTAGGAGGCATTTCATTCTTAATGAAACGGCCATTATCATCGAAAGATATCAAACAATAACTTTGCCCAAATATCGATTCATCTTCAAGGGCGATCGCGCTGACCAGAAAAATAATACGGTGCCAGTGAAGAACCTAGTGATGTGAGATAACGAGATGCAGGAATTTAAATCAGCGCTCGGCTTAGCCCCTGTTGATCCCCAGTCCTGTTCAGTCCGAGCTGGCGTTTTTGTCGATGGGGAGATGATCTACTGTGCTTATAAAGGCACTCGTGATCTTCTCTTCTTTACAACTCGACGAATTCTGCTCATTGATAAGCAAGGCATCACTGGCAAGAAACAGGAGTATCTCTCCATCCCTATTTCACGTATCCAAGCGTTTTCCTATGAAACTGCTGGGACGATTGATCTCGACTCCGAAATTAAGATCTATGTTTCAGCTTTAGGTGCCTTAAGAATTCGGATTCTGCGACCAACAAGCCAGATTGATTCAGCGATCGCAGCCCTCAATACAATGCTTCTCAGTTGAAAGAGATTTTCACTCTTTGGCTGTGCGATCAGTTGATGCTGAAGGAGCTGACAATTGCCCCAAAGACTCGGCCAATCGATTGGCTAAAATAGGGAAGTCAGAAGGCAGCATCAACACAGTTGTCGTGTTGTTTTCAGTGCCAATTTCTGCCAGCATTTGTAAGCGTCGTAATTCTAAAGCAGCAGGACTTTCGCTAATCATCCGAGATGCAGCCGTCAATTTCTCAGATGCCTCGAGTTCTGCCTCAGCTTTAATGCGTCGAGCCCGTTTTTCACGCACGGCTTCCGCTTCTTTGGCCATAGCTCGTTGCATACTAAGCGGAATTTCAACATCTTTCATTTCCACTCGCTCGATCACAATTCCCCACGGTTCAGTCACTTCATCAACAATCTGCTGAACATTGAAGTTGATGCGATCGCGGTTTTGTAGAACGTCATCGAGTAAATTCTGACCAATCACATTCCGTAAGGTGGTTAAGGCAATTTGATAGACAGCATCTCGATAGCTTTCCACTGAATTGATGGCTTTGACTGGATCAATCATGCGGTAGTAGAGAACCGCATTCACTCGAATCGTGACACTATCAGCAGTAACAGTTTCTTGCGGCTCAATGTTGACTGTTCTCAAGCGTAAGTCAACTTGTACTTTTTGTTCAGCAATAGGAATAATCCAATACAAGCCCGGTCCTCGTAATCGGCGAACTCTCCCTAGCCGATAGATGATGCCTCGTTGATATTCGCGATCAATTTTTAAGCCTGATGCCAAAAAAGAGAGGATAAGTACAGCCAGAATTATTAAGTATTCCATCTCAGCTATCCAATCGAGTTGGCCTTATTATGCTGAGATTTGAGAGTATTGGCTGCTTCTGTTGCGTGATTGTTGATAACAATCACTGACTGAACTATTTTTGTTGAACAACCTGAGCAGGATGGGTTGTCATTGAGTTTTTTGAAAAGTTTAAAGAAGTTACTGGCAGCAGGAATTTATTTTGAGAGGCAATGCTACAGCCAGTGATTGATCAGAGAGTTATGTTTTGCCAGAAGTTACTCAACAGGAGTGAATTGAACGGTTTCTGACAAGGTGGCAGGGCTTGGAAGGCAATGAGCGAGCCAACTCTCCAGACCATTTTTGGTGATCGCTGCATAGCACTAGAAGCCGAGAGGCCACCACTTAAAGGCACGATCGCAGGCGATCGCTCGCCCGTTTGAAGCGATCGCGCCTGCTGAGGGACTGTTTTAGGCGATCGGTTTGCGAGCCACCCAGATTTTGCTCATGAAGTGATTGCTGGTTTGGATATCGACAAACCCTGCTTGGCTGAGGCGATCGCAGAGATCATCCTCCATATAGTGGCGGTAGTAGGGCTCGTGGAACATCTGATAGAAGCCATCCATCAGTGGCCGGAACTGCGGTGAATCGATCGCTTGAATCGAGTCATTCAGGACTACCGTGCCACCCGCTTCCAATACGCGGAAGCATTCATTGATCACGTTTTGGCGAGCTTGCGGCGGCAACTCATGGAATAGGAAGACCGAGGTCACCCCTTGGAAGAAACCATCTTGATAGGGCAGTTCTTCTGCATTGGCTTGCAGCAGTTGTGGCAGTTCCCCCGGACGTTCCGACAGCAATTGGTTTGCTTTGCGGAGATAGGCTAGCGAGAGATCGGTGCCATAGAGATTGGCGCTGGGCAAGGCCGATCGCAGATGACGCAGGGTGCGACCTGTGCCGCAAGCCACATCCAGCACCCGCAGATCTTTTTCAGGACGAGCTAAAGCCTGTAGACCCTGCTTGAGGGGGCGTAAAATCCGCCGCCGCATTGGATCAGCGGTGCCGTTAAAGAGAATTTCGACCTGCAGATCGTAGAGTTCTGCCGAGTCTTCGGTCAGATAGCCACCCGTCTGGTGGTGAAAGTTTTGAACGTAATAGCTGGGATAGCGATCGGTTTCAACCGTTGGTTCAAAGTCTTGATAGCGCTTTTCCCGAGCCCGCTGCCACGTGGAGGGCATGTCCAGCCAAAGGCGCGGATACTGCTGAACAATATCTTGCCAAGGGGTATCAAACAGTTGCGCCAGCGGATAAACCCCTGCCTCAGCATCCGCGTAGTCTTCATCCAAGAGCACCTGCATCGATGCCTGGAGCTGGCTCATCAATTCAGGTGAGAGCCCTTCCCGTTCCCCTTCAGTCGGGGCGATGAGCCGCATCAGTTGCGTACTGAGATTCTTGTGAGTCAGCCCCAACAGACTCTTACTCTGCTGGAAGGTCTGATAGGCAAACTTGGTAATGGGATCCGCCATAACTGCTGGAGCGATCAGAAACGCAACATTTCTTCATTTTGACACTCCCACCCGGCGATCGCAGATGCACCACGGTTGTGGTCAGTCGTTCGGGACGCTCGGGATGACCCGTGCCGGTGTCGAGGTCGAGCAAGCGATCGCTGTAAAAAATCGGCAGGCTCACGCTCGAGGCGCTCTGGGGATCAATGCGAGGCTAGAACAAAAGCGCCTGAGTTTGCGATCGTGTCCGCTCTCAAAATCATTGTTTTGGATGACGATCCCACGGGATCGCAAACCGTCCACAGTTGCCCCCTGCTGCTGCGCTGGGATGTCGAGACACTTCTGGTCGGCTTAGGTCATCCATCGCCCTTGTGCTTCATTCTGGCGAATACACGATCGCTCAGTGCTGAGGCAGCAGAAGCCCGCACACGCGAGATCTGTCACAATCTCCGCCAAGCGATCGCTCAGCTTAATCTCCAGCATTGGCTAATTGTCAGTCGTGGCGACTCGACCTTGCGCGGTCACTTTTGGACGGAACCCCAGGCGATCGCGGCGGAACTTGGCCCATTCCAAGCGCAATTTCTGGTGCCTGCTTTTTTGGAAGGTGGCCGTATTACGCGGCAGGGATGGCATTTTCTGCAAACTCCAACCGGCGATCGCCCGCTGCATGCAACGGAATTTGCCCGTGATCCGTTGTTTGGCTACGAAACTAGCTATCTCCCCGCGTTTCTGGCGGAGCAAGCTGGTGATCCCCAGTTAAGCGATCGCATTCCGGTTTTGACTGCCGACAATCTGGAAACCGCTTTTGTGGCTGAATCCGAGTCGAGCGATCGCTGGTTTGTTGTTGATGCAGAAACACCCAATCAGCTTCAACAATTTGCTAATCGACTCAAGCTTGCTGTTCTTAATCAGGGACACTACCTCTGTCGTAGTGCTGCCAGTTTGCTTAGTGCATTAGCAGAGCTACCGCCCCAACCGATCGCGCCCCAGCAATTCGGTCAGCTAAACCCACAGAAACGAGTCGGGGTGGTGATTGTTGGGTCGTGGACAACGATCAGTACAGGGCAACTGGAAGCCTTATTGAGACAGCCCCAGAGTGTTGCGATCGCTGTTTCAATTGCTCCCTTTCTCAGTTCTGATGAGCGCAATCGCACCCAGCTCGCAGCAGATCTCGATCGCCAGATTCAGCAAGCTTTGAAGCAAGGTCAAACGCCCGTGATTTTCACGGAGCGACAATTTCACGCCTGTGCAAGTCCAGAACAGCAACAGCAACTGAGCCGAGCGATCGCAGATTTTCTTGCCGATCGAGTTCGCGCCTTGCCGACAGAAATTGGCTATCTGATCTGTAAGGGCGGGATCACAACCAACACGATTTTGGTGAACTTGGATGCCGCGATCGTGGAGCTGCGCGGGCAAATTCGTACCGGCGTTAATCTGGTGCAGTTACCGACTTGCCATCAAAAATTCCCCAGTCTGCCGATTGTCAGCTTTCCGGGGAATATTGGCGATCGCCACGATCTGGTGACGATTCAGCGAATTTTGAGCGGTGCTGGCTAAGCCAAAGACGGGACTAAGCCGCGTTGAGCCCGAGCCAAATCGCGCAGCATCTTCTCGGTGGTGGGGAAGTCCACACAGGGATCGGTGATGCTTTGACCGTAGCGTAACTGCGATAAGTCAGCAGGGATTGGCTGATTGCCTTCCACCAGATGGCTTTCGATCATCACACCCATTAGATGACGAGAGCCCTCAGCGACCTGTTCGGCTAAATCCGCAAGCACCACCGACTGACGGCGATAGTCCTTATTGGAGTTGCCATGGCTGCAGTCCACCATCACCCGCGAGTGCAGACCCATACTGGCGAGTTGATAGGCTGCCTGCTCAATGTCGGCTGCGGCATAGTTAGGACCTTTACTGCCGCCACGCAACACCAGATGACCGTCGGGATTACCGGTTGTTGAGACGATACTGGCCAGTCCCTCATGGTTGATCCCCAGGAAATGGTGGGGCTGGCTGGCCGAGAGCATCGCGTTAGCCGCGATATGGAAGCTACCATCAGTGCCGTTTTTGAAGCCGATCGGCATCGATAATCCCGAAGCCATTTCGCGGTGGGTTTGGCTTTCCGTGGTGCGGGCACCGATCGCCGTCCAAGCAATCACATCGGCGATGTACTGCGGAATGATCGGGTCAAGCAATTCTGTTGCAGCAGGCAAGCCCATATCAGCCAAGCCCAGCAATAGCTTGCGCGCTCGTTGGATGCCGGTGTTGATGTCGTAGCTGCCGTCCAGATGGGGATCGTTGATCAACCCTTTCCAGCCGACGGTTGTGCGGGGTTTTTCAAAATAGACCCGCATCACGATTTCCAGCTCGTCAGCAAGCTCTTCACGCAGCGGTAGAAGTTTTTTGCCGTAGTCGTAAGCGGCATCAACGTCGTGGATCGAGCAAGGCCCAACAATCACCAGCAGGCGGCGATCGCCATTGCGCAAAATGCTACGGATGCGATCGCGGGTAGAAGCCACCAAATCTGCTGCTGCCTCGGAAATGGGCAGTTTCTGGTGAATTTCCGCAGGGCTGATCAAGGAACGCGTCTCGACGACGTGGAGATCGGAAGTCTGTTTCATGGGCGGCTGAGAAAGCAAGCGCTGCGGCCGCCGCAACGCCTTCCCATCTTAGCGCCGCCGATCAAAGCAGCGGGATCCTCGCTGGGAAACGTGACTGAGCTTAAAAAAACAGGCGATCGCCTCAGTCTCAATCAGCTAGTCATGAGTAGAAGACTGCAAAACATTAAGGGCCGTCTTGCATTTATTGCCCGCCTGTACCCTGTGGTGCTTAATAGGGGCGTATCCAGCTGGCTCTCGGATGATCAGCGTCTATTGGTTCTGTTTTTTATTCGGCGGCATCTTTGTAGTACTCGCTGCCGTTGGCGGACTTGACCACGACTTTAGCCCCGATTTCGACTCTGATTTTGATTCCGATCTGGAGGTCGAAGCTGAGGTTAGCCCTGAGGTCGCTCCTGATGTCGATCTCCCTGAGCCACCGAGCTCATCCCGACGACTGTGGCTGCCGATCTTCAGCTTCAAGTTCTGGACCTTTGGGCTTTGCTTCTTTGGTATGACAGGGTTGCTGCTGGGCTGGCTCAGTCCCGGCTTGCCGTCGCTGTTGCAAATTGGCCTCGCGATCGCCATGGGATTGCTGCTAGGCACTAGCATGGCCGGCATCCTGCGTCAGTTGCGCAATCGCCAAGTAGACAGCTTGGTGCGAAGCACTGATCTTGTGGGGGCTCGTGGCATTGTCGTTTTGCCCTTCAATGCCCAAAGCCGTGGCAAGGTGCAGCTGGAAGTCAAAAACAGTGTGATTGAGCTGAGTGCCTGTACCGATTCCCCACTGGACTTTCAGCGAGGTGATGAAGTCGTGGTGTTGCGATCGGAAGGGCAACGACTGTGGGTCATCGGTCGTAAGGAATTAGACCTGCAATCTTGAACTGCTGCTGTCTAAGAGGTTGTCTCCTAGGAGAGTCCGAATGTCTCTGCTTCCAGATCATTCCCCGCTGGTGTTAGCGCAAGTTGAGTCGCAGCCCCCCACCAGCGATGCCACACAACAGGGTGATTGGGTTGGCGGCACCCTTGGCTTTGGGATCGTTGGCTTTCTCGTCCTATTCGTCATCATCAAATCCTGCCTTCGCATCTGTAACCCCAACGAAATCTTGATTGTGTCGGGGCGTAAGCATCGCAATCCCAAAGGGGAACTGGTGGGCTATCGCGTACTCTTTGGTGGACGGACGCTGACGATTCCGGTGATCGAAACCGTCAAACGAATGGATGTGACCACCATGCCGGTGCCCGTAGAGGTCACCAATGCCTACGCCAAGGGCGGCACCCCGATCAACATCCAAGCGATCGCCAACGTCAAAGTCTCTACCGATCCCCGCTTGGTCGGCAACGCGATCGAGCGGTTCCTCGATCGCAATCGGTCCGAGATTGCCCGTGTCGCTCGTGAAACCCTCGAAGGCAACCTGCGGGGCGTGGTCGCCACCCTCACCCCCGAGGAAGTGAATGAGGATCGACTGCGCTTTGCCGAGCGGATTGCCGAAGATGTCAGCCACGATCTCTCGAAATTGGGGCTGCGGTTAGACACGCTCAAGATCCAAAGCGTGGCCGACGACGTAGACTACCTCAAGTCAATTGGGCGTCGGCGGATTGCCCAGATCACACGGGATGCGGAGATTGCCGAGGCCGAGGCTTTGGGGGAGGCCGATCGCCGCGAAGCCGATGCTCAACAGCAAGCCGAGGTCGCCCGCGCCCAAGCCGCGACTGTGGTGCAGCAACGGCAAAACGAGCTGCGCAAGATTAAAGCCCAACTTGATCAGCAAGTCCGGTCCGAAGAAGAGCGGACAACTGCCGCAGCCAAGGAAGCCCGTGCCAAGGCTGAACAACGACTACAAGCGCTGCGGGCTGAGCTGGAAAAACTGCGACTGGAAGCGGATGAGGTCTTGCCAGCAGAAGCCCAACGAGTCGCGAAAACCCTGCAAGCGCGGGGGGCCGCAGCTACCCTGGCAGAGAATGCCAAAGCTGCCGCTGAGGTGAGTGATTTGCTCAGTCAGGTTTGGCGATCGGCCGGACCGGAAGCGGCTGAGCTGTTCTTAATTCAGCAAATTGAGATGGTGCTTAAGGAGGCGGCCCAAATCCCTGGACGCCTGCATCTCAACCATGTCCGTGTGGTCGATGGTGGGGATGGTCAAGCCTTGGCACGACTCATTAACGCCTACCCCGAAATTGTGCAGCAGTTCCTCCAGCGGGTGGATGACACGTTGGGACTGGATGTGATTGGAACCTTAAGCCGTCGTCCCGGAGGTGAAGTCTGATGTTTGAAACAATTTTTGCGCTGCTGGTTGTGCTTGGGGCTGGCGCCGGGGCTGGCAGCTTGGTATTGCGCAACCTCTACTACATCTGCCAACCCAGTGAAATTCTGATTTTTGCGGGTAGTAGTCGCCGCAGCAGCGATGGCCGCCGAGTGGGCTATCGCTTAGTCAAAGGTGGTAGTAGCCTGCGAGTGCCCTTGCTAGAGAAGGCGCTGCGCATGGATCTGACCAACATGATCATCGAGCTGCGCGTCTCCAACGCCTATTCCAAGGGCGGCATTCCCCTGACCGTAGAAGGGGTCGCCAACATCAAAATTGCTGGCGAAGAACCGACGATTCACAACGCGATCGAGCGCCTTTTGGGCAAGAGCCGCAAGGAAATTGAGCAAATGGCCAAGGAAACCTTGGAAGGCAATTTGCGCGGCGTGCTGGCGAGTCTGACCCCAGAGCAGATCAACGAAGACAAAATCGCTTTTGCGAAAAGTCTGCTGGAAGAAGCAGAGGACGATCTCGAACAGCTCGGCCTTGTTTTGGATACGCTGCAAGTCCAGAACATTTCCGATGAAGTGGGCTATCTCTCAGCCAGCGGCCGCAAGCAGCGAGCTGATCTGCAGCGGGATGCCCGCATTGCGGAAGCGGAAGCCCAAGCCGCCTCGGCCATTCAGACAGCAGAGAATGACAAGATCACGGCGCTCCGGCGGATTGATCGCGACGTGGCGATCGCCCAAGCCGAAGCCGAACGCCGCATTCAAGATGCCCTGACGCGGCGTGAAGCCGTCGTGGCGGAAGCGGAAGCGGACATTGCGACTGAAGTTGCCCGTAGCCAAGCAGAACTACCCGTCCAGCAGGAACGGATCAAACAGGTGCAACAGCAACTCCAAGCGGATGTGATTGCCCCGGCGGAAGCTGCCTGCAAACGGGCGATCGCCGAAGCGCGGGGTTCTGCTGCTCGGATTGTCGAGGACGGGAAAGCCCAAGCTGAGGGCACTAAGCGACTGGCAGAAGCCTGGAAGTCAGCAGGAGGCAATGCACGCGACATCTTCCTCTTGCAGAAGCTGGAGTCTCTGCTCTCCACCCTATCGGGCACCGTACCGGATATTGATGTCGAGTCGATTACGGTGATTGGCGAAGGCGAAGGCACCGCAACCCAGATTGCCAGTCTGCTCGAAAAACTGAAGCAGACCACCGGTATTGACCTCGCCAAATCACTTCCTGGTCAATCCACACCACCATCAACAAAGTGATTGACCGTAGGGATGTGACCGCGATCGCTTGTCAAGAATCCCAGTGATCCCAAACCATAGGAAGGCAAGCCCGTTCGGCTTGCCTCTTTTTGAGGACTATCCCAATGTCTGTGGAACGCACGTTTATTGCCATCAAACCCGATGGCGTTCAGCGGGGCCTGGTGGGTACGATCATCAGCCGCTTCGAGCAAAAAGGGTTTAAATTAGTGGGCCTCAAGCAGCTCAAGCCCAGCCGTGAGCTGGCTGAGCAGCACTATGATGTTCACCGCGAGCGCCCCTTCTTCAATGGCCTTGTTGAGTTCATCACTTCCGGCCCGATCGTGGCGATCGTCTTGGAGGGAGACGGCGTTGTGGCTGCAGCCCGTAAATTGATCGGTGCGACCAATCCGCTGACGGCGGAACCGGGTACGATTCGCGGTGACTTTGGCGTCAACATTGGCCGCAACATCATCCACGGCTCGGATGCGATCGAGACGGCGCAACGGGAAATTGCGCTCTGGTTCAGCTCCGAAGAGCTGACCGAGTGGACTCCCACGATTCAACCCTGGCTCTACGAATAAGCACTGCATCCCCTCAGAGAGACATTGCCATGCCCGTGCTGCGATCGCCATTCCACTCTGCCCTGTCCCGGACGTTGGGGCTGGCAGCCGTGGTGTTGGGACTGGCGACAGCCTGCCAAGAGAGCAGCGCACCGCCAGTCGCAGGTGCCCAACCCTTGGGTCTGGCGATCGCCCAAACCGGCAATGCCTCTCTGTTTGGTCAGGAGCAACTGGCCGGTCTGCAAATCGCTAAAGCAGTGTTTGAACGCCCCGCAACCGGTGTTCCAATTGACTTTCGGGTGCAGGACAGCGGCAGCGACGAAGCCAGCGCGATCAATGCCTTCCAGACTCTGATCAACGTCAATGAAGTCGTGGCGATCATTGGCCCAACCCTGTCGCAGCAGGCATTTGGAGCCGATCCGATCGCAGAGCGGGCGGGCGTTCCGGTCCTTGCCGCCTCGAATACGGCCAAGGGCATTCCGGAGCTCGGCAACTTTATCGTGCGCCTTTCAGCTCCCGCTTCAGTGGTGGCCCCCCAGGCGATCGCGGCAGCCCGCAAGCTCAATCCCCAAGCACAACGGGTGGTGGTCGTCTACGCCCAAGACGATGCCTACTCGCGATCGGAGACAGAAGTTTTCCAAAAAGCGGTCAAGGATGCTGGCCTGAACCTCGCATTGGTGCAGCGCTACCAAGTCAGCGATAGCGATTTCCAAGGGCTGATTAGTCAGGCACTCCAGCAAAAACCAGACATCATCGTGCTCTCGTCCCTCGCAGCGGATGGCGGCAACCTGGTACGCCAACTACGAGAGCTGGGTTACAGCGGCTTGATTGTCGGTGGCAACGGCTTCAATACGCCGAACGTTTTTCCCGTCTGTCAGCAGCGTTGCGATGGCATCATCGTGGCCCAGACCTACAGCCCCAACTTTGATAGTCCCGTTAACAAAGACTTTCGCCAGCGCTACGAAGCCCAGTTTGGTAAGCAGCCCTCGCAGTTCAGTGCCCAGATTTTCTCGGCGGTGCAAGTGATTGCGGAATCCCTCAACCGCGTTAACCAACAGCAACCAGTGGTGAACCTGCCCTTACCCGAACGGCGAAAAGTGCTCCTGCAAGCCATGCTCAGCGGCACCTATGAGACACCCTTGGGGCGCCTATCTTTTACGCCTGGGGGCGAGGTCAACCAAGAGCAGTTCTACGTGGCGCGGATTCGGATGAAGCCCGATGGCCAAGGCGACTTTGAGCTGCTGCCCTAATGGATTGGTTACAACCGCTGATCAACGGCCTGGCGATCGGAGGAGTCTATGCCCTCTTCGCCCTCGGTTACACGCTGGTCTTCTCGATCCTCGGCGTGATTAATTTTGCCCATGGTGCTGTTTTTACGTTGGGCGCCTATTTGACCTACGCCTTGGCAGGTGGCCGGTTTAGTTTCAACGGTCTGCTCGCCAATGTAGCGCTGCCCTTCAGTTTGCCGTTTGCCCTGGCTTTAATCTTGGGCAGCTTGTTGGCGGGTGGTGCCAGTCTGCTGATCGAACAAGTGGCTTTTCGTCCACTCCGGAAACGCCAAGCCGACTCCCTACTGACTCTCATTTCTAGCCTTGGTGCAGCAGTATTTGTCGTCAATCTGATTCAAATCTTGGTGGGGGCTGAAATTTACACCTTCCCCAGCAATATTTACGGCGACTTACCCAGCGCAATTAACTTCGGCAGCAGCGATCGCCCGATCCAAATCCGAACAGTGCAAATCATCCTCTTTGGTGTCGCGATCGCCATGTTCAGCCTGCTGACTTGGCTGATCAACGGCACGCGGATCGGTCATGCTCTGAAGGCGGTTGCAGAAGATGCCACCACGGCGAGCCTGCTAGGGATCGACCCCGAGCGCTACATTCGCTTTACCTTTTTCCTGAGTGGCGTCCTCGGTGGCTTGGCGGGTGCGCTGGTCGGCACCAGCGTCAGCATCACTGGCCCGTACTTCGGCATTGCCTACGGGTTGAAGGGGCTGAGTGTGATGGTCTTGGGTGGGCTAGGCAATATTCCCGGCACGATTGCGGGGGGACTGGTTTTGGGCTTGGCCGAGGCCTGGGTGCCCCCGCAGTGGTCGGGCTATCGCGATGCCGTTGCCTTTGCACTGTTGTTTGCCATCCTGTTGATTCGTCCGCAGGGGTTGTTCAGCCGGGCACGGATGGAGAAGGTCTAGACCATGGGCAATTTGGTCGCCACCTACGGATTTTTGCTGGTGTCGATGCTGCTGGGCGCGACGCTGGGGCTCTCGGTCTATCTGCCGTTGATGGCTGGGCAGCTGTCTTTGGCTTCACCGGCTTTCTATGCTCTGGGAGGCTATCTGGCTGCGATCCTCTCTACCAAGGGGTTGACAGCGAGCCCTGACTACAGCGTTTGGGCCCTGCTGCTGGAAATGGGCTTAGCTGCGATCGCGGCAGCAATTCTGGCGCTGCTGGTGGGCTATCCGGTGCTACGGTTGCGCGGCATTTATCTGGCGATCGCCACGATCGCGCTGGTCGAGATCGTGCGGGTGGTTGCGCTCAACCTACCCATTACGGGCGGAGCGGTCGGCATTTTTGGCATCCCCCAACCCTTCAGCTCCGCCGTCGGCTACCTCTGGATTGCCTTACCGCTGTTGATGCTCGCCGTTGCAGGTTGCTGGCGGCTGCAACAGGTGCGCACCGGACTGGTGCTGTCGGCGATCCGTGAAGATGAACTGGCAGCGAGTGCGATCGCGGTCAATACCACCCGCTACAAAGTCCTCGCCTTTGTTTTGGGAGCCGTTCTAGCCAGTCTCGTCGGCGTTGTCAGCGCCCACTTCCTCAACACCTGGAACCCCCGGCAAGGCACTTTTGATGCCAGCATTACCTTCCTCGCTTTCGTGTTAATTGGCGGATCGCGGAGTGCCTTTGGTCCGGTTTTAGGGGGAATGGTGCTGACTGCCTTGCCAGAAGTTTTGCGGGCGATCGGCTCCGTGCCAGGACTGTGGCCGGGGCTAAGCCGCCTGTTGCAAGATGGTCGCCTACTGATCTTTGGGCTGTTGCTGGTGTTGGGCAGCATCTACTTCCCGCAAGGGCTGATCAAACCTCGTGCCAGCCGACCTCGGCGACGGAGGACGGCATGAGCCTGCTAAAGCTGGAACAAGTGACGCGCCGCTTTGGGGGGTTGGTCGCAGTCAATCAGGTTTCCTTGAGTGTGGAAGCGGGCGAGATTTTTGGTCTGATCGGCCCGAATGGCGCGGGCAAGACAACGCTGTTCAACCTGATCACCGGCCTGCAGTCGCTGAGTAGTGGTGAGATTTTCTTCCAAGGCGATCGCCTTGATCGTCAGCGACCCGATCAAATTGCGAGCCGTGGCATTGCCCGGACATTCCAAAACCTACGGCTCTTCAATCAGCTCTCCGTCTTCGAGAACGTGCTGGTGGCTCGGCATCGCCAAGCCAAAACAACCCTTTGGGACGAACTACTAGGCGCCAGTCGCGCAAAACGGCAGTCCCGTGGCGATCGCCGCCGTGTGCAAGAACTCCTGGAACTCCTGGAATTGAGCGATCAGGCCGATCAGCCCGCCGCCAGTTTGGCCTATGGCGATCGCCGCCGCTTGGAAATTGCTCGAGCCCTAGCGCTAGAACCGCAACTCCTGCTGTTGGACGAACCTGCAGCCGGACTCAACCCCAAGGAAAAACAGGAACTGAGCGATCGCATTCGCATGATTCGCGACCAGTTTCAGCTGACGGTGGTGTTAATCGAACACCACGTGCCACTGGTGATGGGGCTATGCGATCGCATTGCAGTATTGGATTTTGGCCAATTGATCGCGCTGGGGGATCCCGCTACAGTGCGCCAAGACCCAGCGGTAATTGAGGCATATCTAGGCGATGAGTGAGCCCCTTTTGCACCTGAGTCAGGTCTCAGTGAACTATGGAGCCGTTGCCGCCCTAACTGACTTGACCCTTGAGGTCTTTCCGGGCGAGATTGTTGCTCTGATCGGGGCGAATGGGGCGGGGAAGACGACGACCCTGCGTGCCATTTCTCGCCTCGTGCCACTTCAACAAGGCCGGATTTCTTACAACCAGCAAGATCTGGGACAGATGCAAGCGCCGCAACTGGTGGGACGGGGGCTGGCGCACTGTCCTGAGGGTCGCCGTGTTTTGGCTCGTCAAAGCGTGCGGATCAATCTAGAGCTCGGGGCTTACTGTCGGCGCGATCGCGTTGGCATTCAAACCGACCTAGAGTTGCAATTCGATCGCTTCCCGCGCCTGCGGGAACGACAAGACCAACTGGCAGGCACACTGAGCGGTGGCGAGCAACAGATGCTAGCGATCGCCCGCGCCTTGATGAGTCGCCCCCGTCTGCTGCTGTTGGATGAACCAAGCTTGGGGTTAGCACCACAAATTGTCCAAGAGATTTTTGGGGTCATCCGCCGCTTGCGTGAGCAAGGTATGACGATTCTCTTGGTTGAGCAAAACGCGACCTTGGCCCTGCAAACCGCCAATCGCGGCTATGTCCTAGAAGCAGGACAAATGATTTTTTCGGGCCCTGCTGCGGATCTCCTTGCCGATCCCCGTGTCAAGCAAGCCTATCTCGGCTGATTCAGCGTCATTGAAGCCATAGAAAACTGCTCGTCGCAAGCACGACGTTGGCGACGAGCAGTAGCTAGTAGTCAGAACAGCTAAACAAGCTGTTCTAGGGCAAGGGAGCCACGGTTGGGGTCTGCAGCGTGTTGTTTAACACTGACTGAGCGGGTGGGCTGGGCTGATAGCCATAGCCAAAGACGGTGGCATCGGTATCTGCCAAGATTTTGGGCGTAATCACGACCACCACTTCTCGTCGCTGGCGATCGGTGTAGGACGTGCGGAACAGCGATCCAATCAGGGGAATATCACCTAATAGGGGAATCTTGGCCACCCGTTCCCGCTCTTCGTCTTGGATGATGCCTGACAGGATTAAGGTTTGATCATCTCGCAAACGAATCTTACCGGAAGAGACCTCCCGCTTCTTGATCAGTGTTGTTAAGACGCCGCTCGTGTTGGGATCACCAAAGGTAACCACATCCTGTGGAGAAGAAATTGCGGGCAAGACTGTAAGAGTAATAAAGCCATTGTCATCAATACGCTCGACGTTGATCGTCAGCTGCAAGCCCACATCTGCCAAGTCAATCGTTCGGCTGACTGTTGGCGGTCCACTACCATTAGTTGTTGTCTCTGATTCAATTTTCTGAATAACTTGGCTGGTCAGTTTAACCTCACTTTTTTCACCTTCTTGAATGATTAAAGTTGGATCTGTCAATAGCTTGGTTTTGTTATTAATAATCGATGCTGATATAGCGCCGAGAAAAGAATTGGGCAGCTGATTAGGGAGTACTGCTAAGGGATTGGCTGGGTTGATGCCCGCTGGCAGGTTACTAGGGTTAAAGACACTGTCATTAGGTGGCTGAATTACCGAGCCAGCATTATCAATGACAGTCGTTCTTAAACCACCGCTGCCAGACACTAATGTGTTTCCAACTCCAAACGAAAAGCTTGATGCGATCGCGTTCAAATCATTCAAGTCAAGATCAATCACCTTGACATTGACTGAAGCTTGCCGTTTCCGTAAATCGAGCTGTTGAATTAAGCTAGTGGCAAAGTTCACTGACTGAGGGTCGCCTACAATCGAGAGGCTATTCGTCCGAATATCAGCTGTAATCGAAATGTTCTTGAGAGGGAGTGGGCCTGCTGGCGTACCCGGAACTTTGAGCTCCTTAATTTCAGGTTCATCAAAGCATTGAGCTGTTCCTTGGCTGAGAGTTTGAATTTGACCGGGTGTGCCTCCAGGAACGGGCGCTACATCACTAGTCCCTGCTTGTACACAAACTTTCTTAGTGAAGGAAACGACAGAGTTTGCACCCAGAGTTGTTAGATAGCCAGCAACGTTCTGTGCAACAGCTTGATTAAGACGAAAAGTGCGTGAAACTAGTCCACCAGCTCCAGGTGGAAGGCGTCTACCCACCAAAATCACATTATTTTGACGACTCGCTTGCAGTCCCGCAATTTGCAGAACGTAGTTAAAAGCTGACTGGGCATCAATATTTTGCAGGTCAACACTCACTCGTGGCTCATTACTTGATGCTGAGTTGCCACCTGAAGGATTTGTGCTAGGTGTTGCTAGAGGATTCCCTGTAGCACTGGGTTCTCCACTATCGAGGTAAACCAGATTCAATCCTGCAGACTGGGCAATGATGCTGAGCACTTCACGAGCTGAGGCATTCCGCAGCGCAATCCGTGGAACTGGCCGCGCATTAGGGAATGTGATTGCTGTGCCTTGAGGAACAGTGTTGGAAATCGCAATATCACCCAAGGGTGGTGCGACTGCACGGGGTTGGAGCGGTGGAAGCTGACCTGGAAGTGGAGAAGGGGTTGGCTGGAGCTGTTGTCGAGGATCTAATGGTTGGCCTGGGGGCTGTAGAGCAGGACTCACCGGTATTGGAGCAGGTGATGTAGCCTGTGCGGTTCGTTGAGGAGGCGCAGGAGGACGTAAGCTGGGCCGTGGTGCTGAACCAATGGGTGGAGCACTGGGACTGAGTACTGGAGCTGCTGATGCTTGCGTACTGAGCTCAAACTGCAAGCTGCCGCCATTCCGACTGCTATTGGTCACGAGCGGCGGGCGATCGCTGCCTGTAACGACAATACGAACGCCGTTTTCACTGACTTGAGAGACTGCGATCGAGGCAATGCCGGGCGCTGGGCTGGGCTGCGAGAAGCTTTTTCCCTCTGGCAAATTGAGGCGGGCGCCAATCAGGTCGGTCACCCAAACCTTATCGAGATTAGTTGAGAAAGCTTGAGGCGCTTGCGTGCCTGTCGTACTCAACGAAAGGCTAATGCCGGTTGCTGTCGGCGTCACCGTGACACGGTTGACCTCTGTTGCTGCCGGATTGGCTGCAATCGTTGGTGCTGTTTGCGCCAAGAGAGGTGCTGGCTGCCCCGCGATCGCGGCAGTTCCTAGAACCACCCCACTCCCTAAGATTTTCCAAACTTGCATTGTTCGAACCCTCACACCCACACCGTAAATTCACTCGCGATCGCCCTCAACAGGCAATCTTCCTCACTGGCTGGCGTTATTGCCAGCATTGCCAGACTCTTGGTTTGGCTGATTGCCACCCCCCTGATTGGGTTGATTCCCTGCGGCGGCGGCAGCTGCTTCCTCAGCCTTCTTCTGTTCCTCGGGCGTCAAGGGACTCAACGCCACGACATTGAACTGCGTCGTTAGCTTCGGTGCAGGTCTCGGCAGAATCTGCCCTTTGGGCGTGACCACAATGGGCACTGGCTCCGCCGTCACCACAACGTCTTGCACCAATAACAGTGGCTGCAATTGCTCTAGCCCCCGCAGGAGAGCGACAGTCTGATTGAACCCGCCACTAACTTCCACAAAGACAGGGGTTTGCTTCAGCTTGTTATTGACGCCTTCCCCAAAGGATCCATCCGTCACGATGGAGGACTCTTTGGGTAAGTAGGACTGGAGCTGTAGTCCAGCCACTCGGCGGACCTGACCATTGATCTCGAGCAGTAGTGTATCCAAGGTAGCGGGTGAGGCAAAGAAGCTTTGCACCACTCGTTGTTGCGCACGGGCATTAGCAAGCTGTTGCTGTTGCAGCCCAATCTGCCGCAGACTAGCTGCCTGCTGTTCGGCGCGGTTACGAAGATCGTCGACTTCTTGAGCGAGCTGATTGGCCTGCTGCTGGGCAGGTTGCACAAGATTCAAGTAAATCCAGCTAGCTGCAAATAGACCGGTGACTGCCGCCAAGATGCCGCCAACAACGGGCGTAACGGTTAGACCAAACAGGGTTGGGTAAGCCGGAGCAATATTCTCGACAACACCTCGGTTATCTTCCGGAAATTTATTGAGAGACACAGTCATGGCTTCAGTACCCCTTGGTTCAACAGTCCTTGCAGGCGATCAGCCAGTCCTTGAGCGTCAAGCTGACGGAGATTTTGCAAGAGATCCGTCGTCGGTACATCGCTGAGCTCACCCACGATGCGATAGCTCACATTCGAGACTTTGACGCTATTCTCCCCTTCATTTTCAGTGGGCGCTGGCCCCAGCTTGGCCTCCTCAATGCGGAGACTAGCCGCTGTGAAAAAGCGGGACCGTTGCAGTGTCAGCAGCAGATCATTGACGGCATCAAAGCTTGAGGAACTGCCAAGCAAAGTCACTTTCTTGCCAGCCTGTTCAATCTTGTTGATTTGCAAAACCACGGGTGTGCGCCGGCTCAGGTCCGTGAGGATTGCTGACCACGATTTGACCTGCGGAAAGACTTGAATTAGAGACTCAGTATCCGCATTAATTTGCTGAATCTCCGTCTGAATGCTTTTGAGACGGGCTTCAGCCGACTGCCCGAGCTGAACTTGCTGTTCGAGATTGGTTTTTTCTGCGGTCAGGCTAGAGACACGGTTGTTCACCAAGGCTGTGACCGCTAGCGCTAGAGCTGGTAGAAGCAAGCCTACCCCCACTCCAATCCAAAGAGGGAGTCGCTCGGAGGGACTGGCTGTTACTGTTGCAGCAGCTCCAAAGGTGGTGATGGGCGGCGCGGTTGCGGCGACCCGCTCTTTCAGGAAATTAATATCTAAGCTGTACATCCCTACACTCCTCGCGTGGCCAAACCAAGTACCACACCCACGTCAGCACGGTTGGGCAAGTAGAGCGTGTCGGGCACTTCCAGCCCCAGTCCTTCCACCGGATCAACGAGCTCCACCGGCAGACCCAGGCGTTGCCCTAAGAACTCAGGCAAAGTTGGCAAGGCAGAACCGGGGCCGGCTACGTAGAGCTTGGCGACTTCAATATCACTTTCTTGACTGAGATAGAAGTCTGCCGATCGCCGCACTTCGTCGCAGAGATCAGCCGCCGATCGCACTAGACCTTGCGAGAGGAGATCGGCTGGCGGCTCGAGTAGCGAGAGTGCTTGTCCCTGTAGAAAATCAAGGCCGCGGCCGATATTTTCAAGACCTGCTTGGGCGGCCGCACGTTGCCATTGCTGGGTTCCCATGGCGATTGTGCGGCTGAAGCGAGGCACCCCGCCAACGATGATCACAATCTCGGTGAGGTCATATTCGATATTAAGGAGGATGACGGCTTCTTGAAGACCGTACTGCCGCAGGGATTCGCGAATGGTGCGAATGAGTGCGAAGCTCCCAACTTCCACGATGTCGGGCGTTAGACCCGCTTGGGCAAAGAGATCGAGATAGGTGTCGGTAACTTGTCGCCGGGTCGCCACCAGCAAGACATGCAGCTTTTCGACCTCATCAATATCGAGGAAGTAATCCAGTTTGAGGTAGTCAATATCAGCTTCTTCACGGGGGAAGGGCAGAAACAGCGCTGCTTCTTGATTGAGCAATGTCTCGTGCAACTCCGCATCATCCAGCTCAGCTGGCATCGGCAGCAGCCGCGTGATCACCTCACGCCCGGGGACTGCCGTAGAAACCTTTTTGGTTTTAATGCGGTTGTCACTGATAGCAGTGCGGAGTAAATCGGACAAGCTAAAGCTGTCAATGACTCGCCCGTCTTGGAACAAACCATCGGGCAAGTCGACCGAAACAAAATCCTGCAGCAGCAACCGGTTCCCCTTGCGGCCGATATGGGCAAGGTTGATCCGCTCTGGGGTGATCTCCACCCCAAGGCGAGATTTATCCCCACCAAGAAACTTAGAAAATATGCCGACCACGAGAGGCGCCTTTTTTGTGCACAGAGAGTCAAAGCACCTGAATGGTAGCCAATGGTTTGCTAAAAAACTAGGCGCCTGAGCGATCGCTTTCCCTGATACCTCAAGTCATCAAGTCAAGGGGCCGCGATCGCGCCCAACCCACTGTCTGAGATCTTTAATTCAAGTCCTCAAGACGGATGCGGGGATCGACCCAGCGCAGGAGGAGATCCGCCAGCAGATTGCCCAGAATCAGCATGACGGCACCCATCATCAGACTGGCCATCACAAGGTAGAGATCCTGCGCGAAGACGGCTTGCAGAATGAGTCGCCCCAAGCCTGGCCAATTGAAAAAGTACTCGGCAATAAAGGCACCACTTAACAGCGTGGCGAACTCGAAACCCAACAGCGTGATCAAGGGATTGATCGCATTGCGGAGTGCGTGGACATAGATGACCCGCTGTTCAGGCAAACCTTTGGCGCGGGCAGTGCGGATATAGTCTTGACGCAAAACGTCCAGCATCTCGCCCCGACTAATGCGCTGCAGACTGGCAAACCCCGAGAGCGTGAGGGCCGTCACCGGCAGGATCAGATGGCGGCCAAGGTCTGCGACTTTCTGTAGTGGCGACAAGTCTTCAAAATTGAGACTGGTCATTCCGCCGATTGGCAAGAATGGCGAGAGGAACTGCGCCAGAAACAGGAGCAGCAGTGCCGTGATAAAGCTAGGGGTGCCTTGGCCGAGGTAGCTGACCAGTTGGAGAATGCGATCGCTCCGCTGATTTTGAGCAACAGCAGCCTGAATCCCCAAAGGCAGCGCGATTGCCCAAGTGGTGATCAGTGAGCAGATCGCCAATAACAGGGTGTTGGGCACGCGCTCCCAGAGCAGGTCAGCCACGGGTCGCTGATAGACAAAGCTGCTGCCAAAGTTGCCGTAGCGCACTACCTGCCAAAGCCAGCGTCCATATTGCTCCAGCCAAGGACGATCGAGACCAAATTGCTGGCGGAGTTCTTCGATGCGTTCGGCGGAAAGCTGCGGATTTTGTTGCAGGTTACTGAGGTAGTCGCCAGGGGCTAGCTGAATCAGGCAAAAACTGAGGAATGAAGCCAACAGCAGCGTCAGCAGGGCTTGGAGGAGCCGTTGCAGCAGAAACCGGACCGTAGCGCGGCGACCCATGCGTTAGTCGTAGCTGACGAGGCTAATGATTGGCACATCGGGTAGGCGATCGCGGCCATTCAGTCCTTCGAGTTCGATCACAAAGGCGAAGCCTGCCAGGGTCGCGCCGCAGCGATCGATCAAACTAGCCGTTGCACCTGCTGTTCCTCCGGTGGCGATCAAGTCATCAACGACGACAACCCGTTCACCGGGAACCAAAGCATCTTGGTGAATTTCAAGGCAATCGCTGCCGTATTCCAGCTCGTACTCAACGCTGTGGGTATCAGCGGGTAACTTGCCGGGTTTGCGAACCGGTACAAAACCCAGGCCTAGTTGGTAGGCCAGAGGTGCGCCGAGAATAAAGCCCCGTGACTCAATACCGACGATCGCTGTGGGTTGCAATGGCTCAATCAGTTCCGTCAGGCGATCGATGCTGTAGCGCCAGCCTTGAGGATCTTTGAGAACTGTTGTGTAGTCGCGGAATAGGATGCCGGGCTTAGGAAAATCTGGAATTTCCCGAATCAGGGTTTTGAGATCCATGCAGAGGTGGCGCCAACATTCCCCAGCATTGTGGCATTTGCTACTCGCGGGATGGCAACCCTAGAAGTGTTAAATTGAAACACTGTCTGCCCGCAAACCCGTTTCTGGTGCTGGTACCATCGGCAGCGAAGAGCGATCGCGGTGCGGGCGCTCAAGGCTCGATGGATTGCATGAACGCCTCTGCCAGTATTTCTCCAACACCTGTACCAGCCGAAGCAAGTTTGCCTGCCGCCTTGCTCCAGCTGCCCACCCTCACAGGGATCCCCGAAGACTGCCCCCGTCGAGCCCGGCAGCACCTCGACCTTTTGCTCCTCGCCCTCGAAGCGCTCGATCTGGGGGCACCCGAAGCGATTCTCTGGGTGAGCCGTGAACTGGGACTAGAGTCTGTTCTGCGCGATCGCGTTCAGGTTTGGCGGCTGCGCAGCACGAATCCTCTTCGTCGCCTGACGCAGCGTCAGTCTCTCAGTCAGGCCGAGACGCAGGCGATCGCTGTCTTAATCAGCAACTTGGCCCAGCGTCTAACGGTGCCGATTCGCCAAATCCTGCTGACTCGCAGTCAGATTGATCAGCAAGGCGGTGACTACCGGAGCGATCCGTTAATTGCCTTCTACCTCGATCGCTTCCGATCCCACTTCAAAGCTCGAATGAATCCCAAACGAGCGGCAGTGATTAGTTTGGCCGAGGGTGATGGCTTCGACCAATTGGCCCTGAGCTTGATAGAGCAACTGCTGTTCTGTACCGGTGTTGCAGGCGCCAAGCGTCTGTGGGCCAGCTTATTCGACGGAGAGGTCTAGCCAGCGATGCAACTTCAGCGGCTCTATCAATTGCCCAATTGCAGTTTGCTGGTGCAAGGTCTCTCGGACGCCAGCTTAGGCAATAGTCAGTGTTTGACGATTGTGACGCGGGTGGAATGTGGCTTTCCCGGTCTTCAACCTGCTTTGCGTGGGGGAAAAGATTTCTTGGTCCAACTGACAGCGGTTGTCAGTGCCTATGCCCAAGGCATGATCAGCGGTTTGCCGCGGCCGCAAAGTGCTATCAGCCGTGAGCTCGTGCAGTTGCGATCACTCGCTCGCGATCGCCATCAACTGATCAGTACGGAGAACGGTGGACAGGTCGTTTTAGAGCTCAACAGCCTGCAGCTGTTTGATCTACTGGATGCGATTGATCAGTTGGTAGCTGACCCCTTAGCTCTGCCCGATCTGCAGGTCAGCTTCGCCCCGCTGCCCCGTCGTCATGTCCCGCCGTTAGTGCCCTTGCCGCAAAGGGCTGCAGCGCCCGCTATGGGTTTGGCAGGGCTCGCGATCGCGGCGGCAGCCTTCTTTGCGTTGCCGATTCCTGAAATCAAGCCGCCCAAAGAAAACCTGCCGCAGACAGAACAGACCGCAGAGACCCCAAACAACAATCCACCAGCAACGACAACGCCCCCGGCCGACAGTCCTGAAATTACGGACACAGCCGCTTTAGAGGCAGCAGTTCGTGCCAGTCGTGCGGCGATCGCTACCGCTTGGGATAACAACCCGCAGTACGAACCCAGCCGCACCGAGGAGTACCGCGTCAGCGCGACTGCAACGGGACAAATCGTGGGCTACCGCACGGAAGATAGCCAAGCGAACATTCAGCAAACACCCTTAGCGTCCCTGCTGAAACCCTTGCCAGCCGGCGATCGCCAGCCTTTAGCAGATCTGCGCGTTGTCTTCGAGCCCAGCCCTAATGGTGGCAGCCTAGAGGTCAGTCCTTGGGATGGCTACTAATGACCTACCTGAACAGGTAGCACCATCCTTAGGACCAGAAATGGCAAGCAACCCTGCTACGGTGAAAAGCTGTAGCACTTCACCCAGCGAATAGAGGACGGCGTGAACTTTCAATCCGTCATTGCCACGCTCAACCAATTTTGGGCCGATCGCGGTTGCCTGATTGCCCAGCCCTACGACACCGAAAAAGGGGCTGGGACGATGAATCCGCATACCTTTCTGCGAGCGATCGGGCCAGAACCATGGGCTGTAGCTTATGTGGAGCCCTGTCGTCGTCCCACCGATGGCCGCTATGGTGAAAACCCCAACCGCTATCAGCACTACTACCAGTACCAAGTGCTGATCAAGCCGTCGCCGGAAGGCATTCAAGAGACCTATTTGGATTCGCTGCGGGCCTTGGGCATTCACCCTGAAGAGCACGATATTCGCTTTGTCGAAGACAACTGGGAGTCGCCAACGCTCGGGGCCTGGGGGGTTGGCTGGGAAGTTTGGCTGGATGGTATGGAGGTGACTCAGTTCACCTACTTCCAGCAGTGTGGTGGCATCGACTGTCGGCCTGTATCGATCGAGATCACCTACGGGCTGGAACGGCTGGCAATGTATTTGCAAAACGTCGAAGCCTTCACCGAAATCCAGTGGACTGATCACCTCAGCTATGGCGATGTCCATCTCCAGGGTGAGATCGAGCAATGCACCTATAATTTCGAAGCCTCGACCCCAGAACTCCTGTTCCAGTTGTTTGGGCTCTATGAGCAAGAAGCGACCCAACTGATTGAGAAGGGGCTGGTGCAACCGAGCTTGGACTACGTGCTCAAGTGCTCCCACAGCTTTAACCTGCTGGATGCTCGCGGTCTGATCTCCGTGACCGAGCGCACCCGCTACATCGGCCGGATTCGTAACATGGCCCGACAAGTGGCCAAGCAGTACCTTGAGCAGCGGGAACAGTTGGGCTTCCCCCTGCTGCAAAAAGTCACCGCATAGGCAGGCGATCGCAACTCTTTGCACTGGACTGGGCTTCCTAAGCAACAGCGTTTGTGGATGGATTCATGGCGCCCACGGCAGTCTATCTCTGCTGTGCTTTCGCGATCGCGGGTTTCTTCCTCGCCAGTCAGTCACCATTGCCGGTTGGCTGGGTCTTTGCCGGCCTAGTCTGGGCAGCAATCGCGATCGCAGGCTATCCGCTTTTACCGCGATCGGGGCAGCGACGGTTCTCGTTCCGCATCTGGCTTTGGGCGGCGATCGCGCTTTACGCCGCCGGCTTTTGGTTTTACCTACGCTTACCGACACCGAGTGCAACAGACATCAGCCGCTGGGCTGATCAAGGGTCAGGCGTTTTAGTCGGAACTATCAGCGATCGCCCCCGCCTGCAAGCCCAAGGCCAATCCTTCACACTGACGGCCCAAACTTGGTCGCCCAATCCTTCTGAAACAGCCCTGAAACTCCCTCCAAGTCAGGGACTTCAAGGGCAGGTCGCAGTTCGCTTAACTGCCGTGGCAGAGGGGCTACAGCCCGGGCAAACAGTTGTTCTCGAAGGAGAGCTGCGATCGCTGCAAGCGCCACGCAATCCTGCTGGTTTCGATCGCCAGCGCTACCTGCAGCGCCAATCAATTTTCAGTGAATTTCGAGGACAACTACTCAAGGAAGACAATCCGCCGCTCTGGAGCCTCGAGCCGGTGCGTCGCCGCATCTTGGCTGCCTTCCGACAAGGCTTAGGTTCCGATCAAGGTTCAGCCCTAGCCGCCCTGAGCTTTGGCAATGGCTTAGCCCGACTCCCGGGGACGCTCCCCGAAGATTTCCTGCGCTGTGGCTTGGCCCATGCGACGGCTGCCTCCGGCTTTCAGGTTGCCTTGCTGCTGGGGTTGACCCTAGCTTGCTGCCGTAGCCTCTCGCCTCGTTGGCAAGCCGCGATCGGCACTCTCACCCTGATTAGTTTTCTGGGTATTGCGGGCAGTTCTGCATCGCTGTTGCGGGCGTTCCTGATGGGCGAAGTCCAGCTCTGGGCACTGCTACGCCAGCGATCGCCCCAGACGCTCCCGACCCTGCTTTTGGTGGCAACTGCGCTGCTGCTCTGGCAACCGCTCTGGATTGAAGACCTAGGCTTTCAGTTCAGCTTTTTGGCAACCTTGGGGCTAGTCGTCAGTGTGCAACCGATTACCGATCGCTTGGACTGGCTACCGCCTCGACTGGCGGTCCTGATTGCCGTGCCACTAGCTGCCACAATCTGGACGCTACCGCTGCAACTGCACGCCTTTGGCACCCTCTCTCCCTACGCAATTCCGGCCAATGTGCTGGTGACACCACTCTTAGCAATTTTGGGGATTGGTGGCGTTTGGGCTGGTCTACTCTCGCTGGTTTGGCTGCCCCTTGGGAGTGTTGCAGCTTGGCTGCTTGGTGCACCACTCTGGCTCCTGATCAGCATCGTGAGTGCGATCGCCAATCTACCCGGAGCAACTTGGGCAACTGGACAGATTGCGATGGTCGTCGTGCTGCTCTGCTATCTCAGCTATGCGCTGCTGCTGACTTGGCCCCGACTGCGCCGCCGTTGGCGATCGCTGGCAGTGGCGTTGATTGCGATCGTCTTGCTGCCAGGACTGGCCCAAGCAGCGACCCAGCAGGAAATTCTGTTTTTGAGCAGTGATGGGCCGCTCGCTGTTGTGCGCGATCGCGGTCAGGTGGGCTTGGTCTGTGGAGCCAGCGATCGCAGCTTACGTTGGGATCTCCAGCCTTACCTAGAACAACAGGGCATCAATCAACTGGACTGGGTCCTGCAGCTCAGCGATCGCTGTACCGTTCAGGATCAATGGCCGATTCGCCAAATTTTCAGTTCGCAAAGTCTGCAACCGGGACAAGCAATTCAGTGGCCCAACCTGAAATTACAGTGGCTCAGCCGTACGCCGAATCTCTGGCAACTGAGCTGGCAGGGCGAGCAGTGGCTCTGGCTGTTTCAACGCGGTAGCGATCGTTGGAGCCTGCGCGATCTGCCTCCATTACCCTCCCAAGCTTGGCTCTGGTCAGAAAGCGATCGCCTCCCTCGGGGCTGGCTACCGTCAATTCAAATCAAAGGATGGATCAGTGGCAGTACGGCTCCCACCAGTCTGCAATCCAGTGACGCCAGCACGCGACAACCCGATGGCCGCACTCGCCATCAAGCCTGGCGCTGGACTCCCAATGGCTCCCTACAATCCGCGATCGCTCAAACTTCTCGCCCGGGATTGCTTTGATTCCGTCGAGGTTGGGTTGTAAGATGGCTAAACACCTGGAGAGGTGGCAGAGTGGTCGAATGCGCCTCACTCGAAATGAGGTTCGGGGTAACAGCCGACGTGGGTTCGAATCCCACCCTCTCCGTTTTTTAATCCAGTAGCGATCGCTAGCTTCTGCTAACTGCTTTGCTAGCTAGACGTTGGTTGATTATTTAGTGATCGCTTCATCAACGACAGCTTGCTGCTGAACGATGCAATGCATGCCGCCACCACCGGCGTTGATGTTTTCTGGGTTGATCATCACGATCTTCTTGTTAGGAAAGACTGACTCAAAGACAGCTAGAGCAGCTTGGTCTTTTTGCTGATATTCCAAATCACGACCCGGCTGCCAGTAGCTAGGAATAATCACAACATCATTGGCGATGACAAAGTTCAGATAGCTAGCGGCCAAAATTGTTTTGATCTGATCATCATCTTGAATCACGGTGCTATCTTCAAACGTGAGTTCTTGCAGAGCCTGAAAGATGGAATCTTTTTGAGTCATGGTCACGTGAATGGGCTTAGCCGCAGGAATCCGAACGATTCGAAAGGGCTTTCCATCCTGATCGGTCGCAGCTTGCAGAATTTTCAAATTCTCCTCCAGCCGCTGATAGTTGATTGCAGCCAGGGGATCAGTCGCTCGTTCTTCTGCAGTTACTTCCGCCAATAAAATCGTATTGGGATCAACGAAACGCGCATATTCATCAATATGGCCACCGGTCGCTAATACTGTCAGACTCCCATCTGGCAACTTACCACGATAGGACAGTTCGTCATCGATGACACCTTCCTTCAGCCAAATCACTTTTTTAAGATTAAAGACCCGTTTTAGTTCCGTCTCAATCTCTTGTTTAGTTAGACCAGGATTGCGCTGTAGCTCGACCGCTTCTGTCAGCATCAATGTGCCTTTGCCATTAAATTCTCGATTGCCGCCCTCACTAATTAAGCTCGAGCGAAGAATGGGCAAATCAAGATCGCCAGCCACCTTGCGATCGACCTGTTCATCAGTCATCGCTACTGGATCAGTGGCAGCAAGATAACTCCAAGCATTGAAGCCAAAATCAACAACTTGAGTTTGATTCGTATTCACTGCAAAAATCGGGCCCATATCGCGAATCCAAAGGTCCTCGTGAGGAACCACGTGATAGCGAACTTGGCTAGCTGGAATCCCTGCTGTTTTGAGCCAACCATTCACGATCGCTTCTTCTTCAGATTCATTCAATAGAAAATCAATTTTGACTGTTGGTGCGATCGCTTTGACCATCGCTTCCTGCACTACCTGAGATGGATAACCCTCCCGATTTTCATAGGTTGGATAAGCCATCCAGATTGAGGCGATCGGTTCAAACTCAGCCGGCATCCGAAACGTCTTTGCTTGGCTGAGTGCTTGCCGGTAAGCAGGGCTAGTTTCTGTGACAGCATTTCCCCAAGTTGGGCGATCGCCTAGTGGTAACTTTGCTTTAACAGGGTTGCTGAACACTAGTGCGATCGCGAGCGAACAAGCCATCAAAACATAGCCCCAAGAGTATTTGAGGAACCGGCTCAACTTCTGATTCATGCGCCGCGATCGCCTCTTTAATTTGCCTGAACAGTGACACAACTGTTCACTTCAGAGTGCAAGTACTAGGGCTGAGTCAGAGGGACTATTCAGGTTCTCTTTAGCTTGCGATTCAAAGCCAGCTAGCACTGATCGCGAAAGTGATTGAGACCAAAAGCGGCTAGACGGGCAGATCCGTAGGCCGCTTCGGTGTTTGGGGCGATCGCAATGGGAACGCCGATCATCTGCTGACGAAGTTGTTGCCAAACAGGATTTTGGGCGCCGCCGCCCGCTGTCCAAATCCGTCGAAGTGGCGTTGTACCCAAGTTCTTTAAGCGCTGATAGCCCAAAGCTTCAACCCGCGTGAGTCCTTCGAGCAGTCCGTGTAAAAACTGCACTGGATGAGCAGGACGGGGTTCTAAGTGAGGCTGGCGATCGGGATCTGCGATCGGGAACCGTTCGCCTTTGCTCGGTAGCGGATAGTAATTAAGTCCACTCGCTTGGGTGGGGTCGATTTGTTGGCTAAGGTCCGCCAGCTCCGCATCAGTAAAAAACTGTCGTAGGGTCACGCCACCGCAATTGGAAGCGCCACCGGTCAGCCAGAGATCACCGAGTTTATGGCTGTATACACCGGTCTGGCGATCGCTGACTGCCACCTGACTCAGCAATTTCAGAACGATCGTAGAGCCGAGAGAAGTCACGGCTTCACCAGGTTGTTGCGCCCCACTGGCCAGAAAAGCGGCAATGCTATCAGTTGTGCCCGCGCAAATCTGACAGTCTGACGGAAAGCCTAGGTTTTTGGCGATCGCCGGCAAAATTGAACCGATCGCAACTCCTGGTTCATGGACAACCGGTAAGAGCGAGCCTAGCTCTGAATCCAGCAAAGTCTCACTGAAGCGATCGCGATCGGGCAAGTAGCCCAGCTTCAGGGCGTTGTGATAATCGCTTTGCTGGCTGCGGCCATGCAGCTGCATCGCCAGCCAATCTGCCTGCGACAGGATTTGCCAGTCTCTCGGCAAAGCACCCAACTGGTGCTGCCAAAAAACTAGTTTCGCCAGCGAAGAGCTCGAATTGAGCGCGGCATGATCTGCTGGTACCCAGTCCGCCAGCTCCACCAGATCAATCGGGCAGGCTTGGTTGTAGAGCAATGGATCGGTTTGGGGCTGACCAGCACGATCGCAGAGCAATACTGTCCCTGATGTGCCATCGATCGCAATTCGTTCAATCCGCGATCGCCAGTCAGCGGGAATGCCAATGAGCAGTTGCCACAGAGCCTCGCGCCAAACGGTTGGCCAGTCTTGGCTGTTCTGCGGAAATGCTACTGACGCAGAAACCGAGCGATCGCAGCCAAAGTCGCAGGCGATCGCTCGGGCTCCAGAGGTACCGAAGTCGAGGCCAAGGGCAACGACCACGGCGACCCGTCCTAGGCTTGGGTGGTAGCGAGAGCTTCTTGACGCAGCGTCTCGGCTTTATCCGTCTGCTCCCAAGGCAAGTCGAGATCGGTCCGGCCAAAATGGCCGTAGGCTGCAACTTCTTGGTAGAAGCGACCACCGCGCTCACCGGGCAACCGTTGCAGGTTGAAATGCTCGATGATGCCAGCGGGGCGCAGTTCAAAATGCTTGCGCACAAGGTCAAGCAGCACTTCGTCAGCGACTTTGCCGGTGCCGAAGGTCTCAACAAGCACGCTGACCGGACGAGCCACCCCGATCGCATAGCTCAGCTGGACTTCGCATTTTTCAGCCAAGCCAGCGGCCACAATATTTTTGGCGACGTAGCGGCAGGCATAAGCCGCGCTGCGGTCAACTTTGGTGGGATCTTTACCCGAGAAGGCACCACCACCGTGGCGAGAGTAGCCGCCGTAGGTGTCGACGATGATCTTGCGACCGGTTAGACCAGCATCCCCTTGAGGACCACCGATCACGAACTTGCCGGTGGGGTTGACCAAGAAACGAGTCGCACTATCGGGCTGAATCGTCAGATCGCCAAAGACGGGTAGGACCACTTTTTCCCACAGATCGCCTTTGATGCGCTCTTGGACTGCGCCCTCTTCACTGATGCCATCGATCGTGGCTTGGTGCTGAGTCGAGATCAGGATGGTGTCGATCGCAACCGGTTTGCCGTCTTCGTAGGCGATCGTGACTTGGGTTTTGCCGTCCGGCCGCAAATAATCGAGCTGCCCATTGTGACGGACGGTTGCCAGCTGCCGCGCTAGGCGGTGCGACAAGCTGATCGGCAGCGGCATCAGTTCCGGCGTTTCGTTGCAGGCATAGCCGAACATAATGCCTTGGTCGCCCGCACCAATGCTGTCAAAGCGCTCTTCGCTCGAAGCTTGGCGCTGTTCTTGAGCGGTATCAACACCTTGGGCAATATCCGGCGACTGCTTATCCAGGGCAATCAGCACCGTACAGTTGTGAGCGCCAAAGCCGCTGTCTTCACCGGTGTAGCCAATCTCCGCAATTTTGCGACGGGCCAGATCGATGAGGTTGGTTTGGGCTTGCGTAGAAACTTCGCCGGTAATTAACACCAAACCCGTGTTAACCACCACCTCTGCAGCAACGCGACTACCGGGATCCTCAGTCAGCAAAGCATCGAGAATCGTGTCTGAAATTTGGTCGCAAATTTTGTCAGGATGACCCTCGGTCACCGATTCCGAGGTGAACAGATATCGACGAGTCAACGACGGATCCTCTTACCGAAAAAGCTTGCCCAACAACCAAGGGCTAAAGCAGTCTAGCGCGGGGCTGCCCCCCTTGAGGATCATCTGAGCGACAATTTAGAGCCTTGCATTGAGCGCAGCCACATACGCCTGTACCTGTAAATCAATGCCTGTAATTGCTGTTCCAACCACTACCGCAAAGGCACCGCGATCACAGGCTTGGCGGGCCGCTTGAGCACTGGCAATTCCGCCCTCGCAGATCATGGGTGTGTTCGGAAGTTGCTGGACAGCTGCCGCTAGTAAATCCCAGCCCGGCGGTGTTTGTCCCTGTGTTGCTTCCGTATATCCATAGAGCGTCGTGCCAATGAGATCGGCTCCGGCTTCGGCAGCCGCGATCGCTGCTTCCATTGTGTCAACATCCGCCATCACGAGGCGGCCCAGTTCCTGCTGAATGCGTGGAATGATTTGGCGGAAATCTTCGCCGTCCGGACGGGGGCGCAGAGTGCAGTCCAAGGCAATGATGTCAGCTCCGGCAGCTGCGATCGCTTCGGCTTCGGCGTAGCGTGGCGTGATGTAGACCGGACTCTCAGGAAAGGTGCGCTTCCACAGGCCAATGATCGGCGTGTCGGGTAGACGATCGCGGACGGCTCGCACATGTTCGGGTGTATCCAAGCGAATGCCGATGGCTCCTCTCTGCACTGCTGCAGCGGCGATCGCAGCAATGATCTCCGGCTGATGCAGGGGTGAATCAGCGGGCGCCTGACAGGAAACAATTAGACCACCCTGCAGGCTGCGAAGTTGTTGCTGTCGATCCATCTCAGCTCAGACTGAAGCGTTGCTTTCGCATTATCGCGGGCTGAGTTGATGCTCTTCAGAGATGCTGAGTTTTTCTGCAAAACATTAAGAATGTTCAGCGGAGTGTTCATGCCTCGCCCAAGATAGGGCTGTCTGACTAGATTGAACTTGGAAAGCGATCGCCCATGAAATGGCTTCTCACCGCTTTGGTTGTTGCGGGCACCGTGACCCCAGCGTGGGCCAATCCGCCGGCCAGTCCATTGACCTGCGCACCGGTTAGTACTACTGACGTCACCGCGCTGTTTGATCGCTGGAACCAATCGCTAGCAACCCTTGATCCTGCTGCTGTTGCCCGCAACTACGCTCCCAATGCCGTTCTCTTGGCAACCGTTGCTAACGAACCGAAGACGAGTCCAGAGACAATTCAGGCGTATTTTGTTGAGTTCTTGAAGCTACGTCCTCAAGGTCAGATCAATCAGCGGACTGTCAAGCTGGGTTGCAATATCGCTTTTGATGTCGGCACCTATACCTTCAGCCTGACGGGTGCGGATGGCAAACCTCAGACAGTGCAAGCACGCTACACCTACATCTACGAACGTCAAGACGATGGGAAGTGGCTGATTGTTCACCATCATTCTTCGAAGATGCCAGATACTGCAGCATCCCAGAAATAACCTAGTGACCAGCGGCAGTGATCGCCCCCGACAAAACAAGGGGCTTGCGCCCCTTATCAGAATTGAGTTTGCCCTAGTAGCGATCGCGCTGCGCCTGCGGATACGGATAGACCTCAAAGTTTGAGGGATCGTAGAGGAAGCGAATCACTTGTTCTTCGAGCCGGTGCAGCCAAAAAGCTTCAAGGCTGCCGTTTTGCCGCAGCGCTGCCAGATAGCCTTCGATGTAGAGGCGAATGTCATCAGGTCGATAACCGCGTTCCCACAGCTGCACCATGGCATCGGTCAGTCGCTGATAGTGGCGAACGGTATCTGTATCCTGCAACATTGTGCTCCTCTCTGCACCGTCAATGGAGTAGCGAACCTTGAGTGGTCGGGCCTCTCATCTTTTCTTGAGCTTGCCAAAGACTAGGGGCTCAGATTTGGAAGAAGAGGTTAAAGATTGCTTCTCGATCATAGACAGCTTCGACCGCGATCGCGGTTCCTAAGAAGACAAGCCATTTCTGGAAACTAGCCCGTAAAGGCGAATACAGAAGCAACGAGTGCGAACTTGTTACTGTAATTTGACGATTCACAAGGGATCGATCAATGTGACGGCAGCGATCGTCCATGTCATTGAAGGTAATCCCCAGCTGCGATCGCTGTTGCGCTGGCATCTGAGTCAGTTGGGGCTCGAAGTAGCGCTAGCAGCGGGTCTGAGCGAAGCGCGTCAACTGCTGCGATCGCAATGTCCAAACTTGATTGTGCTGGCTATTGATCTGCCAGATGGTAGTGGCCTGGAGTATTGTCGTTGGCTACAGGCCCAAGATTTCGACGCCTTGATCTTGATGATTTCGGCGCGATCCGGTGAAGCGGATGTAGTGGCTGGGCTACAAGCCGGTGCGGATGACTATCTCAAGAAGCCCTTTGGCTTGCAGGAATTTCTGGCACGGGTTCAAGCCCTATTACGCCGTCAGCGCCCTCAGCCCGTCAGTCGGCTGGAGTTTGGAGAGCTGGTTGTCGATTTGGTGCAGCGCCGCGTCGAGCATCGTGGTCGTGCGATCGATCTGACCCCGCAGGAATTCAGCTTGCTTTACGTCTTGGTGCAAGCGCAAGGCCAGCCCCTCAGTCGCTCAGATTTGTTGCGGCGTGCTTGGCCAAATGCGATCGATAACCCCCGCACGGTGGATACACACATCCTGTCGCTGCGCAAAAAACTCGAACAAAACCCTCAAGCGCCCCAACTGCTGCAAACCGTACGTAATGTTGGCTATCGCTTTGCCCCGGATCTTGCGCCGACCCGTCTTGCAGTCTCTTGAAGCGCTGCTTTGGCACCAGTGCCCATTGATAAACGATCGCCAAACCCGCTTACCTGGGGCACCCTGTAAAAATCTTCCTCAGAGAAAAAGGTGATGGTCTCCCCACTTCCCGTTGGCCGCGATCGCCCATTTGAGCCGAGTCTGTACCTTGAGCGAGGCTGGCAGCTGTTTCGCCAGAACTGGCAGCTCTATGTGCCTTTTGGTCTGGTGCTGTTTGCCTTTGGTTTCATTTTGGGCATGGCCTCAAGCCTGCTCCAGATCGCTGCTTGTTTAACGATCGTGGCCTCAGTGGATGAGTGCCCAGAGTGGGTGCCTCAACTGGTTGATCTGCCCTTCAATCTGATCTCCTGGCTGGTGGGAACGCCCTTGGGTGCAGGACCTATGGTTGCTGCCCTCCTGCAGCTTCAGCACCAAACCCCGGAGTTCAGTGATTTCTTCAAGGGCTTTCGGCGCTTTTGGCCCTTGGTCCTGACCAGCTTTTTAATCGGCTTCATTATCTTTATCGTCGTCTTCGTGATCGCGCTCGTGTTCGGGGCAGTCGCCTTTTTGCTCAATCAAGCTGGAACGCCAGTAGAAGGATTGGTGGGCATTGCGATCGTGGGTGTTTTGCTGGCGATCGCGGCTGCGACCTATATCGGCGTGAGCTATTTGTTCGTGACCCCGATCGTCCTCGATCGCCAGATTAGTGTGTTCAATGCGTTGGAGCTGAGCCGTCAAGTCATTGCCCCGCGTTGGTGGTCTGCCTTTGGCTTTCTAGTTTTGCTCAGTGCCATCAATGTCCTTGGTTTTCTCGCTTGCTGTGTGGGCCTGCTGGTCACGATTCCTGTGACGCTTTGCGCGATCGCGGTCGCCTATTCCGATCAGGTTGGCTTGGAGTCTGCATCTGCAGAGGTTTAGCGAACTGCTTTCTTAGAATGAGAAAGCTGACTTCTATTGCGATCGCGTGCCCCACTCTGAAGAATTCGACGTCATTGTTATTGGCGCGGGCCATGCTGGTTGTGAGGCAGCCTTGGCAGCGGCACGGCTGGGCTGTCAAACCCTATTGCTGACCCTCAACCTCGATCGCATTGGCTGGCAACCCTGCAACCCAGCGGTGGGTGGGCCAGCCAAATCGCAACTCGCCCATGAAGTCGATGCCTTAGGCGGCGAAATCGGCAAAATGGCCGATCGCACCTATCTGCAAAAGCGGGTGCTGAATGCCTCGCGGGGACCGGCTGTTTGGGCGTTACGGGCGCAAACCGACAAGCGCGAATACGCGGCAGTGATCAAGCAGGTGTTGGAGCAGCAACCAAACCTGCGCCTACGCGAAGGCATGGTCACGGATCTGCTGATTGGGTCAAATGACGAAGTCCAAGGTGTAGAAACCTACTTTGGCTCTACATTCCGTGCTAAGGCAGTGATTCTGACCACGGGCACTTTCCTCGGGGGCTGCATTTGGGTTGGCAACAAGTCGATGCCTGCCGGTCGGGCTGGTGAATTTGCTGCGGTTGGCCTGACAGAAACACTGCAGCGACTGGGCTTTGAAACCGATCGCCTCAAAACGGGAACGCCTGCCCGCGTCGATAAGCGATCGGTGGACTACAGCCGCTTGGAACCCCAACCAGGGGATGCAGAAGTTCGCTGGTTCAGCTTCGATCCCGAAGCGTGGGTGGAGCGTGAGCAACTGCCCTGCTATTTGACTCGTACGACTGCTGAAACTCACAAATTAATCCGCGACAACCTGCACCTGACACCGGTTTATGGTGGCTATATCGATGCCAAAGGGCCGCGCTATTGCCCCAGCATCGAAGACAAAATTGTTCGTTTTGCCGATAAAGAATCCCACCAAATCTTTATTGAGCCGGAAGGCCGCGATATTCCCGAGCTGTACATCCAAGGCTTCTCGACCGGACTGCCAGAGGATTTGCAGCTAGCGTTGCTGCAAACGCTGCCGGGGCTAGAAGACTGCGTGATGCTGCGCCCTGCCTACGCGGTTGAGTATGACTACTTGCCGGCGACTCAGTGCCTGCCGACCTTGATGACGCGGCGGGTCGAAGGACTGTTCAGCGCGGGTCAACTCAACGGCACCACAGGCTATGAGGAAGCGGCTGCTCAAGGCATTGTGGCGGGGATTAATGCTGCTCGCTTTGTGCGCAATCAGGATGCGATCGTCTTCCCACGGGAAGGCAGCTACATCGGTACCTTGATCGATGACCTTTGCACAAAGGATCTGCGCGAACCCTATCGAGTGCTGACCAGCCGCAGTGAATATCGGCTGCTGCTGCGGGCAGACAATGCCGATCAGCGCATGACGCCACTGGGTCGCGAAATTGGCCTGATCGACGATCGCCGCTGGGCGCTGTTTGAGCAAAAACAAGCTCGGATTGCAGCGGAGAAAACCCGCCTCAATCAACAGCGGGTTAAAGAGCATGACCCCGTGGGACAGGCGATCGCGCAGCAAACTCAAGCCCCTATCAAAGGTTCAGCCACGCTGGCAGAGCTGTTACGCCGCCCCAACTTCCACTACGCCGATTTAGAAGCGCACGGACTCGGGGATCCAAGTTTGGCGATCGCTGAAAAAGAAGGGGCTGAAATTGCGATCAAGTACGCCGGTTACCTACAACGCCAGCAAGCCCAAGTGGATCAAGTGGTGCGCCAGAGCCAACGGGCGCTGCCAGTCGATCTGGACTACAACGCTATTACCTCGATGCGTTTAGAGGCACGGGAAAAACTAGCGCGATTCCGGCCACTGACCTTGGGACAGGCCAGTCGGATTGGCGGCGTCAATCCTGCCGATATCAACGCGCTGCTGATTTGGTTAGAGGTTCAAGAGCGTCAACGCAGCCAAGTTGAGACTGCCTTGGTACGATAAGGCCGACTTGATTGCAGAGTGCCATGACTGCTGGGCAGCCGACAGAACCAACAGAGGCCAAAACGGTCACTGCCGTACCGGTGCTGCCAACCGATTTGGAGGCGACGGTCGATCAGACGATCGATGCGGTTTTTGAACGGCTGGGCTTGAACAGTGAGCAGCGTAATCTCTGGCTGACTTCACGCACAGCCAGCCCGACATTGGTGGTCTATGCGCCGCCGCCTGTCCCGCCTGCGACGGTGATGACTCAGCCTGAAGAAGACGCGAGTCGCGATCGCTGGCGGTTAGCCTTTGCTGCGTTTGCCCTCTTAGTAGCCGCCGGCTTGAGTTTTTGGAATCTGCGGCAGTGGCAACAACAAACGGCTCAAGTGGCCTCAGGTGAAAATCAAGAGTTTGCTACTTACCTCAGTCGCAGCTTGGATTTACTGGACGCTGATCCCACCTCGGAAACGGCGACAGCTGCCAATCCTGCTGCCTCTGTACCGTCCTTGGCTGGTCTCTTGCCCCCACCCCCGCCCAGTGGTGTGACAGGGACTTTGCCTCCGCCTGCCCCCTTAACGGTCGCGCCGACTTCTGTAGGTACGCTCCCACCTCCGCCACCGCTATTACCGGCCCCGCCGGTCAGCACTGGGGGCGGTAACTCTGTGAGTCCACCCCCGACACCACCCAGCACTGCTCCTGTGGCAGCAGGTCGCACCCTGAACGGCGTCATTGACCTCGGCGATCGCTCGACTGCCCTGTTCACAATCAACGGCGCTAGCCAACAGGTCAGCGTGGGTCAGAGCCTCGGCGATGGCTACGTCGTCAAGCAGATCACCAGCCAAAGTGTGACGCTGGGACGCGGTGGTAGTCAGCAGACAATTCCGATTGGCGGTTCGTTCTAGGGCTGCGTTTTGCGAACACCTCGAGCGATCGGGCGGGAGTGTTACCCTGCGATCGCTGTCTGTGCTGCCTCTTGCAAGCCATGAACTGGACGACTGCGCTGCCAAGCTTTTTGATCACCCTGCGCGAGGGATTTGAAGCGGCGCTCGTGGTGGGCATTGTCTTAGCCTGCTTGGCCAAAGCCGATCGCCGCGACTTGAATCGCTGGGTTTATCTCGGGCTACTGGCGGGGTTGCTCGCCAGTTTGTTGCTGGGGCTGCTGCTGGGCAACGCCTTAGGCACCCTGAGTGCCGCTCAGTTTTACTACGCACCGGCGCTGCGCTTACTCCTAGAAGCCTTGCTCTGTGCGATCGCGGTTGGTTTGCTCAGTTGGATGCTGATTTGGATGACTCGGCAATCGCGATCGCTGAAGTCCGAGGTGGAGCAAGGGGTGCGGCAGGCAATTCAAGCCGGTAGTGATCGTGCGGTTTTTGGCATTGTCTTTGCTGCGGTCCTGCGCGAGGGCTTCGAGACGGTGATCTTCCTGCTGACCCAAGGGCAACGGGGTTGGCTGCCCAGTCTGGGGGCAATAACGGGTCTCAGTGGCGCTGGCCTCTTGGGCTGGGCCATTTTTCGGGGCAGCATCCGACTCAATCTGCGTCGCTTCTTTCAGGTAATGGGTGTGCTGCTGCTCATGATCACGGGCGGGTTGCTGCTGACGGCACTTCGTAAACTCGATGCCGGTTTAGGGCTGCTAGAGCAACTCAGTCAGGGTCGCTGGGGGCTTTGCCAGAGCACGGCGTCCTGCTTGTTGGGGCCGCAACTTTGGGATCTGCAAGCGCTCTTGCCCGATCGCCAATTCCCAGGACTGTTCCTCAAGCTGATTGCGGGCTACAGCGATCGCTTCTTTTTGATTCCAGCGATCGCCTACGTTGTCTTTTGGATTAGTGTGGGTGGCCTCTACTTCCGCAGCCTGCAATCGCCCCAACTCCCTAAAACACCTGCCACGCAGGAATCCTAACGGAGTTGAGTTGACTCGGGCTTAGATGCCCGCGCCGTCCAAAAACTCTTCGATCGCGCGATCGCGCAGTTGGCAGCGATCGCCCACGGGTGTGAGTTCCCCATGCTCAGATGGGTTGAGATCGAGGCCTTCGAGCCGGTCTTCCAAGGCTTCGATGCGATCGAGCAGCATCCGAATCACGCGCGCTTCCGAGTCGGGCATTTGGCTGTGATCCAGCGGATCGACGCGCACGCCAGACCGATAGATCACCCGTCCAGGAATACCGACCACCGTGCAATCCGAGGGGACATCTCGCAGCACCACAGAACCGGCACCGATGCGGACGTTCTCACCAATTTGGATATTGCCGAGCACCTTGGCTCCCGCACCGACCACAACGTTATTAGCCAGCGTTGGGTGACGTTTACCACTCTGTTTGCCTGTGCCGCCAAGGGTCACACCCTGATAGATCAGGCAGTAGTCGCCGACGATCGCCGTTTCGCCAATCACCACGCCCATGCCGTGGTCGATGAAAATGCCTTGACCGAGGCGAGCACCAGGGTGAATTTCCACCCCAGTCAGCAAGCGACTGAGATGCGACAGGAGACGCGGAATCACCGGCAAACGCTGCTGATAGAGCCAGTGGGCCACCCGATGGCAGACCAGCGCCTGAAATCCGGGGTAACACAGCAGGACTTCCAGCCCGTTGCGGGCAGCAGGATCCCGTTCGAAAATAATTCGGAAATCGGCAGCCAGCGTTTTAAACACGGGTGGCAGCAGGATAAACAATTCCCTCTATGCTGACATAGCCTGTTCTGGACTGTTGGTCTAGGCGGCTAAGTATTGGGAATGGTTGTGCAGCTCGGTCACTTCAGCCCGAGGCGCGATCGCAGGGGCGGTTTCCACAGGTTGCTGAACTTGGGCGAGCAAGCGCTGCAAGCGAGGAATTTCAGCACTGTTGTAGACCCGAAATTCGCTGCTGATGCTAGCTTGGGCCGTCCGCACACCTTGGTTCAAGACCAGAGAACCATCGGGATCGGACACAGAGCGATGGAAGGTGCCCGGTGGTAAGCGCAGGATTTCTTTGCCCGCTTCGAGGCGCACCACGTGAAACGGCTGTTCCCACGCAAAGTTGACTAAAAAGAAAGTCCGGCCGCCGGTCAGCGCCAAGAGATTGTCTTCTTGGTTGGGATGGAGATAAAACTGCCAGTTGCCTTGCTCGTCGTTATTGGGACTGACAGCGGGTCCTTCATGGAAGACTAAGTCACGAATATTGGACTCGGGTACCGTGACATCAAAGAAGCGAACGCTGGGTGTGTCGCGGAATCTTTCGTAGCTGATTAGTTCATACATAACGGTAATCTCAAGGCCCCTGGGTGGATAAACAGCACCTTAGAAGGCCGATCTCAGGGAATCAAAACGGCTGCAACAGGCTATCCATTCGCAAAATGCATAGATTGTCGTTATGAACATTACGCAACTGCAGATTCTGGCCGCAGTCGTAGAGACAGGGAATTTCTCGGCGGCTGCCCTGCAACTCGATCTCTCGCAGCCAGCCGTCAGTCGGGCGATCGCTGCGCTGGAAGATGAACTTGGCGTAGTGCTGCTGTCGCGGGGGCGGTTTGGAGCGCGTCCCACTCGGGTTGGGGAGCGAGTTGTGCAACTAGCCCAGCGAATGCTGCAACTGCACGACAGCATGGTGCATGAAGTCAATCTTGAAAAAGGTTTGCAGGGCGGCCATCTACGGATTGCCTCGTTTCGCAGTGCTGCCACCCACGTGCTACCGTCTCGGCTGGCGCTGTTTCGGCAGCGATGCCCCGGCGTTAGCGTCAGCATCATCGAAACTGACCCCCAAGGTGTCGAGCAGGCTTTGCGAGAAGGCAAAGTCGATATCGGTCTGGTGCCGCTGCCCCGATCAGAAGAGTTTGATACATGGGAAATTACCCGCGATGAATATGTCGTGCTCTTGCCCAGTCATGCCCATCCGTCCGGCCAACCGCTGACCTGGGCACAGCTCTCGCGCTATGAGTTCATCCTCTATAACTATGCGGAATGCACCACAGCGGTGCGACAGCATTGGGCAACAGCGCACCAAGAGCTCAAGGTGGCTTACGAGATCAAAGAGGATTCCACGATTGTCAGCATGGTGGCTCAAGGGTTAGGAGCAGCGATTTTGCCACGGTTGGCAGCAGTGCCAATCCCACCAGAGGTGGCTGCTCACCCCCTCCCAATTCCGCTGGAGCGGGTGATTGGCGCTGCAATCTTAGCGAGTGCGATGCAGGTGCCATCGGTGTTTGCCTTTCTGGATGTCCTGCGCCAAACTGCGCCAGAGCCACGCGCCACAGGCTAGCCTGAAAAGTCGAATCGCGATCGCCCATCCCATTTGCTTGAGGACTGTTCTGCATGATTCGCTCTTGGCGTCGCTGCTGTCTTGCAGTGATTTTGGTTGGCCTGTTATTGGGCTGTGCCCGTAGCAGTCAGAGCGATGGTGAAATCGTCTTCTGGACGATGCAGCTACAGCCGAAGTTCACGCCCTTTTTCAACGAATTAATCGATCGCTTTGAGCAGGAAAATCCTGGTGCACGGGTGCGCTGGGTGGATATTCCTTGGTCAGCGATGGAGAGCAAAATCCTGACGGCGGTTTCTGCTGGTACTGCGCCAGATGTGGTGAATCTCAATCCCGTCTTTGCCTCGCAACTGGCTGCACGAGGTGCACTGCTCGATCTCAACCAAGCGGTGACGCCGGAGCAGCGCAATCGCTATCTGCCCAATATTTGGCAGGCCAGCAGTTTGCAGGGGCAAGCATTTGGGTTGCCTTGGTACCTGACGACACGGATCACGATCTTCAACCGCAATTTGATGCAGCAGGCAGGTTTGCAGAAGCCACCGGCGACCTATGCAGAACTAGCGATCGCAGCAAAACAAATTCGCGATCGCACCGGCAAGTACGCCTTTTTCGTCACCTTCGTGCCTGAGGATTCCGGTGAAGTGCTGGAGTCGATGGTACAGATGGGCGTGAAGCTGGTCGATGACCAAGGCAAAGCTGCTTTCAATACACCCGAAGGGATTGCTGCCTTCCGCTACTGGGTCGATCTTTATCAACAGGGCTTGCTACCGCAGGAAAGCCTGACCCAAGGCCACCGCCGCGCCGTCGAACTCTATCAATCCGGTGAGATTGCACTGCTACAGACTGGTCCGGAGTTTCTGAATGCGATCGCCACCAATGCACCTGCGATCGCAGCAGTCTCGGGACCGGCCCCTCAACTTACTGGCAAAACGGGCAAGCGCAATGTGGCGGTGATGAATGTCGTTGTCCCTCAAGATGCGAGCGATCGCGAGGTTGGCCTTAAATTCGCGCTCTACGTCACCGACAGCGCCAACCAGCTCAGTTTTGCCAAGGCAGCGAATGTCTTGCCTTCCACGACCGCTTCGCTCAAGGACTATCGCCAACAGCTCCGCGATCGCGGTGATATCAGTTCAACCCTCACTCAAGCGCGATCGATCAGTGCCGCCCAAATGGACACCGCACAAGTCCTTGTCCCAGCGGCTGCAGAGATGAAGGAGTTGCAGCGTCTGATTTATGAAAACCTGCAGGCGGCGATGCTGGAACGCAAAACCGTCGAGCAAGCAGTGGCTGATGCGGCAGCAGCTTGGAACAGCAGCCGCTAGCAATTGGGCAGCTTCCTTAAGGATTTCAGGCGATCGCCACAGAGCTTGTTACAGTTGATCACATAAATAAATCTTTTGTCATAAAACGGCATCCTCATGCGATCGCTTAAAGCAGTTGAGCCTTCGACGCCGAAGGAAAAAATTTTAGTTGTGGATGACGAAGCTGCGGTGCGCCGCATCCTCACCATGCGTCTATCGATGGCCGGCTATCAGGTGGTGGTCGCCAGTGATGGCCATGAAGCTTTGGCGATGTTCGAGCAGGAAGCCCCCGATTTAATCGTCCTCGATGTGATGCTGCCCAAGCTCGATGGCTACGGGGTTTGCCGTGAGTTGCGCAAGCTTTCGGATGTCCCGATCATCATGCTGTCCGCCTTGGGCGATATTGCTGATCGCATCACCGGCTTGGACTTAGGGGCCGACGACTACTTACCGAAGCCCTTTTCCCCCAAGGAGTTGGAAGCTCGGATCGCCACCATTCTGCGTCGGCTCGACGACTCCCCAAGTGCCCTGTCTGCGCCGTCATCGCCCGGGGTCATCCGCATCAGCGATGTGGAAATTGATACCAATCGCCGCCAAGTCTTTCAGCGGGGCGAGCGAGTGCCCTTGACCTATACCGAATTCAGCTTGCTGGAACTGCTGTTCCGCCAGCCCGGTCGTGTTGTTCCCCGCGCCGAAATTCTCGAAGAACTCTGGGGCTATCCACCCCGTCGCAATGCTGATCTGCGGGTTGTGGATGTCTATGTCGCTCGTTTGCGATCGAAGCTCGAATCTGATCCGCGCAATCCTGAGCTGATCATCACGGTCCGCGGAACGGGCTACACCTCGCAGCGCCTCAAAGATTTACCCGAAGCCGCCGGTGCTTAAGGCGATCGCCGGTTAGTAAATCACGGATGATGGAACGGTACTGCTGTCCGATCGCCGGTTTCGTCCTCCATGTCTGACTTGCGCGCCACTCGCCTCGAAAAAGCTCTGCAACTGCGTGAGCTCGGCTTTGAGCCCTATGCCTATCGCTGGGATTGTAGCCACAGCGCCGCGCAACTCCAATCGCTCTATGCTGACTTGCCGGCTGGGGAAGAAGTCGATGTTGAGGTGGCGATCGCGGGTCGAATTATGGCCCGTCGTGTCTTTGGCAAGCTCGCCTTTTTTACGTTGCAGGATGAGAGCGGTCAGATTCAGCTCTACCTAGAAAAGCAACGACTGAGCGAATCGATGGCGGCGACCGACCCCGAAGCCTTCAGCCATCTCAAAGCCCTGACGGATGTGGGCGATATTCTCGGCGTCAAAGGCAGCATTCGCCGCACCGAGAAAGGCGAACTCTCGATCGCAGTCAATCAGTACGCCATTCTCACCAAGTCCCTCCAACCACTGCCCGATAAGTGGCACGGACTGACGGATGTGGAGAAGCGCTACCGCCAGCGCTACGTGGACCTGATCGTCAATCCGGAAGTGCGGGAGACGTTTCGGCGCCGCGCCAAAATTACTGCTGCAATTCGGCGCTACCTCGAAGACCAAGGCTTCATTGAAATCGAAACGCCGGTTCTGCAAGCGGAAGCGGGTGGCGCGGAAGCTCGGCCTTTCATCACTTACCACAACACGCTGGAACTCGACCTTTATCTGCGGATTGCGACCGAGTTGCACCTCAAACGCTTGATTGTGGGTGGCTTCGAGAAAGTGTTTGAACTGGGGCGCATCTTCCGCAACGAAGGCATTTCGACCCGCCATAACCCCGAGTTCACCTCGATCGAGGTCTATCAGGCCTATGCCGACTACGAGGACATGATGCGCTTGACGGAAACCCTGATCGCCCAAGTCGCTGAGCAGGTAGTGGGGTCGCTGCAAGTGCCCTACCAAGGTCAAACCATCGATCTGGCGCCGCCGTGGAAACGGGCAACCATGGCTGAACTCGTGTTGGCAGCGACGGGTATCGACTTTGAGGCACTGCCGGATCTGGAAGCGGGAATCGCAGCGGTGAAAGCAGCAGGCATTCCAGTACCGGAGGATTGCCCCAGCCTCGGCAAGCTGCTCAACCACTGCTTCGAAGAGAAGGTGGAAGCAACACTGATTCAGCCGACGTTTGTGATCGACTATCCCGTGGAAATTTCGCCGCTGGCGAAGCCGCACCGCAGCAAGCCTGGTCTCGTGGAGCGCTTTGAGCTATTCATCGTCGGGCGTGAAACTGCCAACAGCTTCTCGGAGTTAACCGATCCGGTCGATCAACGGCAGCGCTTGGAAGCCCAAGCCGCCGATAAAGCCGCAGGTAATGTCGAAGCCAACGATGTTGACGAAGACTTCTTGCTGGCGCTGGAGCATGGAATGCCGCCGACGGGTGGTCTTGGGATTGGTATCGATCGCCTGGTGATGTTGCTGACCGATAGCCCCAGCATCCGTGATGTGATTGCCTTCCCGTTGCTGCGCCCCGAAGTGACAACTGAAGCTGCGGACAGTTAGGCCGTATTCATCAGAGACAAAAACAGGGTGGAAGGCATTACGTCTCCCACCCTGCTGACCGAAATACGGATTTAGAGACCGACGAGTTTGGCGCTCAGATCCCAGAGGCGTTGTGCCGTGCGATCATCACTGGCCTTATCCGATAGCTCTTGGACGAAGGACTGACGATCTTTTTGCTGGCGGTTACCCCAGCTCCAGTGAACGCCAGAGGTTTTGAATTCTGGATCAGCAACAACTTGCGCGACCCGTTCCCCTGCGAGTTCTTGGGTGACATAACCGCCTGTGATGTTCTTTTGGAACCACGGGAAGATTTTTTGGAACAGCTTGGGCGTGTTGCGGAACAGGGGTGTATCGGCAACGCAGCCCGGATAGAGCGAGCTGAAGATAATGCCGGTGCTGTCGTGGAAGCGGCGGTGCAGCTCCCGCGTGGTGATCATGTTGCAGAGCTTACTGTCTTTGTAAGCCTTGCCGGGCTTGAATTTCTTGCCATCAATCATCGCGATCGGAGCTTTGAAACCGGCTTCTAGACCTTCAAGGTTACCGAGATCCGCCGGTGCTGGAATGGGGATTTTGCCGCCCAGTTCCTTGGAGTTCGCAGTGACCGTGCCGAGAATCACCAACCGTTTTTCAGGAGCGGGCGATCGCTTCAAATCATCCAGCAATAGATTGCAGAGCAAGAAGTGACCGAAGTGGTTGGTCGCCACCGAAATTTCGTAGCCTTCGGGACTGCGTTGCGGCTCTTTTAAGCGCGGCAGATAGACAGCAGCATTGCAGACCAAAGCATCAAGGCTGCGCCCCGTTGCACGGAACTGATCGACAAAGCGGCGCACACTAGCGAGCGAGCCTAAATCGATTTCCATCAGGCTGTAGTTCTCGGGTTTGATTCCCAAGGACTTGGCGGCCTCAGCTGCTTTCTGCAGGTTGCGGCAAGCCATCACCACGTGCCAGCCACGGGCTGCCAGCGCTTTCGCACCGTAGAGGCCCACGCCCGAGGAAGCGCCCGTAATGATGACCGTGGGTTGCTGCGTCTCGCTCATCTCGCTCAGACTCCTAAATGCAATGCACCGCGAATCTTGTTTGAGTCTCCCACGCCAAACGCCAGAAACCGCGCCGGTAAAGGATTTTAAAGCTATGGAAAGATTGAGAAAGCTTGCGAGTTTGCAATAGTTTCAGCTTTTGCTCTCAGAGATCAGGCAAGCGATTCTCAGAACTGATTGATGACCAGCGATCGCTCGCCAACCGCTTCAAGCTAAGGGAATGGCGTAGGTTGACCACTCTTGGCGATCGCTCTGGGATGACGGCTGAGGAATGGCGAGCCGCCAAGTACGAGCTTGGGGCTGACGTTGCAGATACAGCTCAAAGGGCTGGGCTTTGATCTGTTGTTTTTGACCCGATTGCTGCAGTTGCCAATCGGCTTGACCCAGTACCCGAAAGGCAGGACGACCACCAATTTCGAGGGGTTGGCGATCGCGGATTTTGAGTTTTCGCACCCGAATGATTGGTGTCGCCAGCCGGAGCTGATCACTGAGCTGGGTTTCGGTTTGCTGAAGTTGCAGCGTCAGACCGGCGCGAATCACCGCGCGATCGGGCAGGCCAAAGGCAGTACAGGCCGAGAGCAAGACAACAAGGACAACAGCCAGCCAGCGCACCGCGATCGCCCGTTCACAACAGCCGTTATTGTACGGAACGGCATTCCACCCGATTTCATGGGGCAACAAGTCTTTGTCACGGCGGCGATCGCGGACTATCTGCAGGCCATGACGACTCCTGAACCCGCGCTGCTGCAGACTTGGCGGGAACAAACCGCGACTCATGCTGCCGCAAAGTTGGGGATTACGCCGACCCAATCGCAATTTTTAGCCTTGCTCATGCAAATTGGGGGCTATCAGCGGGTCTTGGAACTGGGAACAGGCCTGGGCTACAGCACCCTGGCAATGGCGATCGCTCTGCCACAAACCAGCTCGATTTTGACCCTCGATCGCGATCGCGCCACCACGGATTTAGCCCGACAGTACTGGGAATCAGTGGGATTGAGCGATCGTATTCAACTACAGCAAGGCGAAATTCGTCCGGCTCTCCAGCAGTTGCAACAGCAGGGCGATCGCTTCGATTTCATTTGGATTGATGCCGACAAACGCGCTACATCTGACTATTTCCAAGCCGCGCGATCGCTCCTCGCTCCCAAGGGATTGATCGCGGTGGATAACGTGTTGTGGTCTGGTCGCGTCGCTGATCCTGACGATGGCGATCGCCGCACTCAAGCTCTGCGCGACTTCAATGCTGCGATCGCTGCTGATCCCACGTTGCAAGTCAGCTTGCTACCGCTTGGGGACGGTATTGCTTTGATCCGACCCTGCAACTGAGGCGATCGCAGGTTACAAGTGCAGGCCGCACTCTTGCTTTAAGCCCCTGAAACGAGTGCTGCGCTCATCACTGTCGTCCGCCTGCAGAGGACGGCTGGAATGCCAGTCGCCAACGGTGACGTAGCCCTGATCAAAGAGCGGATGGTAGGGCAGATCGTGAGCAGTCAGATATTGATAAATGTCGCGGGAGTGCCAGCCGAGAATCGGCCGAATTGCATAGCGATCATCCTTGAAGTCGACAATTTGCATCGACTGGCGATGAGCCGTTTGCTGCCGCCGTACGCCCGATAACCAAGCCGTTGCACCCAATTCCCGCAAGGCGCGATTCATCGGCTCTACCTTGCGTAGCTGGTCATAGCGGTTGAAATCCTCAACCGACTCGCTCTCCCACAACCGCCCATAGAGCGCTTCCATCCGCGCCGGACTAATTTCGGATTGATAGACCTTGAGATTCAGCTTGAGCCGTTCCGTCAGCTCTGCCGCAAACTGATAAGTCTCTGCAGGAAGATAACCCGTGTCGATCCAAATCACCGGAATATCCGGCTGCACCTGAGTAGCCAAGTGCAGCATCACCGCCGACTGAATGCCAAAACTTGTGCTGAGAACCAGCCCTGAGCCAAATTCAGTTGCTGCCCACTGAATGATCTGCGTGGCTTCTTGATCAGCAAGCTGAGCATTGATTTCGGTCAGGTTGGGCAACAAAGCAGGCATGGAATTCGTTTGAGCGATCGCAACAGAATGAAGAGCTAGAGCTAGGCCGTCGGTGCAGCGGGTTCAAGACCCTGTTCAATCTGCTGCCGCGACTCACCCCAATAGGCACTGTAGGTGTAAATGGCGTCGTTGCCTTCCTCGGTCGTTTCCCAGCGATAGATCGCCGACTTCGGTTCAACGCCCAATTCCAGCAGCTTGGCACCCATGTAATATTCCATCTGCTTGCGCGTCATCGTGCTCAGTCCGCCGGGCTTAAATTTGCTGACGCGGCGCGACATGTGGGCCTGGGTGTGCTTGGCCATAGAAGTAAAAGGGAGCAGGAATATCCTCAGTTTGACATTCCCTTTTTAGAACCATCCGCAAACTGCAGGAACTCTTTGGATCGCCCTGAATATTGCTCAGGCAACCGTTAGTTGCAGCAATCCCTGAGCCTTCCACAACGTCAGCCACGAGACCGGCGGCGATCGCGGCAAATCGTTATCCTGCAGAAGAGACAAAACCTTACAGTGGCACCGCGCATCATGGTCAGCGCCAACTCAGCAATCTGTATTCTCGGCGGTGGATTTGGCGGACTCTACACAGCACTGGCGCTCGCCCAACAGTCTTGGCAAGGTGTCACGCGTCCCGCCATTCACCTGATCGATCGCAGCGATCGCTTTGTCTTTTTACCGCTGCTCTACGAACTGATCACAGGCGAGCTGCAGGCCTGGGAAGTCGCCCCCCGCTATCGCGATCTGCTGGCGAATACGCCGATCCAATTCCATCGCGGCGTAGTGAGCGAAGTCGATCTCCAGCAACAGCGCGTCGTTCTGGAATCGGGACAAGTCTTTGAGTTTGGCCAGTTGGTATTGGCTTTGGGTGGTGAAACGCCTCGTGATCTTGCTCCTGGAGCAGAAACCCATGCGCTGCCGTTCCGCAGCTTAGAGGATGCGATCGCCCTCAATGCCCGGTTGAGCGAGTTGGAGCGTCAGCCCGATCGCCAAGTCCGCATTGCGGTGGTTGGAGCGGGTCCCAGTGGGGTTGAGCTGGCTTGCAAGCTAGCTGATCGCTTGGGCGATCGTGCCTGGATTCGCCTGATTGAGTTAGGTGAAGACATCCTGCGCAACTCGCCGGAATTTAACCGTGAAGCCGCAGAACGAGCTTTACAGCAGCGCCAGATTCTTTTGGATTTGAAAACAGGCGTGGCTGCTGTGGAAGCCGATGCGATCGTGCTGCAACGCGGCGATCAAACGGAACGACTCAGCAATATCGATCTGGTCTTGTGGACTGTGGGGAACCGCGTGCCTGCAGCGGTGGCTGCTCTGGATTTACCTAAAAATGCTCGGGGTCAACTGCAAACTCAGCTGACGCTACAAATCAACGGCTACGACAACCTGTTTGCGCTCGGGGATTTAGCAGAATTGCCCACTGTCGATGGCAAAGCGATTCCAGCTACCGCTCAAGCGGCATTTCAACAAGCCAGCTGTCTGGCTGCCAACTTGGTTGCCCAACGGCGAGATCAGTCCTTGGCTGACTTCCAGTACCAAGCGCTGGGAGAGATGCTGGCATTGGGTTCTGGCAATGCGACCCTAACGGGGTTGGGACTGACGTTAGAAGGCCCACTGGCTGCTGTCGCGCGACGCCTCGCCTACCTTTACCGGATGCCCACTCCAACGCAACAATGTCGGGTGGGTCTGAATTGGCTGCTCCAACCCTTCGACTCGCTGCTGCACTCTTAATGGCTGGTTATGGCTGATCCTCAGGTCATTTTCTTTGATGCGGTGGGGACACTCTTTGGCGTGAAGGGCAGTGTCGGTTTGGCCTATCGTCAGCTAGCACTAGAGTTTGGCGTCGATGCCAATGCACGGCGCTTGAATGACGCGTTTTATGCAGCGTTTCAAGAAGCACCGCCACTCGCGTTTCCTGAGGCACCACCGGCGCAAGTTCCTGCCTTGGAGTATGAGTGGTGGCAAGCAATCGCACGGCGCACATTTGAGCGATCGGGAGATTTAGAGCAATTTTCTGATCAGACGTTTGCCGACTTTTTCCACGCCCTCTATCGCTATTTTCAAGGGCCAGAGCCGTGGTTTGTCTACGACGATGTCTGGCCGCTGTTGGACTATTGGCGCGATCGCGGCGTGGCTTTAGGAATCATCTCCAACTTCGATAGCCGCATTTATCCCGTCCTCGATAGCCTTGGTTTAGCCCCTTATTTCAGCAGCGTCACGATTTCGCCAGAGGTCGGAGCTGCCAAACCCGATCGCCTTGTCTTCGCGACTGCTTTGGCACAACAACAGTGCCAGCCCCATCAGGCTTGGCACATTGGCGACAGTTTCCGAGAGGATGTGCGAGGCGCGCAAGCAGCAGGTCTCCAGCCAATTTGGCTGAAGCGCGAGCCTTGACGCTACAGCAAAAGGCGATCGCCCGTCCGGTCAGACTGCTAGAGTGGACAATTGGAAGTCCACAGAGCTTGCATGATTGAGACGTCTGGCGTCGTTGAACGCGAACAGGGCAACGGTTTTTATTTAGTAGTCCTCGATCAGCCCCCAGGACACCAGTGCCTGTGCCGAGCTGCTGGCAAATTGACCAAGAACAAAATTAAGGTCTTGGCGGGCGACAAAGTGACTGTTGAAGTCAGCCCCTATGATTTGGGTCGCGGTCGGATTACCTTCCGTCACCGTAAGTAATCAATCGTTGGATGCAGCACTCGTTCTAGCAAACCTTGCGGCGAGACTGCATCTTTGAAGGAACCGAATCAATCTTGCAAAAAAGCTGGGCTTTGGTGAAAAGCTCAGCTTTTTTGCTGGGGCAATTCCGATGCTTGAACCGCTTCGCTGCGGCTTTCGCACCACTGCTTCGTGACCTGTTGGCGATAGGCAAATAGGCGTTCCAGCTGTGCATCGACCACTGGACCAACACTCAACTCTGCCAGCCAACCGCCGGGCAGTGCGTATTCCACCTCATCAATCAGACGGGTGCGATCGCCCTCGCGGCTGAAGACATGACGATGCAGCCATTCCGTAAAGGGACCTTGGCTTTGGCGATCGCAAAAGCAGCGCCCTGGCTCGTAGTCATCACCATGGGTGGCAACCCAACGAATCGGCACCGGACCTAACCAGAGCCGAAACTCCGAAACAGCTCCAGGCCCCAGCCCGCCTTCCCGTCGCACAATCTCCACCGGCAACCAAGGCGGCGTCAACTGCTGCAAAACATCAGGCTGTTCGTGGAAAGCCCACACCAATTCCCGCGGTGCTTCGATAACCGTCGATCGCTGAAATCGTCGCATGAGACCTAAGTAAGACTCGGCTGACGACTGGCTTGGAACAGATCCGCAGCGCTGGCAACTTCGCCGTGCAGGTCGTAGATATCGGCGTCCGTGATCCGCACAGTGACCAAGCTGCCGAGGGCGGCTTCGCCTTGGACGTAGACCATGCCATCGACTTCGGGGGCAAAGCGTGCCGATCGCCCAATTTTGAGACCGGTGCTCGGTTGTTCTTGCTCGATTAAGACATCAACCAAACGACCAATCTGAGCACGATTACGACGTTCTGCGATCGGTTGCTGCGTTGCCATCAAGGCATCACGGCGCGCTTCCTTAACTTCATCCGGTACAGGATTCGGCAGATCGATCGCAGCCGTTCCATCTTCCGGCGAGAAGGCAAAGACACCGACGTGATCAAACTCGTGACGCTCGATGAACTGCTGAAGGTGACGGAAATGGGCTTCCGTTTCACCGGGGAAGCCAGCGATGAAGGTGGTTCGCAACACCGCATCTGGCAAGGCTTCTTTCAGTTGCTCGATGATGCGATCGTTGACGTTGCCCTGCCAAGGCCGATTCATCGCCTTGAGAATCTCGGGATGGGAATGCTGCAACGGCAGATCGAGATAGGGCAGCACGTTGTGCGTTTCGCGGATCGCGGCAATGACGTCTGGCGTCAGGCCTGTTGGATAAGCGTAGTGAATGCGAATCCACGGCACATCGACTTGACCAAGTTGGCGCAGCAGTTCCGCCAGCATCGGTTTGCCGTAGCGATCGAGGCCATAGTTGGTGGTGATTTGCGAGATCAGCACCAGCTCCTGCACACCCTCAGAGGCCAGTTGATGCGCTTCGGCCACGATCGATTCAATCGATCGCGATCGCTGCTTGCCCCGCAGGTGCGGAATGATGCAAAAAGCGCAGCGGTAGTCGCAGCCTTCCGCGACCCGCAGATAGGCGACGGCTGACGTCGTGGTGCGATAGCGCGGTAGATTTTCGTCCGCAATGAAGCTAGGTTCTTGAGAAATGGCGTTGACGCGCTCGCCACTCTCCGTGCGCTGCAGGACGTCAACAATGCGGTGATAATCGCCCGTTCCTACCAAGGCGATCGCTTCTGGCAGCTCAGCCAAAAGCTGATCCTGAAAATGCTGGGCGAGACAGCCCGCGATCACAATTTTCTTGCCCGACTCCGCCAGTTCCACCAGCGTGCGCACCGATTCTTCCCGCGCCGCTTGAATGAAGCTGCAGGTGTTGACCACCACCACATCGGCCAGCTCTTCATTGGCATCGATGCCGTAGCCTGCCTCAGCGAGCAAACCAATCATGTGTTCAGTGTCGATGCGGTTTTTCTCACACCCGAGGTGCGAGAACGCGATCGTTGGTTTGGCCGTCATGGCAGCGCGCAAACGGAATGAAGGAAAGGCGATCGCTTTCAGTGCAGATCAAGCGACAACTGAAAGTCGAATAGCTTGTCGATCCTATCGCACCACTCTGGACTCTGAAGTAGTGGCGTTCCATCCAAAGAGTATGATGCTTGTTACAGACCCGCGATTGATGGCAGCAACTCGATTCTGACGTGGATTTGCATCGTATTTTCGGAACCACAACCCCCGTCATTGGCGTGGTGCACCTGCAACCGCTGCCTACGGCAGCCCGCTGGGGCGGCAATCTGCGCGCTGTGATTGAGCGTGCTGAACAGGAAGCAACAGCCCTCGCTGCCGGCGGTGTGAACGGCATTATTGTTGAGAACTTTTTCGACGCACCTTTTCCGAAAAACCACGTCGATCCCGCCGTTGTCAGTGCAATGACGCTGATTGTGGAGCGACTGCAAAACCTCGTCACCGTTCCTTTGGGGCTGAACGTTCTGCGCAACGATGCCCACAGTGCTTTGGCGATTGCGAGTTGCACTGGTGCAGCCTTCATCCGCGTCAATGTCCTGACAGGAGTGATGGCCACAGATCAGGGCTTGATTGAAGGCGAAGCCCATCAACTGCTGCGCTACCGGCGTGAGTTGGGCAGTGATGTCCAAATTCTGGCGGATGTCTTGGTCAAGCACGCTCGACCTCTAGGCACACCGAATCTGACTGTGGCTGTGCAAGACACGATCGAGCGTGGACTGGCTGACGGTGTGATTCTTTCCGGTTGGGCAACCGGCAGCCCGCCATCACTAGAAGATTTGGAGCTGGCAAAAGCTGCCGCAGGTGATGTTCCTGTGTTTATTGGTAGCGGTGCCTCGATCGAGAACATTGGCCAACTCTTGCAAGCTGCGGATGGCGTGATCGTTTCCTCGTCGCTGAAGCGTCAAGGCAAACGCGAGCAGTCGATCGATCCGGTGCGAGTGGGCCGCTTTGTCGATACGGTACGGGCTTGCCAACAACGTCCCCAAGCGGTTGCAACTCCCAAGGCAGTCAACACCAATAGCGCTAGCCTCTCGCGTTAAAGCAGAAATACCGGTGCGCATTGCTGCGATCGCCTCTGTAGAATGAGAAGTTTCTGCAGGGGAGGCGATCGATGGGACTAGCAGGGCGCGACCTACTGACGCTAGCGGACCTTTCGAGTGCAGAAGTTCTCGAAATTTTGGAACTGGCCGCTGCTCTCAAGTCTGGTCAAACGGCCGTCCACTGTCCTAAGACACTGGGACTGATCTTCAGCAAGTCCTCAACCCGCACCCGTGTCAGTTTTTCGGCAGCCATCATGCAGATGGGCGGCCAAGTTTTAGATCTCAACCCCAACGTCACCCAAGTGGGGCGGGGTGAACCGATCGCGGATACGGCGCGCGTCCTCAGCCGCTATTTGGATGTGCTGGCGATTCGCACCTTCGCTCAGCAAGACCTCGAAGAATACGCCCACTACGCTGATATCCCCGTCATCAATGCCCTGACGGATGACTACCATCCCTGCCAAATCTTGGCGGACTTGCAGACGATCCAAGAAAACTTTGGCCAGTGGCAAGACCTAACGCTGACCTATCTGGGTGATGGCAATAACGTCGCCCATTCGCTACTGCTGGGTTGTGCCCAAGTCGGCATGAATGTCCGCATCGCCTGCCCGCCCGACTATCAGCCGCAGGAACGGATTGTCGCCAAAGCCCGTGAGATTGCGGGCGATCGCGCCAAAGTGGAAATCCTCCACGACCCGATCGCCGCTTCCCAAGGCGCTCACGTTCTCTACACCGATGTCTGGGCCAGCATGGGTCAAGAGGAAGAAGCCCAAGCGCGGGTCAAAGCTTTTACGCCCTACCAACTCAACCAAGCCCTACTGGAAAAAGCCGATCCCGCCGCGATCGTGCTGCATTGCCTGCCCGCCCACCGCGAAGAAGAAATCACGGCGGAAGTCCTTGAAGGATCGCAGTCCCGCGTCTGGGATCAGGCTGAAAACCGCCTCCACGCCCAGAAAGCAGTGCTCGCCTTATTGCTTGATACCGTCCAGTTCTGATTGCGATCGTAGCAACCTGAACGAGCCTCAGCGGCGGTGCTGAGGAAACTGGCGATAGAGCGCAGCGAGCGCCGGACAAGGGGTTTGAGGAACCAAGCGATAGGAAGAAGACCAGTAATTGGGGCCTTGCTGAGCTGACGCCATCCAGAGCAGACGTTTGGCGCGGGTCATTGCCACATAGAGCAGGCGATATTCTTCGGCTTCTCGCAATGCCTGCGCCTCAGAGACTGCGGCTGCTAGATCGGTGAAAGGTTCAACGCTGGCGCCCGTCTCAGCTTGTAAAGCACGTCGTAGTTGTAGCCGCGCGATCGCACTCCAAGGCTGGCCACCCAAAAATGCCTCACTTTGCTTGGGCGATCGCCCACCAGGAACTAGCGATTCCTCAAGAAACGGTAGAAAGACGCAGTCCCAATCCAGCCCTTTGGAACGGTGCATAGTCAGCACGGTGACTTGGCCAGATCGCGTCAATGCCAAGCCCGGATCTTCTGTTTCGATGCCGTTAAAGCGATTGCCCGCTAAAAGCTCTTGGAGATCAGCGAGTAACTGTCCCAGCGAGACGTTACTCCAAGCGCGGCGGCCCAGTTGCTCAGCAAGGGAGTCAGCGGTAGCGAGTTCACTGCCGTCATAACGCAGCGTTAGCGCCAGAAACGGAATGAGTTGATCCGGCGGTAGCTCCGATCGCGCCTTGAGGAGCTGTTGACAAAGCCGTTGGGCCGCTTGCAAGGCAGGATGTGGGTCGTCCCATAGCAATCTATTTCCTAGAAAGACTTCCGGTTCCGGCAGCAAGTCCCAAGGCAATGTGGAGAGGCGATCGCGCTGTACCAAGACCTGAAGCGCAGCCCGCAGGCGATCGCGTTCCTGCGGCCGTTCCAGAAACTGCAGCAGCGTCAGCATCTCTTCCGGAATCTGCCGATCGCGATCGCGGTCTGTAGCTTCCCAGAAATGAATGCCCTGCTGAGCCAGCGGGTCAGCCAAGCGATTGCGCAGGAAGTGCGCTTGGCTATGCTGTCGCACCAAGATGGCCGCTTGGGTCTCAGGATCGGCGCGAAACAACTCAATTAACCGCTGCTGTAAGCGATCGATGGTTTGATCCACATCAGCAGTCTGCAGCAGCTCCAGACCCAACCCAAGCGGATCGGGATTGGCATTGGGTTGAGGATCATCAGCATCGACGGGCCGAATGGCCTGCTCCCGAAATGGCTGCAGCGATCGTGCGTAGGGCCAGTGCTGATTGACCCAGTGCAGAACAAAGTTGGCGGCGGTAAAGACGGCTGCTGTACTGCGCCCCGCTTGGTCGAACATCACCAGTTGTTGCTGGCGATCGCAGGCTTCGCAGAACCGGCGAAAGAAGAGTGGATCAGCAGGTGTGAAGGTCGAGTTGATTGCCTGATTGGGATCGCCGACCCGCACCAGTTGGGGCTGGTCATCGTCGCATCTAGGGGCTAACAGCTCCAATAACTGCATCTGGAGCGGTGATGAGTCTTGGGCTTCATCTTCAAAGATGGCCAGAATTGAGGACTGCCAGTGGTGACGGGCCGGTGGATGACGGAGAACTCGCATCGCCGCCAAGACCATGTCATCGAAATCAATCAAGCTGGCTTGCTGCAGCGCCGCTTGGTAACGCTCATAGAGACCTTGCGCGATCGCCAGCAGCGGATAGTCCCCTAAGCTCGGCCAGTGTCGCAGGCGATCGGCTAAAGCCTCCGGCGAGAGACCGGAACTTTTCAGCTCGGGGATCAAAGTCTGTGCGAGATCCAGCAAAAACTCATTGCGAAGCACGCGACTGCGTCGGAGCTGTTCGGTCAGTTCGCCATCAAATCCAGTGCCATACAACAACTGCTGAAAGTGCTGGGGTTCCGCTTCAATCCACTGATCGACAGCCTGCTGTAGCAAGCGGACTTTGCGGCGATCGCCAATTAAGCTGACCTGATCCCAGTACAGATTGGAGAGTTCAGGAGCGCTACTGGCAATCTGCAGCGACAGACTGTGCAGGGTTTGAACGGTAAATCCGATCGCAGGTAGTCCCAGCTGTTGCAACGTCTCGCGGACTTTCTGACGCAGGTTGAGGGCTGCCGATCGCGTCACAGTGACCAAATAGAGTTGGCGGCGATCGCGTTGCGATTGACGAGCTAGGGCGATCGCGGCAGCCACGGCCATTCCCGTTGATTTACCCGCACCCGGAACTGCTGAAACCGCCAGGCTCCCTGCTTGCCAATCGGCTAACTGCTGCTGTCCAGCCCGCAGCTGAGCCCGAATCGTTTGGAGACAATCGGCCAGACTAGGCGTTGCAATCATCGCGGCCCATCCAGTTGGCGACAAACTGTGTCTTAACAGGCTCAACTGACTCAGCCCAGAAGACCTGAAATGCTGGCTTGACAATTGCTGGTAAATACGAAAACATAAATATCGCTAAATGGGGCTATAGCTCAGTTGGTAGAGCACTTGCATGGCATGCAAGGGGTCACCGGTTCGAGTCCGGTTAGCTCCACTCCATTTAAGCCAAACTAGCCGCCTCGGTTTAGAACTGAGCAAAACAGGGCGATCGCTGCTTAGCGAGACTCTGGCTCTTCGGCGTCCAACGCTTGGCTAATGCCTTGGTTGAGATTGGTTCGGACTTGATCAACGAGTTGATCGACTTCGCGATCGCTGCGGACATTCCCGACTGCAATAACTTGGCTCAAAAACTGCTGGGTAGCCCGCGGAAAGGCTGCCAAAAGTCGCTGTAGCCGCCGGCGAATAAGGCGAAGGTCTCGTTGGATGATTTGCTGGCGAGTCAGAGGACGAGGCATAGCAGCGACCACAAGTCTGGGATCACCATAGCCTGTTGTTGGGATGGCCTCCTATCAGACCTGTCAATGATCAGGGATCGCGACGAACAATGAGCATCTCGGAGCCAATTACCGGACTTCGAGCCAAGAGGCGATCGTCCTCATCGATGATTTCCAAGCGACGGAAACCAAGCTCCCGCGCTTGCTTGAAAACCTCTTGCGCTAGTTGATCCTGCTGAGTGGGTGAGAGGCTGACCCAACCATCACTCAGACGCAAGCGCAGACGACTGCCGACAAAGTTGGCCTCGACCCCCAGGATCAGCGCTTCACTGTAGCGATCGCTAATCGCTGACACTTCCGACTGAATGGCCTCAATCAAGCGGGCATTGGGGTCAATCTCAGTCGGGCGCGGGGGCCGTGGCGGTTCTGGTGCTGGTTTCGGCTCGGGTGGCGGGGCAACGGGAACCGCTTTCGGCGGCGGCAACAGATCAGGCGCAGGCTGGGGTTCAACCTCTGTGACGACGGGTTCTGGCAGCCGGACTTGCAGTTTGGGCCAAGGCAGCGGTTGCTGACTAATCCAGACCACGATCGCGATCGCCACACCTGCACCCAGCAAACCCAACCAGTCGCGCCCTTGCAAACGACGGTCGAGAGCCGGGCGATCGCTGGTGAGCGCCGCATCAGCTGCTTCTAGTGCCGCCAACTGCTGCCCACTCCAGCGATTGAGCCATTCAAAAAGCGCCACTTGGCTGGCTCGCCATGATCCTTGCAGCCGCTGCCAAAACCCCATGAGCGATTGCCTCCTCCGACCCTAGGCCTCCTGCAAGACATCGATCGGCAGCCCGATCGCTTCGGCGTAGAGCTGTTCGTAGGCGATCGCCGATTGCTTCCAGCTCAGATCAGCAGCCATCCCCCGTTGCTGCAGCTCCTGCCATTGCGGCTGGTACTGGTAGCTCTCCCAAGCCCGCACCAGACAGGTATAGAGGTCGAGCGGCTCGTAGCGATCGAAGCAGTAGCCATTGCCCTCGGCGTGACGCGGATCATGGTGGAAGACCGTGTCGACCAAGCCACCCGTACGGCGCACAATCGGCACACTGCCATAGCGCAGTGCCAGCATTTGGGTGATACCGCAGGGTTCAAAGCGGGAGGGCACCAAGAAGGCATCACTACCGGCGTAAATGCGGCGTGACAGCCCTTCGTCGTACATCAAATAAGTAGACATCCGGCCGGGGTAGCGGGTCGCCAACTCCCAGAGTTGGGTTTCGTAGTAGCGCTCACCCGTGCCTAGGACAACGAATTGCGCATCGCTGTAAGACAGGAAGCGATCGAGGATTTGCAGCAGTAAGTCAATTCCTTTTTGCTCGACTAAGCGAGCCACAAACCCAATCAGGAAGCGATCGGGATTGACCTCCAGACCCATCTCTTTTTGCAGGGCCAATTTATTGGCAATTCGCTTGTCGATATTGTCGCGATCGTAGTTAGCAACAATTCGTTTATCAGTCGCTGGATTGTAGCTCTCAACATCAATCCCGTTGAGGATGCCGCTCAATTTGCCACTAATGAATGAGAGCAAACCCTCGAGTTTCTCGCCGTAGGTTGGGGTTTGAATCTGCTGAGCATAGGTGGGCGACACCGTGTTGACGCGATCGGCATAGAGCAGCGCTGCTGCCATCGTGCTATCACCCTGCATATACCAAGGACACCAGGTGATTTTCTCGAGCTTCCAGCGCCAGGGGCCTTGATAGGCCAAGTTATGAATAGTGAAAACCGTCGAGATATCCGGTGACTGGTGCATCCAGACCGGAATCATGCCGGTATGCCAGTCATGGCAGTGAATGACTTGTGGTTTCCAGTAGTTCCAAGAAAACTCAGCCGCTCCATTGGCGAAGAAGGTAAAGCGCCAATCTTCATCCTCACCAAAGTAGATGCGGTGCGGATCAAAGGCAGGATGCCCCATTAGATAGAGCGGCACATCCGAACCGGGCAGTTGTGTTTCGTAGACCGCGAAGTGGTTAAACATCGCGTAGCCCCACCAAACCGGCTCAGACGGGATGTCGAGCTTGCTGTTCAGAAAGCCGTAGTACGGCATGAAGATCCGAACATCATGGCCCATGGCTTTCAGCACTTTGGGCAGCGAACCAACCACATCTCCCATGCCTCCCACTTTGGCAAAGGGAGCACATTCGGCAGCTACGAACAGAATCCGCATGCAGACCTCAGGGGGCAACGCCCTCCACTATACGCCCGCACCCTACCGGGTTTTGCTGGCCGAGCCGTGGCAGCGCAGAAACTCGGTCATATCATGGGCCGACAGCGGCTTCGAGAAGTAATAGCCCTGCCCCATATCGCAGCCGAGCTGCCGGAGCCAATGGAGTTGCGCCTCGTCTTCAATGCCTTCGGCCACAACCGCGAGTCCAAAGCTGTGAGCAAGGGCGATCGTGGCTTGAGCCACCTGACGATTGTCACCTGCTTGATTGATTTGGTGGATGAACGATCGATCAATCTTGAGGGAGTTGACTGGTAGCTTTTGCAGGTAGCTCAGTGAGGAATACCCTGTCCCAAAATCATCAATACTGAGCTTGATGCCCATTGATTTCAGCTCGTCGAGTAGCTTCAGAAGTCGCTGGTCAATATCTTCTGCAACACTCGACTCAGTAATTTCTAGCATCAATTTTTGAGCAGGGATCTCTGTCCTTTTGAGGATGTCTTTAATCCAATCCCCAAAGTCTTCATGGCAAATTTGCTGGGCGGAGATATTGACATGCAAGACGAAGCTATCTGGCATCAGCTGAGCTTGCTGCCAGAGATAAACCTGCAAACAAGCTTTTTCAAGAATAAAGTTGCCGAGACTAAAAATGAGCTTCGATCGCTCAGCCAGAGAGACGAACTCTAGGGGCGGAATCGTGCCTAGTTCAGGATGGAACCAGCGAGCGAGGGCTTCAGCTGCAACGAGGGTGCCAGTCTTGAGATCAATAATCGGTTGATAGTAGAGATCAATCTCAGCCTGTTGAATAGCTTCGCGGAGGGAAGTTTCGAGAGCGAGATTCTTCCGTGAGTTCACGGAAAGCTTATCGGAGAAGACTTGAATACCGCGGCTTAGGGGATTGCGTTTGGCCGCGTACATCGCCGTATCGGCATTGCGGAGTAATTCTTCAGCAGCTTGTACGCGTGTTGAGGTAAGACTGATTCCAATGCTGACGCCAATGTAGATTCGCTGACCTTGAACCTCAAAAGGATTGACGATTAAGTCATGCAGCTCTTCCGCCAGACTTTGAGGATAATTGGGGTCATTGGCGGGTACTAAGACACCGAATTCATCACCGCCCAGTCGCGCAAAAATCACGGGTTCCGCGATGCAGGTTTGCAGCCGCTGAGCTACTTGAGTGAGCAAACTATCTCCGGCACTATGGCCCAGAGAGTCATTGACAATTTTGAAGCGATCGCAGTCTAAAAAGAGAACAGCAAAGGGTTCTTGATGATCGACTTGATAGCGATGAAACCAAGCGTGAAGCTGCTGGATAAAGTAAGTCCGATTGGGCAGTTGTGTCAGCGTATCGAAATGCGCCAAATGCCACAGCTGGGCTTGGGCTTGTTGGCGCTCTGATGCTTCCTGCTCCAGTTTGCGATTGGTGGCCTCTAATTCTTGGACGGCTTGAGAGAGCTGTTCATTTGCTTGGTAAATAATGCGGGCATTTTCTAAGCGTTCATGAATATCCTGAAAAACAGTCATCCCCTCAGCGACATTACCCGCCTTGTCATAGATAGGAATGCCCCAAACTTCTAGAGGAACCGTGCGATCGGGCCAGCGTAGCTCAAGGTCTTCTGTGTGATTCAATTCTCCTTTCAAGGCGATCGCAAGAGGCAGTTTCTCAGGAGAAATAATTTCATCCTTGCCCGTTTGGTAAACATTGAAAAATTTCGCTAAACCCTGCAAATTCAGACTGCTGGTTGTTCGTAGAATTGCTTCGCCAATAGCGTTGACATAGGTCATGCGACCCGTCAAATCATGCACAGAAACCCCGATCGGCAGGTAGTCTAAAATTTGACGGAGATAGATTTGACTATTACGAGCTTGATTGATCACAGCATTCAGGATGAAGCTCATCACTGCAATGCTGCTGTTATAGCTCTGTAAGAGAATTAAGGCTTCATTGGTGGAGAGAACACTGAATTGACCTCTGCCGTTCGCTGTTGAAATCAAAGAAAATAAAGTGACGAGAACAACGCCGACGGCAACCCAAGTATTCTCGAACCGCAATGCCAGCCAGACAAACATGGGAATGACAAGAGAGCTGGCGGGATAGGGCCTGCCGGTAAAGGCCAAGGTCATGATCGCAAAAACGATCGAGGCAATTGCCAGTAATTCCAGCCAACGCTTGATGGGCATTTTGAAGGGTCGGAGCCCTTGCGTACCCCATAAAAAGACGATTGGAAAAAATAAAATGGCGCTACTGGCATTGCTCGTCCACCAGGTGCCGCCAACTGACCAAAAGCGACTCCAACTGACATTGCCCATCAAGCAATTGCCGGTGGTCCCAATCAAAGCAGAGACGGTTGCTTGAACTGCTGCAGCCCCTAACAGAGTCCAAACTTCATCGAGAGTTTGCAGTCGACTCGAACGGCTAATTACTCGTTTGGCAATCGCATAGCCAACTAAGCGTGAACTGGCATTGGCGATGGCCCCACTAATACTGAGCCCTACACCGAGCCCACTCATCACCTTGAGTAAAAAGTCACCGATGAGAATTCCTGGCCAGACTTGAGGCCCTGCCAAAAACAGTGCCGCTAGCGTGACTCCTGAAGAAGGCCAAATAGGACTGACTTTGGCATCAGGAAGGGTCGTATAGGCGTAGGCAAACTGAGAGACAAGAATATGAATCCCAGCAACCAGCCAAATAGCAGGCCAGTCTCTCAGGCGCGGGCGAGGGAGCCAAGCAAAAAGTGACGGCATTCGGATTCGGTAACCATGCCAGATTGCACGGGTGAGGGGAGCAGGACAACAAGCCTGCTCTTTAAGGTAGCTTTATAAAGTCTCAGTAGTCATGATTGGGCAACTTTGTTGCCAGCGAGCTTGCGCTTGCCGTAACAAAGGTAAAACTTCAGCAATATGCTCAACTGCGATCGGAATTTCTAAGTCTGCTTCACTCGCGAGGGTTGGTTGTCCTTTCGCCATGGCTGTGTGAGCCCAGATTAAAAAGTCACGCCACATTGAACCCACCAAAATTAGCGGGGTAGGCGGTAGCTTCGCGACTTGGAGCAACTGCCAGATCGTTACCAACTCCAAAAGTGTGCCAATCCCTCCCGGCATCACCACAAAGGCATCCGCCTCGAGGACAAAGTGATGCAGTCGCGAAAAAAAGTTGCTGTGCTCATGGAGCTCTTCGACATAGGGATTCGTTCCCTGCTCATGGGGTAACGCAATCCGCAAACCCACCGATCGCGTCCGATTCTCGGGGTCAGCACTGACACTGCCGGCATTTGCTGCTTCCATCAGTCCTGGTCCCCCGCCTGTAACGATATCGCAGCCTAAGTAGGTCAGTTCCTGCGCCAACCACTGGACATCGCGATAAATCGGACTGTCCTCTAGCAGCCGCGCTGAGCCAAAAATACAGACGCAGAAGCGATCGTGGGGCAATCGCGGCAGGGTCAAGATGCGATCGATCATCGCCCAGAGATCGAAAACACTGTCGCGGAGCACGCGCTCCAGCAAGTCTTTGTGCGGATTACAGTCAGGTGCAGACATTCCGGCAGTTAGAGCAAGTTGGCAGAGAGTTCAGCAAGGGGCGATCGCTCGCCACGTTCGAGGGTGATATGCCCGGCGATCGCCTCGTTTTTGAATTTCTCGACCACATAGGTCAGCCCATTGCTTGAGGCATCTACATAGGGATTGTCAATCTGGTAGGCATCGCCGGTGAGGACAATTTTGGTACCTTCGCCGGCGCGGGTCAGAATTGTTTTAATTTCGTGAGGCGTTAGATTTTGTGCCTCATCAACAATCATGAATTGACGCGGAATCGATCGCCCACGGATGTAAGTTAGCGGCTCAATTTGCAGCAGGTTCATGCTCATCAAATCTTGATAGTTTTGATGTTTGCCCGCTGGGCGATCGCCATTGTTATTGGCACCACCCAAAATGAAATCGAGGTTATCGATAATCGGCTGCATCCAAGGCGCTAACTTTTCCTGTAAATCTCCTGGCAGGAAACCCAAATCACGTCCCATTGGAAAAATCGGCCGTGAGACGAGTAAGCGACTGAACTGACGTTCATCTGCGACCTTATGCAGGCCAGCCGCGACCGCAAGGAGCGTTTTACCGGTTCCGGCCTTGCCCACTAAGGTCACCAACTGAATGCTGTCATCCAGCAATAGATCAAGGGCAAACTGTTGCTCACGATTGCGGGCATGAATGCGGCTGATGCCTATTTTGGGCGGCTGAATCAACGGCAAGACACGGCGATCGCTGGCTCGATAGCGGCCGAGCAACGTATGGGACAGATTCGTTTCATCAATCAGCGTGAGGGCTTGATTGGGGAAAAATTCGCCGCTGAGATCTAAGCCGCCATCGCGGCGAAAGGCTTGCAGTTGATCGGGCGAGAGATAGACTTCAGCTGTACCGCTGTAGAGTTCCGAAAAATCAATTTTGTCAGATTCATAATCTTCGGCGCTCAGCCCTGTTGCATCAGCTTTGATCCGGAGATTCGTATCTTTGGTAACCAGAATTGTTGGCTGACCATTTTGTTGTTGAAGCGCGAGTGCCACAGCCAGAATGGCATTGTCATTCGCATTAGCAATTAAGCCACTGGGTAGTTGTTCAAGAAATGCTTTTTCGAGCATGACAACACGCAGCTTGCCGCCGTGATCGAGAGTAATTCCCTCAATCAGATGACCTTTGCTGCGGAAGCCATCGAGAAGGCGAGAAATTTGGCGGGCATTGCGGCCCCGTTCATTCAAATCCTTTTTAAAGCGATCGATCTCTTCGATCACCGTGATTGGAATCACGAGATCGTTGTCCTCAAAGCGAAACAGCGCCATTGGGTCGTGCAAAAGCACGTTCGTGTCGAGGACGTAAGTTTTTTTCATCGCCAGAGGCTCTGCGATCGCCAGGGGTAAAGGTATTGCTGGCTACGTTCTGATTGTCTCAGACCAATTCCGCTTTCAGATCTCGTGCCATCAGCCGCTCGATCGCGGTAGCAGGAGAAATCTGATCGGCCAGTAACTCGGCCACACAGGCTGCGATCGGTAGTTCCAGTCCCTCACGACTGGCAAGTTGGGCCAGAACTCGCGCCGTAGACACACCTTCAGCCGTGGCCGCGATCGCTGTCAGTGCAGTCTCCAAACTTTCGCCTTGAGCCAGCCGAAAGCCAACTTGATAGTTACGACTGAGCGGACTAGTACAGGTTGCGAGCAGATCGCCGAGTCCTGAGAGCCCAAAAAACGTCTCAGTCCGAGCGCCAAAATAAGCGCCCACGCGCAGAATTTCTGCCAAAGCTCGCGTCACCAAAGCCGATCGCGCGTTCGACCCCAGCGAGAGCCCATCACAAGCCCCCACGGCGATCGCAATCACATTTTTCAACGCGCCGCCCAATTCTGTTCCCAGCGGATCTCGATTGGTATAGACCCGAAAGCGATCGTTGGCAAAAGCCTGCTGAACCACGGTTGCGGCTTGGCGATCGCGGCTAGCAATGACTGTCGCGGCCGGTAAGCCCTGGGCAATTTCCTTGGACAGATTTGGCCCCGAAAGGACTGTGATCGGCTGATGTGGAAAGCGATCGTTCAGAACCTGTGAGGGCGTTCGCCAACCTTGGGGATCCAACCCTTTTGTCGCACTCACCCAAATGGCGCGATCGCTGAGAGAAAGTGCGGCGACTTGATCGGCCACCGAGGCTAAACCCGCCATCGACACCGCCATGATCCAGAGATCAGCCCCAGCTAAAACAGTTGCGAGTGAGGCTTCACTGCGCCGCGACCATTGCCGGACTTCAAGGCCATTGCTGCGCAAAAGCTGAGCAAGGGTTAAGCCCCAAGCACCAGCCCCTAAAACTGCCGCAATTTTCGCCTCTTGCATGGCCTCACAACATCGACATGCCAGTCCCAGCATGGCATTGTTCCTGTCAGGGGCGATCGCAGCATGCCGTAATTGCAGCCGGAATCAATTCAGTCGATTCTGGTCAGGAGCGATGTCCATCAGATACGATCAAAGACTGCAGAAAAAAGAAGCCTCGATCCGCGATCGCCCTCCCTTTGAGATCTCGAGCGCGATCATTGGCCTACGGCAAGGCCATTGGATCATTGCCCACGCTGCAACCAGCTCCCTCAATCAGTCTGAACTCGGATGTCGCTAAAAGTTACCCAGGAGAAGCTGCCGGCCAGTCGCGTTGGTCTGCAGATTGAAGTCAGTGGCGAACAGTCGCGCCAAGTTTATGAGCGCACCCTCACCCGCCTCAGTCGCGAAATTCGCTTGCCAGGCTTCCGCCCCGGGAAAGTACCCCGTCCGGTTCTGATTCAACGCATTGGCGAAGCTGCCCTCAAGGCCAACGCCCTCGAAGACTTGGTGCAGCAGAGCCTCGAAGCCGCGATCGCCCAAGAATCGATTCCAGCGATTGGCAACTACAAACTCAGTAGTGAATTTGAAGCGCTGGTTGATAACTTCCAGCCCGGGCAACCGCTCAGCTTTGAAGCCAGCGTTGATGTACAGCCAACGGCGACTCTGACTCAGTACACCGGCCTCACCGTTGAAGTCGAAGACGTACCTTTTGATGCCAATCGCGTTGACAGCGTTTTGGCAGAGCAACAAAAACAGATGGCGACCTTGGTTCCCGTCGAAGGCCGGAATGCGGCGATCGGCGATGTGGCCGTGATCGACTTCCAAGGCATCTTGGTCGAGAGCGGCGAGGAAATTCCGGGCGGTAGCGCTACTGACTTCCAAATTGAAGTGGAAGAAGATCGCTTTATCCCAGGCTTCATCAGCGGCATCGTCGGCATGGCGATCGAAGAAACCCGCACCGTTGATGCTACCTTCCCCGAAACCTACGGTCAGGAAGAAGTCGCGGGCAAAGCCGCTCAGTTCACGATCACGCTCAAAGAGCTGAAAACCCGTGATCTGCCGGAGCTGGATGATGCGTTCGCCCAAGAAGCGAGCGAATACGAAACGCTAGAAGCATTGAAAGCAGCACTGACTGAGCGTTTTCAAGCGGAAGCGACCAATCAAGTCAAAGCCAACAAGCGCGATGCCATTCTGACCGCGCTGGCCGACCAGCTTGATGTTGAACTGCCTGAATCGCTGCTTCAACGCGAAATCTCCGCCATGATCAACGAGACGGCAACCCGCCTCTCGAATCAGGGCATGGATGTTCGCAAGCTGTTCACCGAGGATGTCTTGGAACGGCTCCGCGAAAGCTCGAAGGACGAGGCAGAGCAACGCCTGCGCCGCACGATCGCCCTCGGTGAACTAGCCAAAGTCACCGAAACCAGCGTCGACGATGAAGCCGTCGCCGTTCGGGCTGCAGAACTACTGAGCAACTACCCGCGTCCGCAAGAAATCGATCGCGATCGCCTCAACACGGTGGTTCGCGAAGAACTCCTCGAGGAAAAACTGGTGGAGTGGTTTGAAGCCAACAACAGCGTGACGCTGGTCACTCCCAAGTCTGAGGACGCGGAAGTCGACGCCTCGACTGCAACCGTTGAAACAACGGCAACAGAAGCATCAGAAGATGCCTCTGCAGAATCGAAAGCGAAGAAGGGCAAGAAAAAAGCCTAGGCCGCATTCTCACAGTCGACTAGTTCGGCGCGGCATAATTGTCGGCAGCGGGACTTTCTCGCTGCCGCTGCTGTATCCATTGCCTTCCTCTATGTTTTCGTCCCAAGCTTCTCTGCCCATTCACAGTCGACGACTGAGCGCTGGTCTCGACAGCCAGTGGCAGCAGCCGCAGATTCAAGCGATCGCAGGCTCCCAGGCTATTGTGCCGACGGTGGTGGAGCAATCAGGACGAGGTGAACGCGCTTTCGATATCTATTCCCGCCTATTGCGCGAACGGATTGTCTTCTTGGGGACAGGCGTTGATGATGCGGTTGCAGACTCGATCGTGGCGCAGCTGCTTTTCCTCGAAGCCGAAGATCCCGAGAAAGATATTCAGCTCTACATCAACTCCCCCGGTGGTTCAGTGACCGCTGGCATGGCGATCTACGACACGATGCAACAGGTCGCGCCAGATGTTGCCACCATCTGCTTTGGTTTGGCAGCCAGCATGGGCGCTTTCTTACTGTCGGGTGGAGCCAAAGGTAAGCGGATGGCTTTGCCTAGCGCCCGCATCATGATCCACCAACCACTGGGCGGCGCTCAGGGTCAAGCTGTGGATATTGAAATCCAAGCCCGTGAGATCCTGTACCACAAGAGCACGCTCAACGACCTGTTAGCGCAGCATACGGGGCAGCCGCTTGAGAAGATTGAAGTCGATACCGATCGCGACTTCTTTATGTCGCCTCAGGAAGCCAAGGCCTACGGATTAATTGATCAGGTACTTACGCGACCAACCGTGGCCATCAACGACCATAATGATGCTGTTCTCCAGTAGCGGGCAGGCGTGATGTCGAGATACGACTCTCACCTGAAGTGCTCTTTTTGCGGGAAATCCCAAGAGCAGGTACGTAAGCTCATCGCCGGACCTGGAGTTTACATTTGTGATGAATGCGTCGACCTCTGTAATGAGATCCTCGACGAAGAATTATTTGACGGCAATGCCAATCCTGCACCACCGCCGGGTGGCGTCAAACCCGCAGCTGCAGCTGCGAGTCATCAAGGGCCTCGCAAACCGAAGCGATCGCTAACGCTGTCGCAAATTCCCAAGCCCCACGACATCAAACGCTATCTTGACCATCACGTCATTGGTCAAAACGAAGCCAAGAAAATGTTGTCTGTGGCGGTTTATAACCACTACAAACGCTTGGCTTATCAGCAGTCAGCTGAAGAAGCAGGCGAAACAATTGAAATTCAGAAATCCAATATTCTGCTGATTGGTCCAACCGGCTGTGGCAAGACTCTGCTCGCTCAGACGTTAGCCAAATTGCTGGATGTCCCCTTCGCAGTTGCCGACGCAACAACACTGACGGAAGCCGGCTATGTCGGTGAAGACGTCGAAAACATTCTGCTGCGGCTCCTGCAAGTGGCTGATCTCGACATCGAGGAAGCTCAACGCGGCATCATCTACATCGATGAAATCGACAAGATTGCACGCAAGAGCGAAAATCCTTCGATCACGCGTGACGTCTCCGGGGAAGGCGTCCAGCAGGCTTTGCTGAAGATGCTGGAAGGCACCATCGCCAATGTCCCCCCCCAAGGCGGTCGCAAGCATCCCTATCAGGACTGCATCCAAATCGACACGCGCAACATCCTGTTTATCTGCGGTGGTGCCTTTGTCGGTCTGGAAAAACTCGTCGATCGCCGCTTGGGCAAAAAATCGATTGGCTTTGTCCACCCTGAAGAGACCAAAACCAAGGAACAGCGGGCGGCTGCCATCCTGCGCCACATGGAACCCGAAGATTTGGTGCAGTTTGGTCTGATTCCTGAATTTATCGGTCGGATGCCGGTGACGGCGGTGTTGGATCCGCTAGACGAAGTGGCGCTGACGGAAATCCTGACGGAACCTCGGGACGCGCTGGTCAAGCAGTATCAGAAGCTGATGCACATGGACAGCGTCGAGCTGGAATTCCGCCAAGATGCGATCGAAGCAATCGCCCGCGAAGCCTTCCGTCGCAAGACCGGAGCTCGGGCACTGCGCGGCATCGTTGAAGAGATCATGCTGGAAGTGATGTACGAGCTGCCGTCTCGCCAGGACGTCACTCACTGCACGATCACGCGGGAGATGGTTGAGAAGCGCTCCAGTGCGGATGTGCTCTTGCATCCTTCGAGTTTGCCGACACCGGAATCCGCTTGATCGCGATCGCCTCACCCCAAGGGGGGACGCTGCAAGCGGAATGGACGTTAGCTGGCGATCGCCAAGCCCCCATTCTCTATCTGCATGGATGGGGCGGCAGTCGTCGCAACTGGCAGCCCATGGCTCAGGATCTTGAGGATTGTGGGGCTGGGCTCGCTCTCGATTGGCGGGGCTTTGGGGAAGCGCGATCGCAGCCTGCGGATCAGGACTACAGCTTGCAAGCGACCGTGGCGGATTTAGTGGCCCTGCTCGATCAGCTGGCTTTGCCATCGGTGCGGATTGTGGCCCACTCCTGGGGTTGCAGTGTGGCGCTGTTGTTCGCTCAGGCTTATTCCGATCGCGTCGATCGTCTCTTGCTGACGGCTAGTGGACTGTTCAGCTATTCAGCGATCGCCTTTGCGATTTTTCAGCAGATCAGTCAACTGCTGGTGCGATCGCGATCGCCGCTCTGGCAGCAAATTCCCGGACTCGATCGCCTGATCCTGAGTCGGTTTTGCCATCAGCCGCTCGATCCAGTGACGACTCGATCCTTTCTGGAAGACTTTCTGCAAGCCGATACCGAAGCCGCGATCGGTAGCCTGCAAGATGCCGTGAGCTTGACAGCAGTCGAGCAACTCGGTCAGGCTTGGCGATCGCTCTCGGTGCCGACTCTGCTAATTTCTGGCCAGTTTGATCAAATCGCTCCCGTTGTCTTAGGGGAGCGTGCTGCTGCTCTGAGCGATCGCTGTCGGCAGGTAGTAATGCCCCAAGTCGGGCACTTACCGATGTTGGAAGATCCCACCGCTTTTGCGGCGATCGCCCGGCCCTTCCTCCAAGCAGACCGCAACTCGCTACCCTAGCGAAGAGGGAGCTTCTGAGTTCTATGGCGCAAGGCGATCATCTGGTAGTCGATCGACGCGGTGGTCTATATACCCATCACGGCATTGATATCGGTGATGGCACCGTTGTGCACTACTTGGAAGGCGAAACGATTGTTCGCACCAGCAAGGATTATTTCCGTCGCGGAGAGCAAATCCGCCTGCGCGACTATGCGGACTGTGACCCCGCCGACATCACAATTGAACGCGCCCTCAGTCGCCTAGGCGAACAACGCTACAACGTCCTTTTTAATAACTGCGAGCACTTCGCCACTTGGTGCAAAACCGGTCGCGCCAACAGTCATCAAGTTGAGCGATCGCTGGCTGTCGGAGCTGTGGGAGGTTTACTCCTTGGGGGTCCCCTCGTTCTGCCTGCCTTAGCAGCAGCCGGTGCCCTTGGCGTCCAGGGCCTGCTCAGTCAGGCCCAGCAAGCTACCGATCCGGTGCAAGCCGAACGCTTGCTGCAAGAAGCTCGTAGCTCCCTGCTGGCAACCGAAACTCAACTCGAACAGCAGTTAACCCAGCTCCAGCAAGAAGCAGAATCCTGGCAAAAAACCGCTCAAGCGGCACTGCAGCGCGATCGCGAAGACCTTGCCCGTGCAGCCTTGGAAAAGCGCTATCCGCTCAAGCGCCAAATGCAAAATCTGGAGCTGCAACTGACGGAACTGCGCCAACTGCTCTCGCGGATCTAGCAGCCAGCGATCGCCCACAAAAAAGCCTGCTGAAACTTCAGCAGGCCATCTTTGAGCATCGTCAGACTGGAAACTGAGTCAGCCTAATCAGGTCTCTAGCAGAACTGCAGGTCTTGCTTCGCCCGCATGGACTTTTGCTGCTGCCGCTGCAAGCTGCGCAGGGCATGGCGGTAGAGATGGCTGACCAGCTTTTCTTCGGTTTGGTTGGCCGAGGTCGGAGCTTGCGCTTGAGCCATTTCCACTTTCAGCGGTTGAACCGGCTCATCTTTGGAGCGAAAACGAACATCTAGCCCTTTGTATTCGGTGTAGATGCTGCTCGGCGCTGAGGCAACAGTCGGGGGGGTGTAGGGATATTTAATCCCGCGGTATGTGAGTTCCATTTTGGGTACGCGTCTCAACTACGGTTTGCATTGAGAGGCGCGTTGCTTCAGGCCAGAAGCCTTACTTCCACCCAGAAAATCTGGGCCAACGATTACCCTCGCCCCTAAACTGTAACAAATGCTACGGAATTTGTGTTTGTTTTCTGAAACACATCGAGGACAATTCTTTTGAGACCTCATCAGCGATCGCGGCAGACCGCTATTCCAATGCGATCGCAGTCGCTTTTCGCGCAGGCTGAAGTGGGGTAGTACCGCGCGATCGCGCCTGAGTGATAACCTAGAAAAAGTGTCAAATCGCACACTTCGACGTTCGGGTGTTCATTCTCAGTGATGAATCCTGTCGAGGTGGAGGCTCAAACCCGATCTGGAGAAACCCCATACATGGCAATCATTTCCCTCGCCGAAATGATGGAAGCTGGCGTCCACTTTGGACACCAGACCCGTCGTTGGAACCCTCGCATGGCGCCCTACATCTACACGGCGCGCAACGGGGTCCACATTATCGACCTTGTCAAAACGGCGCAGTGCGTCGAGTCGGCCTACCGCTGGGTGCGCACCAATGCCGAGCAAGGCAAGCGCTTCCTGTTCGTGGGCACCAAACGCCAAGCTGCCGGCATCATCGCTGAAGAAGCAACCCGTTGCGGCTCCTACTACATCAACCAACGTTGGCTGGGTGGCATGCTCACCAACTGGGCCACGATCAAAGGCCGGGTTGACCGCCTGAAAGAGCTGGAGCGGCTGGAAGAAACTGGCGCTTTAGCCCTGCGTCCAAAGAAAGAAGCAGCCGTGCTGCGTCGTGAACTCGAGCGCCTGCAGAAATATCTGGGCGGGATCAAAAACATGCGTCGTCTGCCCGACGCCGTGGTGATCATTGACCAAAAGCGCGAGTACAACGCAGTTCAAGAGTGCCAAAAGCTCGGTATTCCGATCGTGGCGATGCTCGATACCAACTGCGATCCTGACGTGGTTGATGTGCCGATTCCGGGCAACGACGACGCCATCCGTTCGGTCAAGCTGATCGTCAGCAAACTGGCAGATGCGATCTACGAAGCTCGCCACGGTGCTGTTCCAGTTGCTGAAGAGTTCGACTACGACGGCGCTGAAGACGAGTACGAAGACGACGCCGACGAAGCATAGGCAAGCGATCGCGGTGGAGTAGGCTAGTCTGCGGCCCAGTGGCCCTAAAGCGGATCCACCGCCTCATCGATCAACATTTGACCCCCACATCAAACCTGGATCATGGCTGAAATTAGTGCAAAGCTCGTCAAGGAGCTCCGGGAAAAAACCGGCGCTGGCATGATGGATTGCAAAAAGGCGCTGAACGAAAACGACGGCGACTTGCAAAAAGCGATCGAATGGCTGCGTCAGAAAGGGATTGCTTCAGCTGAGAAGAAATCGGGCCGGACTGCCGCTGAAGGGCTGGTTGGTAGCTACATTCACACCGGCGGCCGGGTTGGCGTGCTGGTGGAAGTGAACTGCGAAACCGACTTCGTGGCTCGTGGTGATAAATTCCAAGAGCTTGTCCGCAGCATTGCCATGCAAATTGCGGCTTGCCCGAACGTGGAATTTGTCAAAGTCGAAGATATCCCGGCTGAAATTGCTGAGCGGGAAAAAGCGATCGAAATGGGTCGCGACGACTTGGCGAACAAACCGGAAAATATCCGCGAGAAAATCGTGGTTGGCCGGATTGAAAAACGCCTGAAAGAATTGACCTTGCTGGATCAGCCTTACATCCGCGACCCCAACATCTCGGTTGCTGAACTGGTGAAACAGTCGATTGCTGAACTGGGCGAAAACATTCAAGTGCGCCGCTTTACCCGCTTTGTGTTGGGTGAAGGCATTGAGAAAGCCGAGAGCGATTTCGCTGCTGAAGTGGCTGCTCAAGCTGCTGCTGCCCAAAGCTAAATTGCACGGGTTAATCGACATCTATTGATGCGCTAAGGCAGATCCTCTGTGGGTCTGCCTTTTTTGTGGCGATCGCGAATCAGCTAGTGGCAAACCGCAGTTGGAGCGATCGCTTGATTGACCCAATCCCGAATCAGGCGATCGACTTGGTCCGGAACTTCATCGTGGGGACAGTGCCCCGCTTCGAGAAAATGCTCCGTTAGGTTGCGAGCATGGCGCTGGAACTGCTGGCTGCGCTGCTGACAATTCATCCAAGGATCACCGGTCCCCCAAAGCAAGAGGAGGGGACAGCTGAGTTGAGCCAAAAGTTGATCAACTGGCTCACCTTGGGGCGTCCGAAACACGGAGCGAAACACCTCAAATGCCCCCGGATCGAGGGAAGGGCGGCGAATGGCTTCGACCAGGTCATCGGTGACGGCGGTGCGATCGCAGTAGACCTTTTCCAAGGTGCGACGAATCGTTTGGGGGCGCTGTAAATTCTTGAAGACTAACCACACGGCCCAAGGCTGTCGGGTCAGACCGCGCAGGAGCGATCGCCAGAGTTTTTGCAGGGGAGAAGGTTCGGGAGGTGGTGCATCGGGCGTGAAGGGGCCAGCACTATTGAGCAGCACCACACCTTTGACCCAGTCTGAAGCAGCTGCCGCAGCACAGAGGGCAGCGTAGCCGCCGAGGGAGTTCCCTGCCACGATCGCGGGCTGACCAATCACGTCTTGAATAAAGTCAGTGAGCTGCCGTTGCCAGAGTTGTCCGCTGTAGTCGATCGCAGGTTTTGCGGAGCGGCCAAATCCTAGTAAATCAATCGCCCAGACTTGGAAGTCCGCCTGCAGGTCTGCAATATTTTTCCACCAGTGGTCGGTTGAGGCGCCAAAGCCATGCACCAACAGCAAGGGCGGGCGATCGCCCGTCGTCGCACCCGCTTGCACGTAGTAAATGTGATGCCCCTGCCAAGTCCAGGTTTGGCCTGGCACTGCTGCGATCGGCATGATCTCCCCACTCCAAAAAGGCTGGTTTGATCCTAACGATCGCCACGGGGTAAGCCCTGCGGAAAGGTCTGTGTCAGGCTGTAAAGAATCCGTCGTCTCCTGACTCCGATGTTCCTCTTCCTGCGATCGCTGTTTCCCTTTGATGCCGTCAGTGTGGCCGCGGCCGCTCTCTGGGCTGTGGCGCTCTACTTCGCCTTAGCGCCGGTCAACCGCCGCATTAGCCAGCAACTCGCTCACTGGCTTGGGGAAGCCGATCGCTCTCTCTACACATCCACTGATGAGTATGAGCGATCGCGGGAAGCCCGAGAATCCGTCAATCTTCTCTACGCCTCGATTGTCAGCACCCTGCCCCTATTGGTCTTGGGCGGTGTTTGCGATTGGGGCGTTGAGGTGAGTTTGGGACACAGCTGGGGTCTGAGTCTTGGCATGGTTGCCGCGATCGCCTGTGGGGTCTATGCCTTGGGGCGACAGTCTAGCGATCAGGGCTGATAGGGCTTGTCTGTAGAACTGGACTTGGCGTACATGATGCAGTTGCGGCCAGCAGCCTTCGCGTCATACAGTGCCTCGTCTGCTTGGTCGATCAACATCACCGAGGGCACCGTTGGATCGGGAACCATCACCGCCACGCCAATGCTGACGGTAATCCAGTCGGCCACCGGGGAATGCTCATGGGGAATCTTGAGCTGGTTCAAGTCCGACTGAAGACGCTGGGCAACGGCTTTCGCTCCTTCTAGGGTGGTACTGGGTAAGACGACGACAAACTCTTCACCACCGTAGCGAGCGACTAAATCCGTGGCACGGAGCACCGTGGCGCTCAGCAATAAACCGATTTTTCGCAAGACGGAATCACCGGCGAGGTGACCATAGAAGTCGTTGTAGTTTTTGAAGTAATCCACATCGATGAGTAACAGAGCGAGTGGGCTGTGATCGCGACAGCCCCAGAGCCAAACATCGTGGAAATATTCATCAAAGCGGCGGCGATTGGGAATCTGAGTTAGGCCATCAATACGCACCTGATCTTGCAGTTTTTGATTGGTCACTTCTAAGGTTTTGAGCAGCTGAGCCTGCGAGATCGCAATACTGAGCTGTTCAGCAACCTGCTTGAGTAGAATCACCTCGCTGTTCAGCCAAGTTCTGGGTAATGTGCAATGGTGAGCGGCCAAAAGCCCCCATAGTTTTTGCTCGTAGCGAATCGGTAAAACGAGGTTGGACTGCACTTTCAGCGACTGCAGCAGTTGTCGATAGCAGGGATTGAGCGGAGCAGTGGCAACCTGATGAATTTGATGGATATAGCCTTCGCGATACTGCTTATCCCAATCGTTTTCAAAACAGTAGTCTTCAATTTTGATTCCCAGCACTGAATACTCGGGATCTGAAACTGATTCTGCAACCACTTCACCGCGCCAGTCGGGTTGAAACTGATACACCAAAACACGATTGACCCGGAGTAGCGATCGCACCTCCGTGACAGCCGTTTCCATGACTTTATTGAGATTGAGCGACTGACGAACGCTGAGAGTGATATCTATCAAAAGCCGCTCTTGGTCGAGTTGCTTTTGATAGCTGTCGGCGAGCGTCTCTTGTTCGCGGCGCAGCTGCTCATAGCGATGACTCAAGTCGTTGAGATACCGGCGATCGCTCACCGATTGGAGGATTGCGGCGGCGGTGACAGTCACTAAACTGCTGACCAACAAGAGCCAGCCAGAACCCGGCTTTACAGTTGCTAAAAATGCGGCGGCGAGCAGTCCTGCGACAAGCCCAAACATCCACCGACTTGCAGCCGGCCACGGATGACGGGAATCGGAGGAAAGGGGCACAGACAGTCCAGCGATATGAAACTAACCGTCAAAATGCCAGCAGGCCGCTAGCACGGCGTTCTCTTCTTAGCGTAAGACGTGCCTTTAGATTTTGTTCAGGCCTGTAAACAAGTCAAGCGCGATTCGTAAATTTAAGGATACTAAAAGGGCAGGGTCGAGCTTTTGAGATTGGATTTTCCGGCTTTTCCGTCTCTGCGGCTCAAGCTGCCGCTGTATCAATCCTGTGGGTGGTTTGCGATCGCCCTTGGCCTGATTGTGTTGCTGGGCTGGGTGATTGGTAGTCCGGCGCTCACCATGCTGCTGCCGGGCAGCGCCAACACCATGAAGGTCAACACGGCTTTTTGCTTCGTCCTGAGTGGTTGGGTGCTGGTGTCAGCCAATGCGCGATCGCGCTGGCAACGACGACTGCGACTCAGTTGTTTAGGAATTGTGGTTGTCATCGCCAGCCTGACGTTGCTGCAACATGTCACGGGCTGGAATCTGGGCATTGATGAATTGCTGATTCGCGATCGCATCTCCCCTCTGGGGTCTGGCTGGCCCGGGCGCATGAGCGACCAAGCTGCCATCTCGTTTTTATTGCTCGCCGCTTCGTTGAACTGTTCCAGAAGCTGGCGTGAACCTCGACTAATTTGCAGCCAAGGGCTGGCGTTGGTCGCTGCTTGGATCGCGTTGCTTGGTCTCTTTGGTTACTTGCTCAGTATTGACACCTTTTATCTATTCCTCGATCGCAGCACTGTGATCGCCGCTAATACGGTTGTGGGCTTGCTGGTGCTCAGTATTGGTGCTCTGAGTCTGCATCCTCAGAAAGGACTACTGGCCGTGCTCAGTAGCCCTTCCTTGGGCGGCCGGTTGAGCCGTGTGTTGCTGCCCTGGTTTTTGCTGCTGCCGATCGTCTTACGCGGCATCAAAATCCTGAGTCAAAAATACTTGTCTGTCACGCCGGTTGTGGGCGATGGGCTCGTGGCGCTGACAACTACCAGTCTGCTGTTAGCACTGCTCTGGCTTTCAGCGCGATCGCTCAACCAGCAAGAAGAAAAACTTCTGGTTGCCTTGCAATCCGCCCAAGAGATCGAGCGTCGCTTTCGGCAAATTGTCATGCAAGCACCATTACCCATGGTGTTGCACCGCAATGACGGCCTCATTCTGGAAGTCAACGATGCTTGGGTGGAGTTGAGTGGCTATCGCCTTGAGGAAGCTCCAACGGTGGCCAGCTGGGTGGAGGCTGCCTACGGAACAGAAGCAGTCCCAGGGGTTCTACAGGGAATTCAGGCACAGTATGAACTGGCCCCTGGCCAACGAATGTCGAATGGTGAGTTTGTCCTGCGAACCAAATCAGGGACATTACGCACTTGGGATTTCTATTCCTCAGCGCTGGGTACGGATGCAGAAGGACGAATTTTAGTTCTCAGTATGGCGATCGACATTACCGATCGCACATTAGCTGATCGCCAACTGCGCAATCTCAGCGAAAACCTTGAGCATTTGGTCCAGATCCGCACGACGGAACTCGAGTCGATTCGCGATCAGCTAGAAACGGCGCAGCGGGTTGCCAAAGTCGGTAGTTGGGCGTTTGAAATTGCCACACAAACCATCCAGTGGTCGCCGCAACTCTTTCGTCTATTTGGCATGGATCCCTGTGAGCCGGAGCCGAGTTTCGAGGAGCATCAGCAACAGATTGATTCCCGCGATCGCAGCTATTGGCTGGAGAGTGTGCAGCGCTGCATCCAAGAAGGGATTCCCTATTCCATCGATTTCCGCGTGCTTTGGCGTGATGGCAGTATCCACTGGGTCAGCGGCCAAGGTGAAGCGGTTCGCGATGCCAACGGTCAGATTGTGCGGCTGATTGGGACTGCGATCGATATCACCGATCGCAAAGCAACGGAGTTGCGCTTGGCAGAGGCAGAGGCGCAGGCTCGCCTTTTGATTGAAAAGAACCCCGGCGTTGTCTATCGCTTTTACCCCAGTCTTCCTGATGATAAAGGCTACATCAGCCCACAAATTGAAGACCTCATTGGTGTTCCACCGTCGCAGTGGGACGCAGGACTAGCTCGCACTTGGCAAGATTTCCTTCATCCTGGCGATCGGGATTGGGTCGTGTCACAGTTTCAGGCCGCAGTAACAGAACAACGTGCCTACAGTTTTGAATATCGGATGATCCGCACCAATGGCCAAACCATTTGGGTGCGCGACCAAGGTGAAATTTTGTTTGAGCCCGATGGAACTTTGGCGATTCAGGGCCTCGCTGTTGATATTACAGCGCTCAAAGAAACAGGCTTGGCGTTACAGCAGCGCCTCCAAGAACTCAATCAGCGCAACCGAGAAATGCAGCTCTTGGGGCAGTTCAGTGATTTTCTGCAGGCCTGTTCCAGCATGGCGGAAGCCGGGCAAGTGATTGCTAGCTTTATGCCACAACTATTTCCAGACTGTCGCGGCCAGCTGAGCTTACTCCAAAAAGAGGCCAATCTTGAGACCCTCCAAGCCGTTGTGACGTGGGGACAGCCCACCCATACCCAGCCGAGTTTTCTGCTCAGTGATTGCTGGGCACTGCGCCGCGGCATGGCCTACCTCTACCATCCTGGCCAAGTTCCTGGCCCAGCTTGCCATCATGTGCAGGGAGCGATCGCCCCAGACGAGAGCATCTTTTGCTTGCCGCTCAGTGCCTTTGGTGAGATTTTGGGACATTTGCAGTTTGAGCGGTTGGTCACAGATACCAGCAGTTCAGGAGACAGCACGGCAAGACCCCTAGCAGAAACCGTTGCCGAGCAACTAGCACTGGCGATCGCCAACCTACAACTGCGGGAAACTCTGCGCCAAGAGAATCTGCGCGACCCTCTCACGGGGCTGTTCAACCGCCGCTATCTCCAGGAATTTTTTGAACAGGAGCTCTCCCGAGCGAAGCGCAATGGCGACAACATTGGCATTTTGCTGCTGGATATTGACCACTTCAAACGCTTCAACGATGAGTTTGGCCACGATGCCGGCGATGTGGTCTTGAAGCAGGTGTCTCGTGCCCTGCTCAATCAAGTGCGCGCTTCAGACGTGGTCTGTCGCTTTGGCGGTGAAGAAATTGCGATTTTGATGCCAGGGGCCAACATTGAAGTCAGTGCCCGTAAAGCGGATCAAATTCGGCAGGCGATCGCTGAACTGGTGATCGACTATCGAGATCAGACTCTGCCCCCCCTGACTGTCTCTATTGGCGTGACTGCTTTCCCCGACAGTGGCATCACGGGCGATGCACTCCTGAAAGCGGCAGACACCAGTCTGTATCAGGCCAAAGCTGCAGGACGAAACTGTGTTGTGGTCAGTCAGCCGAATTGGCGCAAGCTTGAAGAAGGCGCAATCGAAAAATCTAGTCCGATTGCCACCACCCTAGATTCATCAGGCTCGTCGAGCTGAGGCTTGTCGTCGACTGGCTTGAATTTCTTGTTGAAGACGTGGGTTATGCGGATCGGTGCGGCGCGCTTTCTCAAAGTAGGCGATCGCTCGCTGCCGCTGTTGTTGAACGAGTAACGCTTGTCCTTGCCGGAGATAGCACAGCGCTAGCCACTGCCGCACTTCCCAGTCTTCGGGCAGGCGTTGCTGCAGAGCTTCGGTTAAGGCGATCGCTTTGGCCCAGCGCCCATCGGCCAAAAGGTCTTGGAGCTGCAGGTGCAACTGGCGTTTCAGTGCGATCGCTGCAGCATCCGTTGGTGGTGGCGGTGGAATCGGTTGAGACGCTGCCGATTCTTGAAGAACGAGCAGCCGCTCATAGGCGGTCTGAATTTCCTGAAAGCGAGCCGTAGCTTGCGGATCTGGGTTGCGATCGGGGTGCCACTGCCGCGCTAACTGGCGGTAAGCCGTTTTGATGGCGATCGCGTCGGCCGTAGCGGGGAGCCCCAAACACTGCAGCCATCGCGATCGCTCTGCACTCATGGCAACTAGACAGGCCGTTCAGCGATCACTTGGTCAATCAGGCCGTACTCCCGTGCTTCTTCCGCCGACATGAAGTAGTCGCGATCGGTGTCCTTCTCAATTTTTTCGAGAGGCTGACCGGTGCGATCGGCCATGATTTGGTTCAGCAGTTTTTTGATCCGCAGGATCTCTTTGGCCTCGATTTCAATATCCGAAGCCTGACGACGACCCGTGCCACCCAGCGGTTGGTGAATCATGATCCGCGAGTGGGGCAGGGCCAGCCGTTTGCCTTTGTTGCCAGCGCAGAGCAGGAATGCACCCATCGATGCGGCCAAGCCCAAGCAGATGGTGATCACCGGCGACTTGATGTATTGCATCGTGTCGTAGATGGCCATGCCCGCTGTGACTGAGCCACCGGGCGAATTGATGTAGAGGTAGATCGGCTTGCTGAAGTCTTCCGAGTCGAGGTAGAGCAGCTGCGCGACGATGCTGTTGGCCAAACCGTCGGTCACTTCCTGCCCGAGGAAGATGATCCGCTCCATCGCCAAGCGGTTGTAGATATCGATCCAGCGTTCAAAGCTGCTCCCTGGAAGACGGTAGGGAACGCTCGGGACTCCAATAGGCATAGCGCAGGATGGGTGGAGGACAGGACGAAGACGGTCGGAAGACTAGGAGAAGCTCGGCAACGGCGCGGGCAGATCTTTGCGGCTGTCGAGAACGCGATCGATCAAGCCATACTCCACGGCCTGAGCCGGAGTCATATAAAGCATGCGATCGGTGTCACGCGCTAAGCGCTCTGGATCTTGACCGGTGTTGCGGGCAAAGATTTCCAGCATCGTGCGCTTGTTGGCCAGCACTTCTTTAGCTCGGATTTGAATATCCGAGGCTTGGCCTTGAGCGCCGGTGCGGGGTTGGTTGAGCACGATCGTGGCGTGGGGCAAGCTGGCGCGGTTGCCCGGCGTACCACCCGAGAGAATCATCGCGGCGGTGCCCATCGCCTGACCGATACAGATGGTGTGTACGGGCGGCTTGATGTAGCGCATCGTGTCGCAAATCGCGAAAGCTTCGGTTTCGTAGCCGATCGCATCGCCGGTGTACCAAGAGGTACCGGTGGAGTTGATGTAGAAGTAAATCGGCTTCTCGGGGTTATCGAATTCCAGATAGAGCAGCTGAGCAATGATCAGCTCCGTCACATCGAAACCCACTTGCCGCTTGACATCGTCAGACGAGAACAACGGCATGCCGAGGTAGATAATCCGCTCTTTGAGCAGCAACGAGGGCAGGTCTGGTGGCGGCGTCCGGTAGGACACATCCCCGTAGTAGGGTGCCTGCACTGCTTGAATCGATCCGAGCATAGCCAAGCGGTTCCGCTGAGCGACGTCTCTTCAGTCTAGCGCCCGCTTTGCCTGCCACTCGCTGTCTGACGGGAGTTGGCGATTCTCGGGATCAGAACGGGCTGCACCGTAAACAGCGATCGCCCTTCTCCGTTGGTCGTCTGCTACTGAACCAACTCTGTGTTGATCTCGTTGAGGATCCGAGGACGCGTCGTCTCCGTCTGCGATCGTGCAGGGAGATCGAGAATCGATCGCATCGCATCATCGATCGCGTCGTAGGCTACTAGCCCTGTTTGATTGAGGCGAACCTTGCCTTGCTGATCGAAGACAACGACTTGAGGCACCACACCTTGGTAATAGAAGCCAGCCTCTGTTTGATCTTTGGGGCGATCGCCCAGCAGCGTGTCGGCATTGACGGGGATGAACTCCACCGCCCGACCGTAGGGCGCTTGTAGCTGCGAAACCACACTGGCGAACTGCTTGCAATCCCGGCTGTCATCTAAATAAAAGACCAGCAAGGAGGGGCGGTGCTCTGCGATCGCCTGACTGAGCGGCATCCGAGGCGGCACCAGCGACCCATTACCGGCATAGAGCGCAAAGATGTTGCCGTCAAAGCGATCGTCTTGCAGGCTGGCCTGCGCTGCGGGCGACCAGAAATAGCTCATCCCCAAGATCAGGACGGTCAAGCAGCAGAGAACGAAGCGACGCATAACCAGCACATTGACAGCGGTGGGTCTTTATTCTCCCTCAGATACTGATCGCCCCGAAATTAAAGCTGCTGAGGGCAAGTGATTGAACAGACAGCAGCCCGCTGAAACTCCATGCTGAACCGCCTTGCAAGATCCCGCTGCGATCGCCCGAGAGGCTTCTCATTGGTTACTCAACAATCAACTGACCCGTCATCCCAGCTTCGGTATGACCAGCGATACGACAGCGTAGGTCATATTGGCCTGGCCGTTCAGGCGTGAATTGCCAAACCGCTTCACTACTGGGGCGTAGCTCTAGCTCCCGAATGTTGCCCTTAACTTCGACTCCACCGGCATCCACTTTTCGGGTCCAGATGGCATCACTGAAGTCTTTGGCGGTGAAGTAGTGCTTGAGCGGACTGGGATTGCGCAGGGTCAATTCGTAGGGTTGCCCCGCTTTGAGCCGGAGTTGATTGGGGAAAAAGCGCAACTCACCTGCGGCATTTCCTAAATCAATGCTGATACTTTGGCGGACGGCAGCCGCGATCGCGGGTCTGGGCCAGCAGAACCAAGCAGCCCAGAGGACAATCGCCAGCCAGAGCAGCCAGTGGCGCAGCCCTTGCGGCTTCCGCAGAGACCAAAGGTGACCCATGGCGCTATCCTCAAAGCTGCGAACGAAGGTATTTTTAGCGTTCCCCCTCTAGACAAGCGCCAATCAACTTCGCTAAGCTAGTGGACTGTGAGTTTTACAGCGGGTCTATGGGCGCCCAAGAAATCATCCGCTCTATCGAAGCGGAATACACCAAGTCGGACTTGCCGACGATCTACGTCGGTGACACGGTCAAAGTGGGCGTTCGCATCCAAGAGGGTGGCAAAGAGCGCGTACAGCCGTATGAAGGTGTTGTAATCGCCAACAGTGGTGGCGGTATCAACGAGAGCATCACCGTTCGCCGCATCTTCCAAGGCGTCGGTGTTGAGCGGGTCTTCCTGCTTCACTCGCCATCCGTTGCTAACGTGCAAGTTCTCCGTCGCGGTAAAGTGCGTCGGGCGAAGCTGTACTACCTGCGCGATCGCGTGGGCAAAGCAACCCGCGTCAAACAGCGCTTCGATCGCTCGATCTAAGCGATCGCCATCCGATACAATGCAAGAGGCTTTTGCCTCTGCGTTTGCGCTCTTAGTTCAGTTGGTAGAACGCAGGTCTCCAAAACCTGATGTCGGGGGTTCAAGTCCTCCAGGGCGCGTTTCTAGAAACCTCCAGTCGTAGGGCTGGGGGTTTTGTTTTATCTTGCGATCGCCCCTGTCATGAGCGATCGCTGTCCTTTTGATGGCAATTGACGGGCTATCGAGTCGAAGACGCCTAAGGGGCACAAAAACTTTGCCGCAAAGGCTTGACACCGTTTGGCAAGACAGGCATGATTATTCATGCGCTCAGTAATGAGATGCAATTGGGACTGTAGTTCAATCGGTTAGAGCACCGCCCTGTCACGGCGGAAGTTGCGGGTTCGAGCCCCGTCAGTCCCGTTCTAATCAAAATCTAGAAAGTTAGTTTCCTGTAGTTGGAAGAAGGCTAGCTTTCCTCCAACTCTTTTGACAGCTTTCCGCAGCACTCAGCGGTTATGACCGAGGCCAGCCCGCGTTGGCTTGTTCCAGCACATAGGCTGACACTGCTGCAATTTCCTCGGGGCTGAGGCGATCGCTGTAGGCGGACATGTTGTTTTTGCCTTGGCTGACAATCGTCGCGATCGCTTCAGCAGTGTCGTAACCATTTTTTTGCAAGGCTTTGAGTTGTAGGGTTTTGCCCCGGCGAATAATATTGCCGCCGCCAATGTGGCAACCGACGCACTGCGCCTCAAACAGCGCTGCTCCAGTTGCCGGTGCAGCCTGAGTGGGAATTGGGGCGATAGTCAGCCCACAGAGCAGCAGGCAGAGAGCCGTGAAGAGCGATCGCAACAAGCGGTTCATGACAGTTCTCGAGGGCTTAGGGGGTTGCGGACAATTCATCAAGGCGGCGTTTGACTTCTTGGATGTCCTGCCACATCAGCCATTTGGGGCTGCCTTGCTCCTTGGACGGATTGCGCAGGAGATAGGCCGGGTGGAAGACGGGCATACAGGCAATGCCTTGCCATTCCATCCAGAGGCCACGAATTTTGGTAATACCTCGCTTGTCACCCAGCAGCCCTTGCACTGCCGTTGCACCCGCCAAGAGGATGATCTGCGGTTGGACAAGCCGCACTTGCTCTTGCAAGTAGGGCACACAGGCAGCCATTTCTTCGGGCGTGGGCTTGCGGTTCCCAGGTGGCCGACATTTGACGATGTTGGCGATGTAGACATCACGATTGCTGTCGAGGCTGACCGCCGCCAAAATGCGATCGAGCAGTTGTCCCGCTTTGCCGACGAACGGTAAGCCCTGTAGATCTTCGTTCTCGCCGGGGCCTTCACCGATCACCATCAGCTTGGCTTGGGGATTGCCGCGCCCCACCACCGCATGGGTGCGAGTTTGACCCAACCCACAGCGCTGGCAAGCGTTACAGGGCTCAACCAGTTCTTCAACTGTGCTAAAAGTTCCTGCAGGAATCGGGACACTGGCGCTCGTTGGAATTGCTGCGCGATCGACCGTGGCTGGGGCAACGGCCACAGGTTCGGCTGCAACCCCCAAGTCGAACAGACTGATTTGATCCTCGCTCATAGCCCCAGATTGCGATCGCTGGCTCGATCTTAAGCGGGCTAGGGATCTGGGAGGGCAACCGGTGGCTCACCCTGACAGAGCAGCAGGCGGTTACCCTCGGGATCTCGGGCGTAACATTCCCGACCGTAGGTTTCCGCGATCGCCGCTGATTCGATTTGACCACCAGCTGCCAGCACGGTCTGACAAGCCGCTTCCAAGTCAGGTACATAGAGACAGAGACTCCAAGCCCCCTGTGCCGATCGCCAGCGATCGCGCTCCTCGGTGCGGGGCCGGAATAATCCCAACCGCTGACCATAAATTTGAAAGCCAGCATAGCGATCGCCCCAAACCACCTGTGGATCGCTGCCCAACAGCGCCGTATAAAACGCCTGCATCGCCACAAGGTTCTGAACAGCTAAGGTCATTTCAAGGGTGAGCATGGGTTCTGCCAGTCACAACTGCAAATTCTTCAAAAATTGATGCGTCGCGGAGCAAGCCAAGACCGTAAGATCGAAAGATTGCCTTTTTTGCCGCCTGCGCCGCCAGTCGCTTTCATGAAACTATCCGAGCGTGTGGGGCGAGTGTCACCATCGTTGACTCTCGCGATCGCTGCCCAAGCTAAAGCAATGAAAGCTGAGGGCCTGGATGTCTGCAGCTTTAGCGCCGGTGAGCCTGACTTTGAAACGCCTCTGCATATCCGTAATGCGGCAGCCCAAGCCTTGGCGGAGGGTAAGACTCGTTATGGCCCAGCGGCTGGCGAACCTGCCCTGCGAGAGGCGATCGCTCAAAAACTTCGTGGTGACAACGGGCTCGATTACCAAGCCTCCAATGTCCTCGTGACCAATGGCGGTAAGCAGTCACTCTACAACCTGATGCAGGTGCTGCTCGATCCCGGTGATGAGGTGATTATCCCCGCGCCTTACTGGTTGAGCTATCCCGAAATGGTCAAGCTGGCGGGCGGTGTCCCCGTCATTGTCGAGACTCTAGCGAGCGACGGCTTTAAGCTCCAGCCGCAGCAATTGGCAGAAGCCATTACGCCTCGGACACGACTGCTAGTGCTGAATTCCCCCTCCAATCCCACGGGGATGGTTTATAGCCGGCAAGAGCTGGAAGCGATCGCGCCGATCATCGAAGCCCACGACTTTTGGGTCGTCTCCGATGAGATCTACGAAAAGATCCTCTATGACGGTGCCGAACACCACAGCATTGGCAGCTTGAGCCCAGCCTGCTTTGATCGGACCTTGATCAGCAACGGCTTCGCCAAAGCCTACTCGATGACGGGTTGGCGGGTTGGCTATCTGGCAGGACCCAGCGAACTGATCTCTGCTGCTGCCTCACTGCAAAGCCACAGCACCTCCAATGTCTGCACCTTTGCCCAGTACGGTGCGATCGCGGCCTTGCAGGGATCTCAGGACTGTGTGGCCGAAATGTTGGCTGCTTTTACTAAGCGTCGCCAGTTGATTTTAGAGGGCCTCAACCAGATTGCCGGCTTATCCTGCCCTGTCCCCGAAGGCGCGTTCTACGTCTTTGTGGATATCAGCAAAACTGGCCTCGACTCGATGAGCTATTGCCGTCAACTGCTAGAGCAGCATCAAGTTGCGGCTGTTCCCGGTATTGCCTTTGGCGACGATTGCAGTATCCGGCTCTCCTATGCCACCGACTGTCAGACGATTGAAAAGGGTCTGGAACGACTCTACCAGTTCCAAAAAAGCCTGCTTGGTGTCTCGGTTTAAGGCCGCATTGCGAGGTCTTGTCCACCGTGACCTGAGACGAGGTGCTATCTTGATCAGCACTTTTGCTTAGTGAGCGATGGGTTCGACAATGCGACCGCTTGTCCCGCAGCGTTGGATCGCGATCGGGGACAGCACGGTTTATGGCTACGGTGATCCCGAAGGGGGTGGCTGGGTGGAACGATTGCGCCGCCAGTGGATGCGCCCCGATCGCCCCGGCCCAGTGCTCTACAACCTCGGCGTCCGTGGTGATGGAGTCGAGCAAGTTCAGCAACGGCTGCAAGCCGAATTTCGCTGTCGGGGTGAACTGCGTCGCCAGCAACCGGATGTCATCCTGCTCTCGGTCGGCGTTAATGATTCCGCCCGCATCGGTTCCCGTCAGGGACGCCAAATGTGTCCGCGCGATCGCTTTGCGGAGGCAATCCAAGCCTTGCTGCAGGAAGCAAGATCGCTCGCGCCGACCCTCGTGATCGGCATGGTGCCAGTATGCGAAGCCCAGATGCCTTTTGCAGACTGCCTCTGGTTTAACCATGAGGATCAGCGGGAATACACCGCAATCACGCAGCATGCCTGTGAGGAGCTACAGCTCCCCTATCTCGACTTGTTCAGCCGCTGGTGGGAGCTGGGTGAGGGTTGGTGGCAGTCTTGCCTAGGTCCCGATGGGCTGCATCCCAACGTCAGTGGCTACCGCGCCATATACGAAGAGGTGCAAGCTTGGGAACCCTTACAGCAGTTGCTGAGCCAGCCGAGCTTGGCCGCTGAGATCGCCAGCGTCCGAACCAGCGTCACCCATTTGTGACAGCCCTCCGCTAAACTGCAACCAATCTGCTGTCTGCCCTAGGCCCTGATGTCAGAACAAGAAACGCCGCAATTCCTCCATCCTTTGGCTGCTGCCGAGCCGACGGAGGAAGCGGGGGTGTACCTTTGCAATGCTTTTGCGGTCGCAGAGGAGCTCGTCAATGAAGCGGTCTTCGGCGAGGACTGGGAAGCGAACCTCCGTGTGGTCAAGCTGCTTCAAGATGCAGGTCTACCGGGTGAGCACATCACGGAAATGTTTGATGATTGCCGTGGGGGCTGTCGGCATGCCTGCCTGCGGATCATTGAGTACGTTGCAGATGCCTTGCTGGATGAAGCCGGCGATGAGGATATTGCCGCACAAGCCGATTGATCTTGGCTCGATCCCTGCGATCGCTGCCGATTAACTGCCAGCATTGCTCAGCGATCAGGCATGATCGTAAAAGCACTGTTTGCATGCGCGAGTGACATGGGTAGCGAAATCCTGCAAGTAACGGGTCGAGCTGTGCCTTTGGTGGGCAATGATATCGACACCGATCGCATCATTCCAGCTCGCTTCCTGCGTAGTGTCACCTTCGACGGTTTAGGGGCCAACGTTTTCATCGACGATCGCCAGCAACTCCAAGGCGAGCATCCCTTTGACCAGGCCCAGTACCAAGGCGCGACTGTCTTGGTGGTTAACCGGAACTTTGGCTGTGGTTCCAGCCGTGAGCATGCGCCCCAAGCGATCGCCAAGTGGGGCATTCAGGCGATCATTGGCGAAAGTTTCGCGGAAATTTTCTTTGGCAACTGTCTGGCGATGGGCGTCCCCTGTCTGACCGCCACAGCGGAGGATGTGGCCGCACTGCAAGCCGCGATCGCTGCTGATCCGAGCGCGCCGGTCACGGTCGATATCGAAAACTTGCAAGTCCGCTGCGGTGATTGGTCTGCAACTGTGACCTTGGCCGAAGGCCCGCTGCAAATGCTGCGGAGTGGCCAGTGGGATGCCACGGGTCAACTGGTTGCCAATGGAGAAGCGATCGCGCAAACAGCGCAAAATTTGCCTTATGTGGGTTGGCAAGCGATCGCCGCTAGCTAATCGTTAAATCTCTACAATTTTTCTACAGCAGACCGATCGTTACTGACCGTAGCGATCGGTTTTGTTTTGGGGCGATTATTTCTCGACTCTACAGCCATCTAGCGAGCTTCCCAGCGACTGATGACGAGTTTCTCTAGTTCAATCCAAACAAAGACTAAGCTGCTAAAGCCTAGGCAGATCAGTAGCTCTATCGCAGAGATGGGTTGTGTTCCAAAGAAAATTTGTAGCGGTCGCCAGTAGACCAAAAGAAGCTGTAATCCACTCGTCAACAGCACTGACCAAAGCAGAGCAGGATTCGAAAAAGGATCAATTTTCAGCGTCAGTTCTGTTTTCGATCGCACCGCGATCGCGTGCCCCATTTGTGATAGGCAAAGCACCGTAAAAACCATCGTTTTCCAGCGATCGGGACTGAGTCCTTCGACTGGAATTTGGCAATGTTGATAGGCCCAGATCATCAGTGCAATGGCGATGATCGCCAGCACAATTCCGATACGAACAATGTAATTGCCAAGCCCCCGCGCGAAAATACCTTCACGGGGATCATGCGGTGGCCGTCGCATCGTGTTGGGTTGGCCGGGTTCAACGGCCAAAGCTAAAGCAGGCACGCCATCGGTAACCAAGTTCATCCACAGAATTTGTAGTGGCGACAGTGGCACGCCGCTCAGCCCTAGCAAAGGTGCCGAGGCGATCGTCAGTACTTCGCCAACGTTGCTGCCGAGGATGTAGCGGATAAAGCGGCGGATGTTGCCGTAGACAACGCGGCCTTCTTCGACCGCCGCCACGATCGTCGAAAAGTTGTCATCCAGTAGCACCATATCGCTGGCTTCTTGGCTGACATCCGTGCCCGTAATGCCCATTGCCACGCCGATATCTGCCTGTTTGAGTGCCGGCGCATCGTTGACGCCATCGCCGGTCATGGCGACGATCTGCCCTTGTTGCTGCAAGGACTGGACAATGCGCAGCTTGTGTTCTGGAGAAACCCGCGCGTAGACACTGACCTCTCGAACCGATTGACTCAGTTCCGCTGCGCTCATCGTTTCTAGTTCTCGACCTGTCACCACAGATGATTGCAAGTCAGCAATGCCCAGTTCTGCCGCGATCGCCCTTGCGGTAAGGGGATGATCGCCCGTGATCATCAGCGGCCGGATGCCGGCAGCTCGACATTTTTCGACGGCGGCTTGGGCTTGGGGGCGAGGTGGATCCTGCATCCCAAACAGTCCTAACCAGATCAGATCCTCTTCGGCAGCCGCCACATCCTTGGGCGTAGATTCCAGCGATCGCATTGCCACGCCCAATAGGCGCAATCCCTGGCTCGCCCAGCGATCGCAGGTTGCTTGGATATGCGCTCGATGTTCATTAGTCAGCAGGAGAGTGCGATCGCCTTGGCGAATCGACTGGCAGAGAGGCAGCAATAATTCGGGCGAGCCCTTACTGATCAGCACGAGCGGCGCTTCAGTTCCCAAGAGAGTCGCTTGACCGTTGGTCACCACCACACTCATCCGCTTGCGATCGGCATTGAAAGGCAGCTCCGCCACGCGGGGCCAATCAGCAGCTAATGCCATTCGCCAAAATCCGGCCTTGGCAGCTGCCGTCACCAATGCCCCTTCCGTCGGATCACCAAGGATTTCCCAATCCCGTTCCGCCTGCTGCAAGACAGCATCGCTACAGAGCAGAGCCGCAGCTAGGAGCGATCGCAACTCGTGATCCGCAAGTGATAGGACTTCTCCCGTCTCGGTCTGAAAGCTGCCTTCGGGGGCATAGCCGTTGCCACTGACCGCGATCGCCTGCGAGGGCAAGGCTAACTGCCGCACCACCATGCGGTTCTGGGTCAGCGTCCCCGTTTTATCGGAGCAAATGGCGGTCACACTGCCGAGGGTTTCCACCGCTGGTAAACGGCGAATCAATGCCTGCCGCCGCACCATCCGCTGCGTGCCGAGTGCCAGCGTGACTGTAATCACGGCGGGTAGGCCTTCCGGGACGACTGCCACCGCCATACTCAGCGAGACTTCGACCAAGTCCCCAAAGTTGAGTCCCGGCGGTGCAAGCCAAAGACCGCCACCGATGACCAGCCCCACCAGAATCAGCGAACCGCTGACTAAGACCTGCCCGAGCTGAGTCATGCGCTTTTGCAGCGGCGTTGGCTCAGTTTGCACCGACTGCAGTGCTGCCGCAATTTTGCCCAGCTCCGTTGCCATGCCCGTGGCGGTCACGAACATTAGCCCGCGACCTTGCAGAATATCCGTTCCGGCAAAGACACAGTTATCGCGATCGCCCAGCAACGTCTCAATCGGGAACTGGGCACTAGCGTCTTTGAGAACCCCTTCTGCTTCGCCGGTCAGCGAGGCCTCACGGGTCTGTAGGTTGACGGCTTCCAGCAACCGGCCATCGGCTGGCACGCGATCGCCCGCCTCCAACAGACAGAGGTCGCCAGGAACGAGAGCACTGGCATCCACCAATAGCCGCTGCCCCGATCGCACGACCTGCACTTGCTGGGCGGCATAGCGACGGAGAGCTTGCAAGGCTTTCTCTGCACCTCGTTCTTGGAAAAAGCCCAGCGCCGCATTCAGGAAGACGACGGTGAAGATTGCGATCGCATCCTTAGGAAATGGCAGGCTGCCAGTTTGTAAGCCCTGATGAATATCCAGTCCCGCCGAGATCAGCGCCACTGCAATCAGCATCAGCAACATGACGTTGGCAAACTGATCGCGCAAAATCTGCCAGTTGCTGCGGCGATCGCCTTCGACCAACTCATTGGGTCCCAACTCTGCCAGACGTTCCGCAGCTTGCTCAGCGGTCAGGCCAGCCTGAGCATCGGTCTGGAGCTGGGTAACCACCTCTTCAGGGGGCAGGGCATGCCAAGACGCTTGCAAACGAGGACTGGAGGCAGAGTCAGTCATGGATGAGACCGAATAAATAGTGCTGACACTAATGAATAGTGCTAGCTCGTCATTTATCTTAGGGGTTCACCAGCATCTTTTAGGCTGGAGAGCATGTCTATCCCCCAATTTGCCCTGTTTGGGCACGGCCTTCCCATTGGTCGCGCTAGTGAAGCGGGGCGCCTCCAGCACTGTCTGGAACAGGATGGTGATTGCTTAATTGCGGGCGTTCCGCGCAGCGGCCGCACTGCACTTGTGCGTGCCGTTACGCAGTCCCTTGGTGGCTACTGTCTCGAAGTCGATTGCCTGCGCGCCACCAACAATCAACGCTTTTTGGCGCTCTATTTGGATGCGATCGCCACAGCTTTTACGGCACCGCTGGAACGCGAGCAGCTCCGAGACTGGGCGATCGAGCATCGCATTAGCCTGCAAGACGAGCCAACCGCTTTCAAATTTGAGCTGGGGAGCAGTAGTCGTGAACGGCAACTCAGTACTGCCATTCTGGCCTTGCCACAGGCACTGGCTGAGCGCTTCGAACAGCGCGTCGTCGTGATGTTCCGCAATTTCAGCCATCTCCAGACTTGGGATCGGAAGGGGCATTGGGAGGCACAGCTCCGCGGTGAAATTGCTCGGCAGACGCAGGTTTGTTATGCCCTGATCGCGACTGCTGCTGAACCTTGGGCGATCGCCAGTGGCTTGGAAATCATTGCGCTCAATCCACTGAGTCAAACCACAATTGAGCAGTGGCTGGATCAGCAGTTTGCTGATTTGGGTTATGGCTTCAGTCCAGAAGCCCTGCAAGCTTTTTGGGCAGCCACCCAAGGCCATCCCGGTGAAACTGAAACCTTGGCGCGGCGACTCTGGCTGCTGCAACCTAGCTTGACCATCGAGCGATCGCAGGTTGATGCAGCGGTTGATCTCTTGCTGGAAGACTTGGCGTTGACCTTCGAGTCGCTGTTGCTGTTGTTGCCCACCAGTCAGGTGCGGCTATTAGAGAGTTTGGCGATCGACCCCACCTCTAGTCCACAGGCACAGCAGTATATCCAGAAGCACCAACTCTCTCGCGGTGGCGGCTTGCAAGGTGCCTTGAATAGCTTGATGCAGAAGGGGTTGATCTATGGTCCCGAGTCGGGCTACCAGATTGCGTTACCGCTGTTTGGGCAATGGCTGCGGCGACGAGTGAGTTAACTCCCAGAGGCGATCGCAGCTGTCGCCGCCAAAGTTCGCTCGGCTTCTTCTGCATCCAAAACCGTGAGCGCAAAGCCCGCATGGACAATCACGTAGTCGCCTACCTGAGCCTCAGGCACACAGGCCAAGCTGACTTCGCGAATCGCGCCGCCAAAACTGACCCGCCCACTGCGAAATAGCCCCTCCAGATCATCCGGCTGCGTGTGAATACTGAGCAGTTGTCCCGGCACCGCTAAGCACATGCTCCGATCCTCCATACCAGTGAACAGCACAAACTTGACCGGCGGCGATGCCTCCATCATTTGGCGGCAACTGCTGCGGCCAGTAAGGCTGGAATCCAGCGGCTCGTAAAGCCGCGATCGCTCCTTCCAGTAGAAAGCGATTCTGGAAACAACCGCCACTCAAAATCACTCGTTCGAGTCCCGCTTGTTGGGCAAGAGTCACGATTAGCTGAACCAAGCTGCGGTGGAAGCGGGTTGAGATCACGGCAACTGGCAGACCTACTTGGCGATCGCGCCAAACGGCTTGCAGCAGCGATTGCCAGTCAATACCCGTTTTAGTCAGCGTCAGCGGATAGTCGACCTCAATCTCCGGCGCGACCTGATTTTCGAGCCAAGTCGCCACCTGCCCTTCATAACTCTGCTCACCCTGCCAACCGCAAATCCAAGCGATCGCCTCAAACAATCGCCCCATGCTGGAGGTTTTCAGCCCGCGATCGCGCTGGAGCCAAGTCTGCAACAGCGATCGTTCTGTTGGACTAAACGCCGCAGTCAGTTCCGGAATTTCCCAGCAGCGATCGCCTTGCCATTGCCGGAACAGAGCCAAAGCAGACCGGCGTGGTTCTTTGGCTGCGCGATCGCCCCCGAGCAGCGGCCACGGTTGGAGATGCCTCCAGCGTTGCCAGCGATCCGCCGAACAAATCAAAGCTTCACTGCCCCAAATGGTTTGATCGAGTCCCCAGCCGCTGCCGTCCCAAGCCAAGCCGAGGAACGGTGGTTGTAATTGATGTTCCGCAGCCACGGCAAGGACATGCGCCAAGTGATGCTGAACGCGCCAGCCCGATCGCGTTTCTGTTGTTGTCAGCAACGGCGCATCCGGATGAGCATCAGCGACCCAAGCTCTGGGCTGCAATCCCGTCAGCGCTTGTAAGTGCGCGATGAGCTGCTGGCGGCGATCGCGAGCAGCCAAACTTTCGAGATCACCAACGTAGGGCGCGAGTTGCAGATGTCCATCCGCCGCGATCGCGGGCGTATTTTTCTGCCAGCTTCCCAAGGCAAGTAGCGGTTCTGCAGGTGTCGCGATCGCAATCGGAGTCAGAACATAGCCTCGGGCTCGGCGCAGGACTTGAATCTGGCCAGCGATGATCCGGGCAACGGAATCATCCATCGGTAGGGCGATCGGGCGATCGTGGACGAGCCAAAGATCCGCGATCGCCTTCAAACTCTCTAGCGCTTCTACTTCATCCCAGCAGAGCGGTTCGCCGCTCCGATTGCCGCTGGTAGCGACCAAAGGCTGGCCAAAATCCCGACTAATTAAATGATGGAGCGGTGTCGCCGGCAGCATCAGCCCCAGATCCCGACAGTCCGGGGCGATCGCGGCTAGCCACGGTTCGGAAGTGAGCGATCGCAGTAAAACAATTGGCGCAGCGGGCGACTGCAAAAGTTCCGCTTCTGCAGCAGACATTTGGCAGAGCTGCTGAGCAGCTTCTAGATCCGGCACCAGCAAGGCCAGCGGCTTATGAGGCCGGTGTTTGCGATCGCGCAGTCGCTGCACAGCGGCAGTCTGACGGGCATCCACCAGCAGTTGAAAGCCACCCAGTCCTTTCACGGCCAGAATTTTGCCTTGTTGAAGTGCCGCGATCGCCTCTGTTAAAGCCTGATCACGTTCCGCCAAGACTTGCCCTGCTGCATCCCAAAGCTGAAGCTGCGGGCCACAGGTTGGGCAGGCGATCGGCTGGGCATGAAAACGGCGATCGCGCGGATCGTCGTACTCACGCTGACAGTCGGCACAAAGCAGAAAGGTTGCCAGCGTCGTGCGATCGCGATCGTAGGGAAGCTGCCGAACAATGCTGGCGCGGGGACCACAAACCGTGCAATTCAGGAATGGATAGCGATAGCGGCGATCGCGCGGGTCCCAAAGCTCTCGCAGACAGTCCGGGCAAGGGGCGCGATCGGGTGGCAGTTGAGCAGTGACCTGTGCAGAAGCTGATGAAACCGCGATCGCAAACTCGCGATCGCCTTGAAGATTTAGTCGCTGTTGCTGGATGCGATCGCAGCGACCTGCCGCAGGGAGTTCAGCTAGCAAACGCTTCTGAAATTGCTGGAGTTGGGCGATCGCTCCCTCGACTTCAATCTGTGCACCAGTCGCATCATTTTTGACCCAGCCCGTCAGCCCCAACTCACGGGCCAAACGCCAAACAAACGGCCGAAAGCCAATGCCCTGCACGACACCTTGCAGTCGCAGGCACCAACGCTCCGTTATTTCAGTGATTACCCCTGCCATGCCTAGGTCGATCGGACTGTGGCTTCAGTTTGGCGACCTGTCGAGTCGTTGAGCGCGATCGCCTCTGCAATTTAAGCTTTGACCGGCGTGGGAATCCGCGATCGCTGCGCCTGCAACCAAGCCAGCCACTCACTCCAACCCTGCCCCCGCCGACTACTGATCGGCAGAATCATCGCTGTGGGATTCACGGCTCGCAGATTGGCGATCGCGGCAGCCCGATCAAACTCCACCGCCTCCGCCAAATCCAGCTTGGTGATCAGCACCAGATCCGCACGGCTGAACGCACTCGGATACTTGAGCGGCTTATCTTCGCCTTCTGTCACCGACAGCAAGACCACCCGCCGATCTTCTCCAAGGTCAAAAGCTGCCGGACAAACCAGATTGCCAACATTTTCGATGAAGAGAATATCGATCGCGGCCAGATCGAGTTGATGGCAGGCGCGGTGGACTAAATCCGCTTCCAGATGACAGAGTTCACCGGTTTCAATCTGGATGGCTGGGGCACCTGTTGCTTGCAAGCGTTGGGCATCGCGATCGGTTGCCAAGTCGCCCACGATCGCCGCGGGCCGCAGGGTCGGCGGCAACTCTCGCAGCGTCCGTTCTAGTAGTGCCGTTTTGCCCGCCCCGGGCGACGACAGCAGATTGAGAGCGAGGACATTCGCCCGTTGAAAATGCTCGCGATTGTGCGCCGCCGCATGATCATTGCGATGCAAAATCGTTTCCGCTAAAGAAATCTGGCGGGGCTCCGGCGCAGCAATCACGACCGGATCCGTACTTTGACAGCCACAGACACCACACATCTAAACCACCTCCATCGACACCAACTGCAACTCTCGACCCTGTTGCAACTGCCAGCGATCGCTGCCACAAACACAGGCGATCGCCAAGGGCGGAGTCGCGATCGCACCACAATCGAGACAACAAAACTGCACGGGTACTGGCTCGATCGCCAAGGTCGCTGATGCTGCGATCGTTTCTGCTTGGACGAGCGAGAAGGCAAAGCGCAGCGCTTCCACATCCACGCCAGCCCAAGTTCCGAGCCGCAACGTCAGTCCCACAACCTGCTCAGCTTGGGCTTGCTCCGCTTGGGCGATCGCCGTTTCCAGCAAACTTGTTGCCAGACTTAGCTCGTGCACAGCGCCTCCTGATCGTTCCAGTTGCGAATCAACCAGAGCGCTTGTTGCACTTCTGCTAGCGTTGCCTCCGATAGCTGTTCCGAAAAATGCCACTCGTGGCCAGGAATCAGTAACCAGTAGGCCTTGGGATGATGGCCATAGAGTTGCTGACACAGACCCAGTAGGGTGGCAGGCGTCAGACTGTGGGGGTGGAGCGTTGCAGCTTCTGGACTCAGGAAACGGAGCTCAACGCCCACGTCTTCAGAATTGGGAGCAGGATAGGCATCGACAAAAATCACCATCTGCTCGTTGGCTAATTCTGCCGCCAATTCCGGCAGTAACTGATGACAGGCGATCGTCCGAAACTCATTGCCCGGCCACTGCGCGATCGCCTCGGCCACCGCGATGCCCGCACCGTCGTCGCTGCGAAGAGAATTGCCGTAGCCGATTACAAGGCTCATTACGTCTCAGAATCTAGTCACGCGACAGGCATTGATAGAGTTCCCCGTCGCTGTCGAAGATCTCGATTTTGAGGGGCATCTGTCCGGCAGCATGGGTTGAGCAGGACAGGCAGGGATCAAAACAGCGAATCCCCGCTTCGACCCGATTCAAAAAGGATTCCTGCACATCGCCGTTGCGGATGTAGCGCTGGGCAATTTGGGTCACCGTTCTGTTCATCGCCAGATTGTTTTGGCCAGTAGCAATGATCAGGTTGACGCGCTGGATCTGGCCGTTGGCATCAACGCGGTAGTGATGAAACAGCGTGCCACGGGGTGCTTCGCTGACGCCGACTGCCTCCAGACAGTTCACAGCAGCCCGCGATCGCAGCGATCCTGTTTGCAAGTTGGGATCCTCGACCATCTCGGCAATCTTCTCTAGTCCCGCCAGAATCTCAACTAGACGGGCGTAGTGATAGAGGAAGCTAGCGTTAACCGTGCCGCCAGCGCGATCGCGCAGTTCTTGCCGTTCCGCTTCCGCCCCTACTGTCCCAATGCGATCGCAGACATTGAGTCGCGCCAACGGCCCCACTCGATACATCCCCTCGGGATAACCCCACGGTTTGTAGTAAGGGAATTTGAGGTAGGACCACGGTTCCACCGCCTCACCCAAAAAGCTGGCGTAGTCATCCTCACTGAGGCGATCGGCAACGATTTGGCCAGTACTGTCGACAAAGCGCAGATGGCCGCCGTAGTGCTCCCAGTCGCCGTTATCGGCCACCAGCCCCATAAACAAGCTGGGGAAGTCACCAAAGACTTGGGTTTCCTCACGCAGATCCTGATCGAGTAGCCGTTTGAAGCGATCGAACGTGGCTCGTACTGTCGCCAGTTCTGCCGGTAAGCGATCGCGGATCCAAGCCAGTCCTTCTTCGCTGAGCGGACTCCGCACCCCACCCGGCACCGTCCAAGCCGCATGGATTTTGCGAGCCCCCAGCCACTCAATGATCTGCTGCCCAAATTGCCGCAAGCGAATGCCCGCCCGAGCGGTTTCCGGATCGGCGGCAATTAAGCCAAAGACGTTGCGTTGTGCTGGATCGCTATCCCAGCCCAAGAGGAAGTCAGGACTACTGAGGTGAAAGAAGCTGAGCGCATGGGACTGAATAATCTGCGCCAGATTCATCATCCGGCGGAGGTTTTCAGCTGCTGGGGGGATTTTCACCGCCAGAATTTTGTCGCCAGTTTTGGCCGACGCCAGTAGGTGACTAACAGGACAGATGCCGCAGATTCGCGCTGTGATCCCAGCCATTTCCGTGAAGGGGCGGCCTTCGCAGAATTTCTCAAAGCCGCGATATTCAACCACATGGAAGCGAGCCTCATGGGCATTGCCCTGCTCATCTAAAAACACGGAAATCTTGGCGTGGCCTTCGATCCGCGTCACCGGATCAATGACAATCGTGCGCGTCATACTCCAGCCTCAACCAAATTTCAGTAAGTCACGACCGGTATGAGGCGGTTCCTGCTGATCGAGCAATGCCTGCAGCAAACTACGGATGCGATCGGCGGGCGGTGGGCAGCCCGGTAAGTAATGCTCGACCGCGACCAGCTCGTGAATTGGCGTGACGCGATCGATCAGCGGTGGCACAATCCCCGGCTCATTCGGCAGTTGCGGCGTCGTGTCCGCCAGCTCCAGATAGCCCCGTTCCAGCACGGCTGTTGTCGATTCGGTTCCCCAAAGATTGCGCATCCCCGGCACATTGGCATGAATCGCGCAGTCACCAAAGGAAACGAGAACGCGGGTGCGATCGCGGACTTGATGCAGCAGCTCCAAATTGTCGAGATTGGCGACTGCACCCTCAATCAGACAGAGATCAACGCCTTCGGGATAGTCCTTGCGATCGGAAGCAACGGGACTGAAGACAACGTCGACTCGCTCCGCCAGATCAATCAGCCACTCGTCCAGATCCAAGAACGACATGTGGCAGCCCGAGCAACCTGCCAACCAAACCGTCGCCAGCTTTATCTTGTCCATCGCTGCTGTCCTCGGGCTTGGGCTAGGAAGGCCAACTTGTCGCGATCGCGGCTAATTTCGCCAGTAGTTTCGCCCTTGTGGAAGAGTGCACCAGTCGGGCAGGCATCAATGCACTTACCGCAGTTCGTGCAGGCATCGACTTCACCCCAGGGCTGATCCATGCCCGCGATAATCCGGCAATGCTCACCTCGCATCGCCACGTCCCAGACGTGCGCCCCTTCGATCTCGTCGCAGACGCGAACGCAGCGCGTGCAGAGAATGCAGCGGTTGTGATCCAGCCCAAAGAAGCGGTGGGACAGATCCACATCTCGCTTGGGATAGCGATAGGGATAGCGGCTGTGATCCATGCCGACAGCGATCGCGGCATCTTGCAGCTCACAGTTGCCATTGGCGACACAGATCGCACAGACGTGATTACCTTCTGCAAAAAACAGCTCGACGATCTGGCGGCGGTAGCTTTCAAGGCGTGGCGATCGCGTGTTGACCACCAAGCCTTCGCTGACTGGCAGTAGACAGGCCGGTTGCAGCTTCGGCGAACCTGCCACTTCGACGACACAGAGGCGACAAGCGCCAACGTCACTCACCCCTTGGAGATGGCAAAGCGTCGGAATCGGAATCCCAGCCTCACGAGCCACTTGCAGCACGGTTTGGCCAACGTTGGCTGCTAGCTCTTGATCATCAATCTGTAAGGTGACGACAGACATAGGCGGAGTCACCGCAGGGAATGCCTGACCCACAGGAGGCCAGTCGCCTCTATCCTGCCCAGTGCTAGCTCTGAGCGTCCAAAACTGAAACAGAGGCTTTAGATTCGCGATCGCCCCTGTCCCTTGCAGACTAGAGATCGGGGGCAGGAGCGGAATGGATGTCGCAGAATCCCATTTATTTGGACTATCACGCCACCACGCCCGTCGATTCGCGGGTGGTCACTGCGATGCAGCCGTTTTGGAGCGAGCAGTTTGGCAATCCCGCCAGCCGCAGTCATCGCTATGGCCTCGAAGCGGCGGCAGCCGTACAAGTCGCGCGGGAAACTCTGGCAACGGCGATCGCGGCACAACCCGAGGAGCTGATCTTTTGCAGTGGTGCCACGGAAGCCAACAATCTAGCGATCAAAGGTGTGGCCGAAGCGCAACATCAGAAGGGCCGGCACCTGATCGCTGTGGCGACGGAGCATCAAGCCGTGCTGGCTCCCTGTCGCTACTTGGAATCGCTGGGCTTTCAACTGACCGTCTTACCCGTCGATTCCCAAGGGTTGATCAGCGTTGAGCAAGTCGCCAACGCCCTCCGTCCCGACACAATTCTGGTTTCCGTGATGGCGGCCAACAACGAGATTGGCGTGCTGCAACCAATCGCAGAAATCGGAGCCCTCTGTCGCGATCGCGGGGTGGTTTTCCACTGCGATGCAGCGCAAGCCCTCGGGCGGATTCCGCTCAACGTCCATGACCTCAACGTCGATCTGCTCTCGCTCAGCAGCCACAAAGTCTATGGCCCCAAAGGAATTGGGTTGCTATACCGGCGCTCGGGCCTAGCGATCGCGCCACAAATGCACGGCGGCAGTCAGGAACAAGGACTCCGAGCCGGAACGCTTGCACCGGCTCTGATTGTTGGTTTTGCCAAAGCTGCGGAACTAGCAGTTGCCGAACAATCCACCGAATCGATCCGGCTACAGACCTTGCGCGATCGCCTCTGGCAAGAACTGCAGGCGATCGGTGGACTGCATCTCAACGGCGATGACCAACAACGCCTGCCCGGCAACCTCAACTTCAGCATCGAAGGCATCGATCCCAGTCGCCTCATCCAGCGACTTCGAGCAGCGATCGCGGTTTCCTCGGGTTCAGCCTGTAGTTCTGGCAATGCCGAGCCTTCCCACGTGCTGACTGCGATCGGGCGATCGCCCGACCTCGCTCGTGCCTCGCTGCGGATTGGTCTAGGCCGCTTCACCACTGCCGAGGAGATCGATCGCACGCTGGAGATTTTGATCTCTGCGATTCAAGCCGAGCGATCGCGCCTCACGAGCCACAAAAAAGGCTGACCCGATTCGAGTCAGCCCCATTGAAATTTAGAGATTCAGTCGAGACTAGAGTGCTGCGACTTGAATTTCGACTTCAGCGGTCACATCAGCGTGCAGTTTGACTTGCACTTTGTAGAAGCCCAGCTTGTGGATTTCCGGCAAGGTGATTTCGCGACGATCCACTTCTTGGGTGGTCGCCACTTGGATTGCTTCAGCTACATCACCATTGGTGACAGTCCCGAAGATCGCTTCGCCTTCGCCAACTTGCTTCTTGATCACAAAGCGGCCGATGGTTTCCAGCGCAGTTTTGCGAGCGACGGCAGCTTCTTTCTCAGCCACCAAGCGAGCCGCTTCACGAGCACGGCGGAATTCAACCTGCTTGAGCACACCGCGGGTCACCGGTTGCGCTAAGCCTTGGGGCAGCAAGAAGTTGCGAGCATAGCCCGGTGCAACTTCTACGAGGTCGCCATCGCGCCCCAATTTGTAGACATCTTGACTGAGAACGACTTGAACTCGCTTGGCCATGACTGCAATTCCGTGGGCTAATCCTTCTGGACACTTCCCGGCCTGTCGCTTTCTGTGATGAAGCCTTAGTCCGGAGACTCTCGCTTCGTCGGGAGTGTGAGTGGTTCCCTCGGCGAGCAAAGAAACCGCAGAACGGTTTCTGTCTGAATGTGAGCGTGTTACTGGTAGCTGCATCAAAACAGCGTTTAGCAACGCACACTGATTGAGAGCGGTAGTGAACCCGCAAACGCATATTATGACGCAAAGTCGCTCGGTTTTCGAGAGCGATCGCACGAATTGAACGGTTTCTGTGGAGTCAGGTCTCTACAATCAGAAGGGCTTTCACCACCGTCCTTTGCCTGCCCAGATTGAATTTCGTCCTGCTCAGCTTGATGACCGAGAAGCGATCGCAAAATTGCTCTCGGCTAGTTTTCATCGCCATCTCGGCACGGATAGCTGGCTCTACTGGCTGCTTTATCTGAGTATTCAATCCGACCTCAAGCAGCGGCTACAGCGCCGCAAGTCCGGCTACGACTGCTGGATCGCGATCGCCGATGGTGCGATCGCTGGTGTCATTGAGCTGGAACTCAAACAGGATTGGCCCTGGCAAACCGCCTATCCCTATTGCTCCAATCTGGCCGTTGCTGAGGCTTGGCGACGCCAAGGACTCGCCAGCCAACTCCTCCGTCATGCCGAACAAACCGCCCAAGCTTGGGGCAGCCCGCAGGTTTACCTGCATGTTCTGGAGAGCAACTATCGGGCGCGATCGCTCTATGCCAAGCAGGGCTACAGCCTGCAAAAACGCGATCGCACTTGGCAAGCCTGGATCACTGGTGGCTCTTGGCGCCTCTTTCTGTCCAAGCCCCTCTAAAGCAGAATTCCTGTCCAGATCCCAGCTCCTCTTCCAACTATCGGATAAGAAAACAACCCCTGACGATACTTCATCAGGGGCGATTCAAATCAACAGTTTGAGTGCGATTAGTTATTCGGCGACGCCACTTTAATCTTGCGAGCCAGACCCACCTTCTTCAGACCGCAGATGATCAACCAAGTCAGGTCAAATTCCCACCACTGCAAACCATGACGGGCTGAGTATTGGTAGGCATGGTGGTTGTTGTGCCAGCCTTCACCAAAGGCCAACAGTGCAACCCACCAGCAGTTAGTAGACTTATCGCCCGACTCATGGGAGCGGTAGCCAAACTTGTGGGTGGCACTATTTACCAGCCAAGTGACGTGGTAGACCACCACCAAGCGCACGAAGATGCCCCAGATGACAAAGGACCAGCCGTTACCAACCCACGCTTCGCCCCAGGCATAGAGCAGAACGGCCAACAGTACCTGGATGCCGAAGAAGTAGTTGTTGCAGAAGCGATAGACCGGATCGTTAGCGATATCCTTCGTAAACTTATCGACTTCTTTGCGAGCCGGAATTTCGTAGATCATCCACAAAAAATGGCTCCAGAGGAAGCCTTTGTTGGAATCGTGGTGATCGACGTCTTGGTCAGAATGCAAGTGATGGTGGCGGTGCAGGCCAATCCACTCAATCGGGCCGTGTTGCATCGCCAGCGTGCCGCACAGCACAAGCAGATATTCCAGCCATTTGGGAACTTCAAAGCTGCGGTGCGAAATTAGCCGGTGCCAGCCTAGGGTGATGCCAAAACAACCGGTAATGTAATACAGCGCAACCATCACGCCCACAGCAGGCCAATTAAAGTTGGCCGGCAGGAACGCTAACAGTGCTCCAATGTGAATGGCGACCATGAACAGGGCGGTCGGCCAGTTGAAGGCAAGCTTGGGTCGGATAGCAAGGGTCATTCAGCGGTGTCGAGTTCTAAATCAATTCAGCCTTTGAGCTGCTTTTCGTCCGTCAATCGCACTTTGAAGTTAAACCGCTGAGGCATGGAAATGATCACTCCCCAGCTTGTTTCTGAAGCAGAAGCAGAGCTGCTACAGATTTTTGTCGGTCTTGACGTTCAGGTCAAGGAAAACCTAGGACGGGTTTTGGAAGCGTTTCGGGCCGAGCGGGTCGGCGTTCATCACTTCGCGGGGGTTAGTGGCTATGGCCACGATGATCTTGGGCGGGAAACCCTCGACCGTCTCTATGCTCGCGTATTCGGAGCCGAAGCTGCAGCGGTCAGGATCCAGTTTGTCTCTGGAACCCATGCGATCGCCGCTGCACTTTATGGCGTTTTGCGGCCTGGGGATGAGCTTTTAGCGATCGCGGGTGCTCCTTACGACACCTTGGAAGAAGTGATTGGCACTCGTGGTGAAGGCCAAGGATCCCTCAAGGATTTTGGGGTGAGCTACCGGGAACTAGCCCTGACAGAGTCTGGTGAGATCGATTGGCAAGCACTGGCAACAGCAATTCGCCCCAACACTCGCCTTGCCTTAATTCAGCGCTCCTGTGGCTATTCTTGGCGACGCAGCCTCAGTATTGATGACATTGCGCGGATTGTGGATCTAGTCAAGTCACAAAACCCTGACACGGTCTGCTTTGTCGACAACTGCTATGGCGAATTTATCGAAACCCGCGAACCGACGATGGTCGGCGCGGATCTGATGGCCGGGTCGCTGATCAAAAATCCAGGCGGCACCATCGCACCAGCCGGTGGCTATGTAGCGGGGCGAGCTGACTTGGTGGAAGCAGCGGCCTGCCGCTTGACCGCTCCCGGCATTGGTAGCAGTGGTGGTGCCACCTTTGACCAAAATCGGTTGCTGTTTCAGGGCTTGTTCCTTGCCCCGCAAATGGTCGCTGAGGCGATGAAGGGTAGCCACTTGATTGCTTGGGTATGCGATCGCCTCGGCTATCCGGTGCAACCCGACCCATGGGAACCCCGCCGCGATGTGATTCAGGCAGTTCGTTTAGGCAGTGCCGAAAAACTGATTGCCTTTTGTCGGGCGATTCAGCAGCATTCTCCAATCGGGGCCTATCTCGACCCCGTACCCGCACCGATGCCAGGCTACGAAAGCGATCTCGTGATGGCTGGCGGTACCTTCATTGATGGCAGCACCTCGGAGTTTTCCGCCGATGGACCTCTGCGCGAACCGTACACTGTCTTTTGCCAAGGGGGCAGCCACCATGCACAGGTTGCGATCGCCTTGGAAGCTGCAATCGCTGCGATCGGTCCGGCTTGAAAGCGATCGCTAGACTACAGGGCAAGCTTCGCCTACTGCCGTTGGCATGATTCTGCTGCGTCTTCAGCTGCACCACTTCCTCAGCTACCGGGAGGCTGATCTCGCACTCGGTCGGCAGCTGGTGGTTTTGACTGGGGCTCCTGGTACTGGCAAAACGGCACTACTGGAGGCGATCGCTTGGGGGCTTTGGGGCAAGAGTCAACGCGGTGAGAGCAGTGACCTGATCCACAGTGCTGCGGACGAAATGCAGGTCAGCCTGCAGTTTCAGCAGGGCGAACATCAATTTCGAGTGCAACGGCGGCACGATCGCCAAGCAGGGACTGACCTCCAGGTCTGGCAGCGCAGTCATGATGATCAGCCTTGGTCCAATTGGGCGCAGCCGACGCTGACGGCTAGGCAAGCACGGCTCAGCCAAGTCCTTGGCTGGGATTATGCGGGCTTTTGTCAAACGGTTTATGCGCCCCAAGGACAGCCATCGCCTTGGGTACGGCGATCGCCTAGCAATCGCTATCAGCAACTCGTCCAGATCTTGCAACTGGAAACACTCACGCCGCTCGTGTTAGCAGCCCGCGATCGCGATCGCAGTTTGGAGGCGGAAGCTCAATGGTTTGCAGCCCAACTGCAACAGCTGCAGCAGGAAGCTGAGCAACAGCAGCAGATCGCTCAGGAGCGATCGCAGCGATCCCAGCACTTATCCGATCTCCAGCAGCAGCAAGCTGCTCTGGTGCAACAACTCCAGTCCTTGAATCAGCAGTGGCGGGCTGCCGAGCAACAGCAGCGCGATCACCAAGCTCTGATCTACCAGCTCCACCAGCTACAGGAGCAGATCGCCGAACAGCAACGCTTACTGGACGACAATCAGCAGCGCCAAGCGCAAGCGCAGCAGATCCTGACTCGTGCCCTCAGCATTCGGGCGGAATGGCAACAGTGGCAGCACACCCAGCAGCAAGCCAACCGCTGGTCGCAGCACACTGAAGCGCTACAAGCCTTGACCGAACAACTTCAGCAGGTGCAAGCCCAGTACGATGTCACTGTCCTGCAGCACCAGCAGGCGATCGTCGTGCTCCAACAGCAGGTGCAGGAGGGCCAAGCGGCGCTAACCCAGATTGAGCCGCTGCTACAACAGGCAACCACGATCGCGGCGGGCTATCAACAGCTTCAGCAGGCGCGACAGGAACTCGCCCAAGCGCAACAGCGGCAAGCGGTGGCTCAGCCCCTGCTCGATCAGCGGCAACAGGTACAAGCCCAGCTCGAACAGGCTCGCATTCGCCTGCAGGCCCATCTGGAAGATTTGCAAGGACAGCGCTTGCAACTTCGACAGCAGCACCGCGATCGCAGCGAACTAGAGCAAGCCCTTACGGCCGTCAGCCAAACGATTGCGCAACTGGAGCAACACCAGCGCTATCGCGACCAAGTGCAGGAAAAGCAGCAGGAGCGCCGCAACTTTCTAGCGCGTCTTCAAGCGCGACAGCGCGACTACGAAGCGCAGCTAGCCGAATTGGAGGCTCAGGCGAATGCGATCGCTCCCCATGGCCCCTGCCCGCTCTGCGACCAGTCGCTGGATGCTGATCATTGGCAGCATGTGCAGCAGCGCTATCAACAGCAGCAGACTGAGATCCAAAACCTAATCTGGGTAATCTGCGAGCAATTTGCAGTCTCTGAGCGAGAAATTCAGGTGCTGCGGCAGGAATATCGCGATCGCGCCATTGACCTCGAACCCTACAGTCAAGCCCTCGAAGAGCGCGGCAAGCTCCAAGCTCAGCTCTTGGCGCACACCGAACAAGCACAACAACTGCAGCAGATCGATCAGCAGATTCAAACCCTTGAGCGCAGCCTCGCTGCCGGCGATTTTGCGCCGGACTTACAGCGGCGGGTGCGGCAGCTCGATCGCCAAATTCAGGATCTGGGTTACCGCGATCGCGACCTCAGCCTGGCTCAGCAAGCGATCGACCAGTGGCAGGCGATCGCTGAACGCTATGCGGCTCTGCAGACGGCCCAAGCCCAGCAGCAGCACTGGCAGCAAGAACTCGCCCGCTTAGAAGTCCAATACCGCGATCGCCAACAGGCCCTCAACCAGCTGCCCGACAGTCCCCTCGGTCAGCATTTACGACAGCTGCAGCGCCAGCATCAACAGGTGGAAGCCACCTTGCGCGGTCTGACGGCTCCCCCAGCCGCCACTACGAGACAGGAGGTGGCTGAGCGCTACCAAGCGCTGCTAGAGGCAGAGCAGACCCTGCCTCGGCTGCAGGCTGAACAGGCCGGACTGGAAGCCGACCTCCAGCAGCTGCAACAGCGGTTAACTGATTGCTTGCGTCAACAAGCTGCGATCGCTCCAGCCGATGATCGCCAAACCCTCCAGACTGCGATCACCACTCTGCAAGCCCAGATTCAAGCCTTACAAGCAGAGCAAGCTAGCCAAGAGCAGGCGATCGCCCAACAGCCCGAGACTCGTGATCCGGGGATCATTCAGGCTCAACTCCACCGCACTCAAGAGCGTCTGCAGCTGATCGCACAGGAACGGCAGCCCGCCCAACAGCTTGCTGCGCTCTGCGATCGCCCCGATTGGACAGTGCCCTTGATAAACCAATGGCTCCCCCATCTTCAGGCGCGCTGCCAAGACTGGCTCGATCGCTTGGGCTGGAGACAGGGGGCGCTACAGTGGCAGGTGATTACGACTGATCACGGCATTCTCGGTCTGCAACTCAGCCTGCACACCGATCAGGGCGATCGCCGGGTCAATACTTGCTCCGACAGCGAAACCCGTCTCCTAGATCTCGCCATTCGCCTCAGTTTGGTGCAGCTGTTGGCACAACACCCTAATCGCTCGGGAACGTTGCTCCTCTGGGATGAACCCTTTGCAGGACTCGATAACGAACAGCAATCAGTGCTGCTGACAGCAATCAGTGCTGCTCTGGAGCAGGGCTTGATGGTGGCACAGGAACGAGAGCTGCCAGCGATCGCGGCTCCCCACTGGCAGGTGATCATGCGGGATCAGCAGTCGCAAATCCTGTCTACAGCAAACGCGATCGCTACGCTCGAAACGAAATAGGTTTGCTCAGGAGCAAAAGCGAGTCTGTGAGCCCTCTCTAGCCCTGACTCTTGTGTTGCCTATCCTGACTGGGGATCATTTCCATCTTCCCAAGTCACTTCTGGATTGAGGAGATCCACCAGCAAGTAGAGACAGGTTTCGGGAAAGGTTGCCAAAGGTAGGCCAGTTTCGATCGCAGCTTCAAGGCGTGATTTGAGGCTAGGGCTCTCATCCAAGAGCTGCTCAATTGCAAGCTGTTAATGAGCCATCGAAATTTGCCAGCAGCGACTGCGGCGATCGGGCTGATAGTGCCCTTTCAAGTGATGGAGGGTCAGCTGCTTAAGTGCCGAGACCAAAGCCCGACACTCGCTTTAGCCCAAGTCGGCAATCTCCTCAATCACGTTGGCCCAATCCACTTGCCTGTAGCGACTGAGGGGCATGAGTGTCCTGCGGTGAGCGATCGCAGTCTCCCTAGAGGGGATTGCGGGGTTTGAGAAGCGACGGTTTATTCGGAGATGGCTGCGGTGTTGGGGCTTGCAGCTCTGATACCTTGCAGTCTTTTTTGAGGAACAGTTCTGTGAGATGTTCGCGGCGGGCGGTGGCAGTACCCAACTCACTGCCGAGCTTCATCAACTGCCCTTGCGTAGCTTCCATCTCAGCCATTTGGGCATCAATCGCGTTGAATTGAGCGTCTTGCGCAGCAGAGCTGGCCAAACTCCCGACGGTGCCTGCGATAAATCCTGCCCCAGGGATGAGACCAGCCAAGCCGGTAATGGTGTTGATAGCACCGGCAGCACCGCCTGCTCCTCGTGCAGCTGCAGCCATGTCCCGTGCACTCTGGCTCACCTTGGTCATCAGCGCTTCATATTCGCTTTGGCGCTGAACAATGGTTTTTTCGAGGTCGGAAACTTCGGCATAGAGCTGATTGCAGGTTAGCTCTCCATCCCCGAGTTTTTTGACAGGCCCGGTGGGGAAGGCTCCGCCAAAGTCGGGATCAGTCAGGAGCGGGTCAAAATCTTGGGCAAAGGCAGCGGTACTCGAACCCAGCAGAAAGGAAATCAGGAAGGACTGAGCTAGGAGGCGTCGCATGAAGAGATCTCCCTGGGAGTAAATGTGAGCTAAGGCCTAGAGCGATCGCTGCCCTTGAGGTATGGACTAATTTACGCAGCGGCTTGCAGTTGGTCGAGGCGCAGCCAGACGTTGGGTGTGGGACGTGAGAAGCGCACTAGGGCATAGTCGCCTTTGATGTCAAGGATTTCGCCGTTAGTTTCGAGGATGTAGCTGGGGATGCGAGCGTCGCTGGCCAGTAGCTCAACACTGCCTTCAAGTTCAGTGGCGATCGCGCGGACAAGGGAACCTTTCTTGAGATCTGCAGCCATAGCATCGGTTTGGGAGGAAATACGCTCCTCATTGTAGGCAGCGGGAGCGATCGCGAAAAAAGAACTGTAGAAAACAGCATAGTGAGCCGTAACCATCAGGATTAATGATTAATGCGGTTCGGGGGAGTATCTGAATGTAGGCACTAGGTGCTCAACGACTGAAGAGACCAGTTGATTCATTAGGTTGAAGAATTGCTTGTCCGAACCTTTGTTGATTGAATGATTCTGAGCTCTTGCTAGTTGTAGCCTAGTTTTACGAGTAAGTAGCTACTATTGGTACTGGGGAATAAAGCTGAAATTAGATCAGCTTTTGTATTGGGCTCTAATTATTTGTTTGAAATCGATTCTGTCAAGAGAGTTACAAGTAAAGCTTAGGAATTAGTCCTCTGACCGTAAGGGAAACACTGTCAGTCTCACAAAGTAGCCATGGCTAAGCCCCTCAGGTCTCGATGGAAGTTTATGAATAATGACAGCAGGGGAGGGGAAGATTGAGCTTTCTATCTTTTGCGTCATTGAAAGCACAGTCTTCCAAAGATTCGGCATGATGGAGTTGTAGGGATCAATTGCTGTATGGCAGGTGTTGATCATGAAAGTGCAAGAGTGGCTAGGTAAACGGACACGGACGCGGCGGCGTTCTCGGCATCCCAAGGGTTATGTTTTAGGAATTGTCGTTGGCTTGGGAATTATCCTTGTCGTCTCTAGCACTGCATTGCTCGTTCGGGCAGCTTCGGAACGGACTTCAAGTCAACAAGATCCACAGGCTGTTGCTGCTCGAATCAATGCTGAAAATGGTCTTGACTTTCTGTTTACTCAATTAAATCGGCAATACAATTTTTTGGCTGATGTCGATAAGTCTCAGTGGGATGATCGTTATGCTTTGCTTGAAAGATATGTCCAAGTCTTAAATACGATTAAAAACAGTGGTCAGTCCGGCACTTGTGGCGGTGTTTCGCAGATTGATGCAACCAAAGCAGCATCGATCCTTTCTGGTATAGAGGGGCTGGCGGCTAATCGGCCAAGTTGGGTTACAAATGCAGCTGCAGCCGGTGATTTTCAGGAGTCGCTACTCACCCAAAATGCGGCAGGTCGCAGTTTCTTGCTGATTCTCCTACCAACCAAGTCTTCTTGGATGGTGTAGCAGCAATCCCTGCACTTGAACCTCTGCCTGTAGCTTGTACTTCACGCGTAGCTGGCTATACAGAAACTAGTGTTTCTACAAGTGGTATGAGGACTGATATCAATAATACTTCTCGCCGCTCGGTACAAATTTATTTGGGATTACCTCTAGAACGCCGAATTGCGGCAACCAATCTTTCCTGTGCCGATATCATTGCAAAAATTCGCAGTTAGTTAAACTAAAAATAATAGCAATTTTTGGATTTTATTAGGTAGCTGTAGTTTGTTTATTAGTTAATCCGATCAATTACACAAGTCCCACCAATCATGCGACCAGTTCGCACCAATCCTTGTGGTGCTGCAACTTGTACGCAACGCTGGAAAGCAGGACTTTTAGTATTGCTGAGCCGAATACTTGCAACGCTAATTGGATTCGTTCCACTTAAGATCCTGACATTGCCCGTTCCGTAAGCAACAATACTGACACCATTAAAATTGTTGTCAGCAATCGTTGTCTCAGATGGAAAAGAGCGACTATTTAGCAATCAATTAGGGTTTTTGCAGGAGTAATTCTTCGAATAATTCTTGTCACAGTAATATCACTCGACAAAAGTTTACATCCTTCTTCTATATTTGTCCGCTGAGTCTCACGTACCATTTCTAGAATGGATGCTTAAACTTCGCTCGTAGCTTGATTCGTTTGTTGTTGTCCAACAAAGCCTGCCAAGCTTGGTGTGGCAACTGCTGCCAGAATGCCGACAATGATAATCACAATTAAAATTTCAGTGATTGTAAAACCTTGGGATCGCGAGGTGCGGGTCAAAATAGAAGTTGAGCAGTTGCCGTTGCCAAACTGGATTAAACTTTGCTATGGCTGACTCTTCCATCCCAACGCGATCGCAGCATACCCCCATTCTCTCAAACTAGACTAGGATCCGCTCAGGATTCGCGATCAAATGATGTTCTGCGACAAGAGTCAGCTCATGATTAACCAGAGCCGACTCCTAAAAAAGATGCGATAGTTATAGCCAAACAATAATTAATGACTCTTTTTTAATCACTGGGTTATCTCCAACAATACCCAGACCATTTTCAACATGGCCTAACGACTCCTAAAGATCAGTTAACTACTCTCTACGAGTAGCTTGTGGGCCCCAATGACCTATAAGAAGATGGTTTGCTGATTCTGCTGATCAATGTCGCTACTGCATTTGCGATCGCTTGTTGCCTCTCCTGGATCCTATGCAAAGTGTCAGAGTAGAAGGAGAGCCACTAGGAGGCAGGGCTATGACCGACGTACTGCCCACCATTGAACTGTTTGATGGCATTGCCGAAGACCTAGATAACGTCAGCCTACGGCGCGATCGCCAGACCGGCAGCCGCAACGTCTTGCTTCGATTTCGTGCCCTCAAAGCCCTCGATCGCTTTAACAGCTTTAGGAGCCGCTTTTCCAAGGCCATTCGGCTTACTGATAGTGAAGGCGCGATCGAACTCTGGCCTGACTCCTCCAAACTCGTGTTTGGCGGGGATGACGGCGATGAACTCGATCGCGTCGAGTTTGTCATCCCGATCGACAATGAAGACCACTGGCAACGCTTCATGCGCTTTATGGAGCGCTACGCTGCGGCCAATGGCATGACCTACGGCGATCGCCAGCCATAACGACGGGAGATTTAGGTGTGAAGATTGCGATTACGGGCGCGACAGGCTTTGTCGGTCGTCGTCTAGTCGAGCGGTTGCAGGCCGAGGGGCACGAGCTACGGATCCTCAGTCAACGACCTACGGTTGCGCAGCAACTGACGGGTTGCCAAGTGTTTGATGCCGCCGATCAGGCAAGCTGGCTGGCTGCTGTAGAAGGTGCTGATGCGGTTATCAACCTAGCCGGTGAACCGATCGCTGAACAGCGCTGGACGCCTGCGCAAAAACAACGCCTCAAGGATAGTCGGGTACAAACTACACGGGCCTTGGTCAGTGCGATCGCTGCCGCCCAGCAAAAACCGGCAGTCCTCGTCAGTGCCTCGGCCATTGGCTACTACGGGACCAGTGAAACTGCGCAATTCAGCGAAGATAGCTCTGCTGGGCAGGATTACCTCGCGGAAATTTGCCAAGCTTGGGAACAAGAAGCTCAAGCAGTCACGGCTAGCGGTACCCGCCTAGTGACATTGCGGATTGGTATCGTTGTTGGTCCGGGTGGCGCAATTGGCAAGATGCTTGGCCCCTTCAAGTTGTTTGCGGGCGGTCCCATCGGTAGCGGTCAGCAGTGGGTTTCTTGGATTCAACGCGAAGATTTAGTCTCGCTGATTCTTGAGGCGATCGCCAATCCCAGCTATCAGGGCACCTACAACGCCACGGCCCCGCAGCCGGTGCGGATGATGGAACTGAGCCGAATTCTCGGGGAAGTGCTGCAACGACCCTCTTGGTTGCCGGTGCCGGGTTTTGCCTTGGAAGCCTTGTTGGGTGAAGGGGCGTTGCTCGTGCTCGAAGGTCAACAAGTGCTGCCAAAGCGCTTAGAGACGAGTGGCTTCCAATTCCGCTATCCCGATCTCAAGTCGGCCCTGCAGCAATTCCTGCCCTAACTCACCACCTGCACTGGAGCGATCGCTATGGGTGTGAGCGATCGCTTCAAGATCACCCATTGGATAGCACCACAGATCACAGTCAAGCCGCAGAGGATGAACGTCGGCGCAGCAACCACTCCGACGGCCCACCAGCTGTAGACGTGCAGCACCATCAAGATCGCGGGGAGAGAACCCGCTAAGGCTAAGCTGCGTTGCCAAACGCGGGGAGCTTCTGCCAAGACCAGCAAAATCGCACTAAAGGTCAGCAGGATGGTCAGCGGCACCAGTGCCCCACAGAGGGCAATACAGTGCTCACGCGAAAACATCGACAGACTGCACAACCAAGACACGCGATCGCGAACTCCTAGCGAGACAGAGACAAGCCGCTGAACAACAGGGCTAGGCAATTAGCCTAACGTTGATGCGGGCGAAAGGCCTTGAAACGTAACGATCGGTGAGTATTCGCTCAGGTTGGAATGAGCTGCGATCGCGCCTAGGTCGTAGACTCTAAGCGCTGCCGAACGGTGGCTAGAGCTGAGCGCACTTGCTCAAAACCTGTTCCACCTTGACTGTTGCGAGCCGCAACTACTTGTCGCGGGGCGATCGCCTCGTAAATGTCCGCCTCAAATTGTGGATGCAGTGCTTGCCACTCGTCCAAGCTCAAATCCTTGAGCAACTTACCCTGCGCTAAGCAGGTGCGGACAACACGACCCACTAAGTTATAGGCTTCGCGGAAAGGAACGCCCCGTGCGGCCAAATAATCCGCCACGTCCGTGGCATTGGAAAAGTCAGATTCGACCGCCGCGGCTAGGTGATCGGGCTGGAAGCTCAGCCCCTCTGCGAACAAGATCGTCATCGCTTCGAGACAACTTTCCACGGTTTGCACCGCATCAAACAAGCCTTCTTTGTCTTCCTGCAAGTCTTTGTTGTAGGCCAGTGGCAAACCTTTCAAGACTACGAGCATGGCTTGCAGATGCCCAAACACCCGTCCTGTTTTACCGCGCACCAGTTCCGGCACATCAGGGTTTTTCTTCTGGGGCATGATGCTGGAGCCGGTCGCGCAGCGATCGCTGAGGCGGACAAAGCGAAACTCCTCAGAAGCCCAGAGAATCACCTCTTCCGCCAAACGGCTGAGGTGCACCATGATCAAGCTGGCTGCTGCCAAAAATTCGACTAAGCTGTCGCGATCGCTGACGGCATCCAAGCTGTTGGCATAAACCCGCTCAAAGCCCAGTAATTCCGCCGTCCGTTGGCGATTGATTGGGAAGGTCGTCCCCGCTAAGGCACCCGCACCCAAAGGAGACGTATTCAGGCGCTTGCGCAGATCGCCTAGCCGCTCCCAATCACGCTCTGCCATTTCTAAATAGGCGTGGAGATGGTGCGCCAAGCTCAAGGGTTGAGCTCGCTGCAAGTGGGTATAGCCAGGAATCAACGTCTCAACATGCTGCTCAGCTTGCGCCAGCAAAACCCGCTGATACTCCCGCAGCTGCTGCCGGATGCGATCGACGCGATCGCGCAGATAGAGCCTTGTATCTGTTCCGACTTGGTCGTTGCGCGATCGGGCGGTGTGCAGCTTCTTACCGACGTCACCCAGCAGTTCCGTCAGCCGCCGTTCGACAGCAAAATGGACGTCTTCTGCATCGAGTCCCGGTTGGAATTGACCCGCCCGATACTCGCTGCGAATTTGTTCGAGCCCCGCAACGATCGCTTCCCCTTCCTCGCGGCTGATAATGCCTTGCTCTGCCAGCATTTGGGCATGGGCCTGCGACCCCGTCAGGTCATATTCGATCAACGCCAAATCAAAGCCGATACTGGCGTTGAAAACCACGATCGCCGGATGGAGTGCTGTTTCGAAGCGATCGCTCCAAGGTTGTGGGGCAGCAGCTTGGGTCACCAGACTCTGTGTAGGGAAGGCCACAGGCAATCATAGCCCTGCCTGTCCCTTCCGCAGTGAGATTTCAGGGAGTGAGTCGAGCAGCTACGGTAGCCACTCATTGTGCTTCAGCCATAGCTCGTGAATTTGGCGACGAAGTAGCCAAAAGCCACGCCAAACAGCGCTGCCCACGCTTGACCAGAACTCACAAATCCATCCCAAGATTGACGGATGTTTTGAATGACATCACTATTGCTGACATCAATCGCGAACCAGACAGCTTCTAGCATCGTTGCGCTTCCACAAGGTTGTGCACAGATTGATTTAGGGCTTAATTGTCTCGTTAAACGGCTCGCAGTACGACGAGAGTCATGTCATCTTCGTTATGGCGATCGGGACCAATGAACCGCTGGACTCGATTGAAGAGATCCGCAAGGAGTGCATCGGCCGAGAGTCGACGCCGACAGGCATCCCGAAAAGCGATCGCCACATTCTCTTCATCAAAACGGTTGCCGCGCGGATCGGAGGCGTCGGTCAAGCCATCGGTGTAGTAAAGAACTACATCGCCCGGCTGTAGTTGCACCTGCTGTTCCGCATAGGCGTTGTCGGCTTCTAGGCCAATCATCATGCCAAAGGCATCGAGCCGGTGCAGGTTACCCGTAGCTTGCCGCCAGAGTAGGGGCGGATTGTGGGCTGCATTACTAAAGGACAGCGATCGCGTGCTGGGATCGTATTCCGAGTAGAAGAGGGTAGCAAAGCGATTGGAATGCTCTAGGTCGGCGTAGATCACCTGATTGAGGTGGGCCAAGACTTGGCTGGGCCGGTGCCGATTGAGGACTTCAGCCCGCAGCATGCCGCGCAGCATCGTCATAATCAGGCCAGCAGGCACCCCTTTGCCCATGATGTCGCCGATTGCGATCGCCCAAGGGGAACCAGCATCCGGTTGCAATCGCCCTTGTTCATCGCTGTGGGTGCGAGTGGGAATGAAGTCGTAGTAATCGCCTCCGACGCGACTGGCCGTGCGACAGGCAGCTGCAATTTCTAACCCCTCAATGGCAGGACATTGGCTGGGCAGTAATTGCAACTGGATTTCAGCCCCAATTTCTAACTCGCGATCGAGACGTTCTTTCTGGCGCAGCTCAGTGGTCAGTGCATCATTTTCAATGGCAACAGCGGTTTGATCCGCAACCAAACGCACCAGCTTTTGACGGGATTCATTCCAGGTGTAACGGCTATCCAAGCTGAAGACATAGAGCCGCCCCCGTGCTTGATTGCGAACGAGAACAGCGGTTGCAAATAACTGGGCGTTTCGGCCTAGGCAGCGCTGAACTTGACGATCGATGGCTGCGATCGCCTCCGTGGGTGAGCTGACGGGAGCAGTTTCAGTCGGAAGTCTAGCGGTAATCCGCTGGAGAGCAGTTTTGAGCTGGGGATCGGTGCAATGGAGTTGAGCTTGCCAAAAGCGACCATCGGGCCGAAGGGTCAGCAATAGACTGCCTTCGGTATCCGTGACCCGACTGGCTATCAGCGGGATCAGTTCAAGGAACTGCCCTAAATTAGTGAAGCTGCGCAGGGCAAACCCTAGGGAGGCCAGCAATTCTTGGGCCTTGCGCTGTTCGCGATCGAGTCGCGCCACCAGATCTTTGAGGGCTGTGACTGGTGAAAGGCCAGCCGAACTTTCCCCCGCTGAAACTGGCGAAGCCGCTGGTTGGAAGTAGGGAAGCGTCGTCATAAAAGGACGGCCAGCTACGCTAAAAAGCGATGGGAGAAAAGTTCCCAACGGTTATAGCACCTTCTTTCTGGATTCGTGCAAATCCCAACCTAAATTGAGACTTCCTGCTGCAAACGCTCCGCACAGAAGTCAGCCACAACTCATCCCGTGCGATTAACCTGCATCAATATTCAGGAAAACTTAGCCATCCAGCAGCGCTTGAATAAATTCATAGCTGGAGAAGGGTCGGAGATCTTCAATCCGTTCACCCGCACCGAGGAAGCGAATTGGCAGCCGTAAGTCTTGGGCGATCGCCAGAGCCACGCCTCCCTTCGCAGTGCTATCCAGCTTGGTCAGAGCGACACCACTCAGCTGTGCGGCTTCGGAAAAAACTTGGGCTTGACGCAGGCCGTTTTGTCCTTGTGTGGCATCGAGAACGAGCAGCGATTCCACGATCGCATCGGGGGCTTTGCGGTCGATAATCCGCCGCACCTTGGCCAGCTCATCCATCAAGTTCTTTTTGTTCTGGAGTCGGCCTGCCGTATCCACTAACAGCAGCTCTGTTCCACGGGCTTGTGCTGCCGCGATCGCATCAAACACAACTGCAGCCGGATCGGTATTTTGGCCGGGGTTAGCAATCACTTCTACTTCGCTGCGAGCGCCCCAAACCTTAACTTGCTCGACCGCTGCAGCTCGGAAAGTATCAGCCGCCGCAATGAGACAGCGATAGCCCGACTTGGTCGCAAGGTGAGCCAGCTTGCCAATCGTGGTGGTTTTACCAACGCCATTGACGCCGCAAACCAGCCAGACATTGAGACGACCCTTTTCAGGGGCCAAGATGTAGCGACCCGATTCTTCCAGTGGTTGATCCAAGAGCTGTTGCAGCAAGGACTTGAGGTAGGCGATCGCCTGCTCCGGTGGCAGAGCTTCTTGGCGGAGCTTGTCTTGTAATTGGCTGAGGATGCGATCGGTAGCTTCCACCCCAACATCAGCCTGTAAGAGTAGGGCTTCGATTGTCTCTACAGCTTCGCCACTGAGCGGGCCTTGCCCCACTACAGCCTTGAGCTGGTTAACGAGGTTGCGGCGGGTTTTATCTAGCCCACGCCGCAGGCTGCTCAGCCAGTCGATTTCCTCAATCGAGATCTCTTCAGGACGACGGCCTTGGGCGGCGAGGACCTCTGAAGACCAAACAAAGTCGTCATCAAAAACTAGTCCTTGAGGCTCTGCCGGTTCTGCGATCGCAGGGGGCTGGGGTTCCGGCTCTGGCTCCGGTTCAACGATCGCTTCTGCTGCCAGTTGCTCTAGGCGAGCTTCCCGTTCACTGGCAGCGAGATCGAAGAAAGACGCTGGCTCGGCTGGAGGTTGGGGTTCGGGTTCCGGCTCAGCAACTGTCTCAGTGCTGATCTCCTCAGGGGAGCTAGCAGCTTCAGCGCCTGCTGGTTCCTCTGCAAGCTGGGCATCTGAGAGAGCCGGAGTCGCTGCGATCGCCTCAGCCGTAGTAGATGTCTCGGCAGGTGCTTCCTGCTGTTTGAGGTTTTGGTAGGCTGCCTTTGCCCAAGCGAGATAGTCCTCGGCGATCGCGGGAGCAGGCTCTGCAGGGGGCGGTTCCGCTATTGCAGCCGTTTGGGGTTCCTCAACGGCCTCTGTAGTGGAGCGAGCGGCATCGTCCGTCGACTCGCTCGACTCCGTGACAGCTTCGCTTGCTGCCGTGGATGGAGCCTGAGGCTGATTGAACTGACGGCGGAACCAGTCGAAAACCATAGGAACAGCAGAAGTTAGGAAGATGGGCGGGCTTCACGAGCGGCTTTGCCAAGCGTGGTGCTGAGGCGGCGCAACACCCCATTGATAAAGCGGCGGCCTTCTTCATCACTGTACCGGTTGGCTAATTCCACCGCTTCGTTGATGGCAACTTGCTCGGGCGTGCCTAGGAAGAGAATTTCGGCAGTGGCCAGTCGCAAAATGTCCTGATCGATGCGAGGCACACGGTGCAGCTGCCAGTCCACCATCACCTCGTTCAAGGTTTTGTCGATGCGTTCACGGTTGCCATTCACTTGGTGTACGAGTCGCGCCCCAAACTTGCGGACCTCTTCGCGATCAGTCAGTTGCACCCACTCGGGCAAATCGAGGGCAACGCCTGTACGGTTGATTGCGGCTTGGGTCATTTCAATCGCCTCTTGCAGCATTGCCCGCGAGCTTTCAAGGTCCGCTGATCCTAAAGTGCTCAGCAACAGGCGATCGCTGCTCTGCTTGAGTTCTGCAGAGGCTGCTTCGAGGTGGTCGCGGGCTTCAGCAGCGAGGGTCCGGGTTGCCGCCAACAACAATTCTGAGAGCACCTGATCAGAAGGCAGCTCGGCTTTCGCTGGCAGCTGGCTCAAACTGAGCAAGGCCAGTTCACGAGCAATACGGCGGGGTTGCATAGGTCGGCAAGAGGCAAAAGGCCAATCCTCACTCTAACTTGTCGCCTCCCTGAGTCCGGGTTTTGCTGCTCAACCGCCCTACTGAATCGACGGAAGGCGATCGCCCCTACAAGCGGCTCTCCTCTTCGCTCTTGCCAGTCCCCGTGGCTTCTACCAACACTTTTTCGACTGCCTCTGGCAAGCTGCTGAGCGCTGGGGTGACAGGATTACCCTTGGGTGCCACGATGCCCCCTGAAATTAGAATTTTGAAGGCGTCCTCAACCGACATCTCCAAGGTCTGTAACTCTTCCTCGCAGACCACTGCATACCAGCCGGTGGTGGGGTTTGGGGTTGAGGGGATGAAGACGCTGACTAGGGCCGCATCAGGGCGTTTGGCTTGAATGGCTTCACTGACATTGCCTGTGACAAAGCCGACGGACCAGAGCCCCTTGCGGGGATACTCGACCAACACCACGCGTCGGAACCGTGTGCCGTTGTCCTTGAGCACGGTTTCCAGCAGTTGCTTAAGTGTTTTGTAGACCGATCCTGCTAGGGGAATGGCCTGCAGTGTCCGTTCGCCAAAATCCAGCAGGAAGCGGCCAACGATGTTGCGGGCCATCAACCCGATCACCAAGATCGCCAGCAGTGGCACCGTCAGACCGACCCCGAGATTAATCAGGTTGCTCAGGAAAGGGTCAAGGTCATTAAAAGGATTGACCTGCTTAGGAATGCCCGTTAGCAGGTTGACAACCCAGCGCGAGACGATCGCCGTCAGCCAGATGGTGGTTGCCAGCGGAATGACGACCAGCAGACCCGCAATCAAGTCATTTTTGAGGTCCTGCCGCAGCCGTTGCCAAAAACTGAGGGGGCTGCGATCGGGGGCTTCAGGCATGGTCTTGGGGGAATGAGGCAAAGGGTCACAGCACAGAACTTGGGGCTGAGTCAGCGCTAGATTCCAGTCGTAACAGGCGATCGCTGACAGCCAGAACTTGCTTCACTGTGACACAATCCGCCGACCCCGCGATCGCGGCTAGAGATCGGGGCGATCGCGTACAGACACGGATTGCGAAGGTGGAAGGCTGCAACTGCTCTAAACGTTGGCTGGATTTTGGCGCAGAATGCCCCAGCTGATGCCGCCATAGCCAATGACCAGCAAGAGACCAAGAAGAGAAGTCCGGACGGTGTTGGCGGTGACTTCCCGCCGAATCGCACTGGTTTGCTTGTCTTGATTGGCTTTAAGCTCTGCCTCCTGTTTTTGCTTAGCCTCTGCTGCCCGCTGATCCACGAACCGATCGATATCCGCTTCCGGTTTCCCTACCAATTTCTCGAAGTCAGCGACTTGGTCAGGTGGAATTTGACCGCTCGCTTTCACTTGCTCAAATAGCCCCGGAGTGCCAAACAGCTGCTTCAGTTGTTGCTTCTGCTGGACGATCGCTGCTTGAAATTGCAGATCTAGTGCCTGTTGTTGCTGTTGCGCTTGCTGCTGGACTTCTGCGAGTCGTTGGGCTTGGCTGGTGAAGGCATTGCTGAGGTGAATGGGCACTGCCAGGATAAAAATGACGCTGAGCACCAAGGGCAAGATCCGTGCGATCGCCCGCACGAGCTTTTGCTGAGTGATTGCGAGTGGGTCGAGTTGCTGGGCAAGCCAATCCCCACTAAACCAAAGGGTGAGACCGACGAGTGGCACCACGCCGCGATCGATCCACTGGCTGCTCGTGGCTACGTACCAGCGCGGTTCACTCCAGTTGGCGCCCACCAGGCTAGCCACATAGTCCACAAGGACAGAGAGAACGAGGACAAGACCTACTAACCGCAAGGCTCGTGCAGCCAACGGTGCCACGGAACTCGGTGCAGCAGCCATCGATCATCTTTCGCAAGAACAGGCTCAGTGTATCCCTTGGACGGGGCGCTCGAACCGCGATCGCACGGGATCAAGAGTCGAAAGTCCGAGGACAGGCATTGGGATGATCGCCGCTTTTGATCCCATGGCTGTCATGCAAAAAGCCGGACCTTGCGGCCCGGCTGTTCATTCCCAAACTGCTAGATGAGGATCTACTTCGACTCGGAGAATTCGGCGTCGATCACATCATCATCACTGGAGCTGCTGCTAGACGAGGAGGAAGGCCCAGCCTGTGCACTGGCTGAAGCTTCGGCACTGGCTTGCTGATAGACGCTGCTGCCGGCGGCATAGAGTGCCTGCTGCAGTTGCTCGATGATCGCTTTGATCTTGTCGTAGTCTTCAGCGGCTAACGCCTCTTTCAGCTCTTTGATAAAGCCTTCAACTTTAGCTTTGTCATCAGCCGAGATCTTGTCACCCAGCTCGCTGAGTTGCTTCTCGGACTGGTAAACCAGTGTATCGGCTTGGTTTTTGAGATCGATGCGTTCGCGGCGTTCTTTGTCTGCAGCAGCATTCGCTTCTGCATCCTTAACCATGCGATCGACTTCGTTATCCGACAGGGTCGAAGCACCAGTGATGCTGATCGACTGCTCTTTACCCGAGCCTTTATCCTTCGCCGTGACATTGAGAATGCCGTTGGCGTCGATGTCGAAGATCACTTCGATTTGAGGTACGCCACGGGGAGCCGGCGGGATGCCGTCCAAGCGGAAGGTTCCCAAGCTCTTGTTGTCGTTGGCCATTTCGCGCTCGCCTTGGAGCACGTGGATTTCGACGTTGGTTTGCCCATCTGCAGCCGTCGAGAAGGTCTCCGACTTCTTGGTGGGGATGGTGGTGTTGCGTGGGATCAACTTGGTCATCACGCCGCCGAGGGTTTCCACGCCCAAGGACAGCGGCGTCACGTCGAGCAGCAGGATATCTTTGACTTCGCCAGCCAAGACACCGCCTTGAATCGCTGCACCGATCGCCACCACTTCATCAGGGTTGACGCTTTGGTTGGGCTCTTTGCCCGTCATTTGCTTGACGATCGCCTGCACCGCAGGAATCCGGGTCGAACCGCCGACCAAGACGATCTCGTCGATTTCGCTCAGAGCCAGTTTGGCGTCTTTGATCGCTTGCTCCACCGGAATCCGGCAGCGATCGATCAGGTCGGAGGCCAGCTCTTCAAATTTGGCGCGGGTCAAGGTCAGGTCGAGGTGCTTCGGCCCGTCTTGAGTTGCCGTGATGAAGGGCAGGTTGATTTCGGTTTGGGTAGCGCTGGACAGCTCGATTTTGGCTTTCTCAGCCGCTTCCGTCAGACGCTGCAGGGCTTGCTTGTCTTTGCGCAGGTCGATGCCTTCGTTCTTTTGGAATTCGCCCGCGAGGAAGTCAACGATTTTTTTGTCGAAATCGTCACCACCAAGGTGAGTGTCACCCGAGGTCGCCAGCACTTCGAAGACGCCGTCACCAACTTCTAGTACTGAGACGTCGAAGGTGCCGCCGCCCAAGTCAAAGACGAGGATGCGTTCGTTGCTCTTCTTATCGAGACCGTAGGCCAGTGCAGCAGCGGTCGGCTCGTTGATGATGCGCAGCACTTCCAAGCCAGCAATTTTGCCAGCATCTTTAGTGGCTTGACGCTGGGAGTCGTTGAAGTAAGCCGGAACGGTGATCACGGCTTGGGTAACGGTTTCACCCAGATACTTGCTGGCATCTTCTGCCAGTTTGCGCAGCACCTGTGCCGAAATTTCTTCAGGGGCAAACTGCTTGCCAGCGTTGGAGCTGTCCAGTTTGACGGCGTTGCCCGAGGTGTCAACTTTGTAGGCGACTTCGGTCAGCTCGTTCGTGACCTCATCCGGACGGCGACCGATAAATCGCTTGACCGAGTAGAAGGTATTTTCCGGGTTCATCACCGCCTGACGTTTGGCGATTTGACCCACGAGGCGGTCTTGGTTTTTTGCAAAAGCAACCACTGAAGGAGTGGTGCGGAAACCTTCCGCATTAGCAATCACAGTGGGCTTGCCGCCCTCCATGACAGCCACGCAAGAGTTGGTGGTTCCGAGGTCGATTCCGACAACTTTGGCCATAGTGCAGCTTGGGAGGGATTACATCTGCTGACGGCCAACCGCCAACAGGGATGAACTCATTCGAGTTTCGACTATCTTGCAGGCGAGCCGACCCCTCTTCCAAGGGGAGGTTCCCGAACCTCGGAGGACGGTGGGCGATCGCAGCCTAAGCTGAGAAAACACGGTTCACCCGCTTTGTTATGGCTGCTCTCACCGGTCGCACTCGCTTGCTCGGCATCATTGGCGATCCGATCGAACATTCACTATCGCCTCTGATTCAGAACGCTGCGATCGCTGAACTGGGCTTGGACTATTGCTATGTGCCCTTTCCGGTGCAAGGGGCTGATCTGGCAACTGCCCTGGCGGGCCTAGCTGTGGTTGGGGTGCAGGGTTTCAATGTCACCATCCCCCACAAGCAAGCGGTGATGCCACTGCTGAGTGAAGTCTCGGAGCTGGCGCAGTCGGTGGGTTCCGTCAACACCGTCTGGCGCACGGCTGAGGGCTGGGCAGGTACGAATACTGATGTCTTGGGTTTCCTCGCACCCTTACAAGCTCTGCGATCGGATTGGTCGGGTTGTCGAGTTGTGCTCTTGGGATGTGGAGGTGCAGCCCGAGCTGTTGTTGCTGGCTGCCTCCAGCTAGGTTGCCGTGCGATCGCAACGGTCGTCCGTGATTCCCACAAAGGGTCAGCTTTTCAGCAAAGTTGGGGCGATCGCGCTGATTCTCTGACAATTCATGATTGGTCTGAGATTCCAGACTTACTCAGCTCTGCGGATTTGATTGTCAACACCACACCGCTGGGCATGGACCCGCACATTGAGCGATCGCCCTTGGATGACCAAGCCGCTCAACAATTACGGTCAGACACGATCGCCTACGACCTGATTTACACGCCCAGCCCCACTCGCTTTTTGCAGCAGGCGATCGCACAAGGATGCCAAGCGATCGATGGACTGGAAATGCTCGTTCAGCAAGGCGCGGCTGGCCTCAAAATTTGGACTGGCGCAGAATCTGTTCCCATCGACACGATGCGATCGGTGCTCAAAGCGCATCTCGGCTTGGCCTAGGACGGGGCTGGTCAGGCCACTGGCGTTGCGGATGCAGTCGGCAGCGCTTCTAGGAAACTGAGCGGGCGATTCATGGTGGCGGAAAAGCCAAGGATGCCGCGATCGCGGTGCTCATAAATTAATTGGCGATCGCGATCGAAGAGAAAAGTACCGCCGCGTTGGGTCATGTAGCTGGCGTCGGGAACGTAGGTGCGCCAATGACCGAGGGATTCCGCCATATTCCGCAGGCGCAGAGTGGCCAGTTCCATCGGTCGTTGGAAGCCAGAGCCGCCCGCGAGGTTAAAAAAGTTGCCCTTGATCGGTGGTAGCGGGAAAGCCTGAACACTTTCTTCCGCGCCAATCAGTTGGGGCGCAGTGCGATCGCCGCGATACCCTCGAAATACTTCTGCCAAGGTGCCGTGACTCCCAATGCCCGCGCACATCAGCAGCAGATTCAGCCAAGCTTTGGCAGCGGGCGAAAAACCGGGAAGTGACCACTGTAGCCCCGGATAGAGCTGCAGTTCTCGATGCAGGCTAGCTGTGGGATCAACAAAGAGCTGATCGGCGGGGAAGCCGGTGAACTCACAGAAGCGCTGGCCTGAGTCGCGATCGCCAATGCCAACTGCTCGAACCGTAATTCCTGCGGCTTGCAGTTCTGCTTGCTGGCGCTGCAACCACTGGGCATATTCCAAGCTGTCGAAATCGCCCAACTGCGGCCAGATCAACACCAGTAGGCGATCGGCAGTTTCCGTATCGGTGAGGATTGGCGCGATCGCCCCGTCACTGACTCGTTGACGCTGACAAGCCTGCAAGAGCGGGTAAGGGTTGATGGGTGCTGGAGTCATGGATGGAGAAGCGGTCGTAGCGGAAGGCATGAAGCAGTGGATCCGTGCGGTGGTCGAGAATTTGGTCAGCGAGCAGCTGAGCGGTAATTGGGGCGAGCAGCATACCGTTGCGGTAGTGGCCGGTCGCCAAGAATAGGTTTTCAGCGGGGCCTTGCCCAAGAATCGGCCATTCATCCGGAGTTGCGGGACGATAGCCCCACCACGTTTCAACCAGCGGACAGTCCGCCAGAGCCGGAACAAGCGCGATCGCTTCAGCCATCAAGCTCTGTAGCGGCCCAGCAGTATTGCCGGGACTGAAGCCAGCTGTTGCTTCTACGGTGGCACCGACGACAATCAGGCCATCGCGCCGCGGCACGATGTAAGCCTGCTCCCCAAACAAGACGTGGCGCAGCAAATCGGGATGCGCCTGCAGCGAAAACATTTGACCCTTAACGGGATAGACCGGCAGTTGCAGCCAGTCACCGGACCAAGCACCTGTTGCCAGAACGTAGGCATCAGCTTGAACTGGGCCTTGCTCCGTCGTCGCCGATTGCAGGCGATCGCCCGTCACTACTAACTCTTGAAGAGCAACGCCTTCGTGGAGGATGACGCCACTGGCGATCGCGGCAGCTCGTAAAGCGGGATAGAGCGCGCGGCGACTGTCGACTTGTCCTTCTTGGGGAAACCACCAGCCACCAATTAAATCGGAGCGCAGAGCTGGCTGAAAGTCTCGTAAGTCTGCTGCCGAGAGCCACTGTCCCGGCGATTCTGCCGGGTGAGGATAGCGATCGCGATTGGCAGCATCACTGAGCGGCACCAAAATGCCACAGGGCCAGTAGCCGCTGTCTTGACCGCTGAGCTGTTCAATCTGTTGCGTCCAGCTGGCGTAGAGCGATCGGCTGCGCAGCCCCAGATCCAGCATGGGCCCGACTTCGATGCCTTCCGACTGGGGTGCCAACATCCCCGCCGCGACTCGGCCTGCCGCCGCCTGACTGTTTTGGCTGTAGACCTGAACCATCGCGCCCCGCAATCGCAGTTCTAGCGCGATCGCCAAGCCAATGACGCCGCCCCCAAAGACGGCTACCTCGAACGCCATTTCGCCTTCCGTATCCTCAATCTCCTAGTATGACGGCGGTTCTCGAGAGGTCAGGCCATGGAAGTTGAGGTTTTGCGGTTGCGACCAGGGCAGGATCTCAAACAAGCACTCTGGGATTGGACGCGCGATCGCCGCCCCAGTGCAGCCTGTTTGCTTAGCGCAGTCGGCAGTTTGGACACGGTTTGCCTGCGATTAGCCGGAGGCGATCGCCAACTGCACCGGCAAGGCCCGCATGAAATTCTGAGTTTGAGTGGCACGCTTTGCTTGGATGGACTGCACCTCCATCTCGCGATCGCCGCTGCCAAGGGTCAGGTCTGGGGCGGCCATCTGCTGGAAGGCTGTCGCGTTTACACCACAGCAGAGTTAGTCATTGGGAGTCTGACGGACTGGCAATTTCAGCGCCAGCTCGATTCAGAAACGAGCTATCTAGAGCTTCAGTCTAGACGGCTATAAGGCTTTCAAAAATGCCAGGAACCGGACTTGAACCGGTGACACGAGGATTTTCAGTCCTCTGCTCTACCAACTGAGCTATCCCGGCAGGGATGTCGCTGTTTTCGCAGCTTTAGTATCGTAGCAGAGCCCTCCGCTGCGTTCAAGTCCTCGAGTGCAGGAGTTTGGGAGAGTAGCAACCAGCCTCGGACGCGATCGCCCTGTGCCCGAATTGTGCGAGTAGCTTCCTGTAGCGTCGTGCCCGTCGTCAAAATGTCATCTACCAGCCACAATTCGCCGCGCTGCTGAGGCGATCGCCAGCTAAAAGCCCGATCGAGCATTTGCTGCCGCTCTTGGTGGTTGAGGCCGTGCAGGGCTTGGGTCGATTTGGGTCGGCGCAGTGCATCTGTATTGCAAGACCAGCGCAGAGACTGCGCCACGGCGATCGCGATCGCATCCGCTTGGTTGAAGCCGCGTTCCCGCAGTCGATCGGCGGCGATCGGAATCGGGATCAACTGCTTAGGCTGCGATCGCGGCCAATCTGCAAGGCTGGCGGCCATACACTGACCTAAGAACTGGGCGAGTTCGCGATCGCGCTCAAACTTGACCTGTCGTAAAGCCCGCCGGAGTAACCCTTCGTAGCGACCCCATGCCCAAACCGTGACGCCGTAGCTCTGCCACTGCCGGGGTTGGGCACAAGCTTGCAACTGCCGTCCGCAATCTAGACAAAGGATTTCAGTGGCAGGGCGCTGACAGAGCCGACAGGTCGATCGCAGCAGGAGGCGATCGCAGAATTGTTGAAGTGGAGTAAACATCGCCTCCCCTGCAAACTTGAGGGGAGAATGCCCCAAAATGCTTGATCGGCAACAGCGACTAGGCTTTGCTGGCGCGGGCCGATCGCAGCATGGCAATCAAAGTTTGGTGCGCGTCTTCAGAATCCTGCAGCTCGTGATCGAAGCTGACTTGTAGCGATCGCGATCCTGCGGCTTCCACCACGTCTAAAACCATTGCCGCCGATGTAATCCCCGTTAGGGTTGCCGCCGTTGCTTCTGTGGCACCGCCATAGACTTTGGCATAGACCAGCACCGCATCCGCATGGTCTTCATTCATGTGGCGACAGATGCGATCGCTCACCGCTGGAGTTAGTGGATCAGCCATCGTTTTTTCCTTTGCTCAGGTCATTTAGAAGCGATCTTAGACCGGTCCTCAGCTGCTCTGTCTCTAGTCCTAGAAAGAGCTGGAGCGATCGCTAGGAAAGGACGTGAGCTTTTAGCAGCAGCGCACTAATCAGGCGATAGCCACTGAAGCTGATGAAGCCCAGCAAAACAACAAAGAGAGCGACATTGAAGACATCGCGCAGGCGATCCATAAACAGTCTCGGCAGAAATGCGCCCTCACTCTATCAAGCGATCGCGCCCCCACTCGGGTCGAGCAGCAATCCGTCATAAAGCCTGCGCTGAGGCCGTTAGCGACTGAGGAGCCCAGCAGGAAGTTGCATGGTGATGCAGTGCAATGAGCCATGTTGCTCCAGCAGTGGCCGACAGTTGATGCCGATCGCCTCGCGATCGGGGAAAGCAGCGGCGATCGCCGCGATCGCTTCTTGATCAGCCGGATCGCCGTAGGTCGGCACCAAAACTGCGCCGTTGATCACTAAATAGTTGGCGTAGGTGGTGGGCAAGCGCTGGCCATCCTCGTCGAAGCAAGGTTGCGGCCAAGGCAACGGAATCAAGTGGTAGGGCTGGCCTTCGACTGTGCGTAGCGCTTTCAGTTCCGCTTCGAGTGCTGCCAGTTCGGTCGCATGACTGTCGCTGGGATCATCGCAGGCAACATAGATCAGCGTGTCATTGGGCGCGATCCGCACCAGTGTGTCGATGTGGGCATCCGTATCATCGCCTTCCAAATGGCCATGCTCCAGCCAGATCAGTCGATCGCCACCCAACTGCTGCTGAATGATCTGCGCGATCGCCTCTCGGCTTAAACCTGGATTGCGATTCGCTTCCAACAGGCATTGGCTGGTCGTAAACAATGTCCCGCGACCATCGCTTTCGATGCTGCCACCTTCAAAAATCAGCGGCACCGTTTCCAGTGGCGTACTGCCAAAAATTCCTTGCTGCCAGAGTCGCCGTGTCACTTGGTTGTCGTGATTAGCGGCAAACTTCAAGCCCCAGCCATTAAAGCCCCAGTCCAATAGCCGGAGACCGTTGGAGGTTTCCACCGTCAGCGGCCCAAAGTCGCGGCTCCAAGTGTCGTTGGTCGGCAACTCGACAATTTGGATGCGATCGCGATTCGCGGTCGTCTCTTCTAGTTGTTCCGCCACGCGATCGGGCTCTGGTGTCACGATCATTAGTTGCTCAAAGCGTGTCACCGCTTCCGCCAAGTCGCGATAGACGCGATCGACCTGATCTAATAGCGATCGCCAGTCACTGTCCGCATGGGGCCAAGCGATCAAGACGCCATCTTGGGCTTCCCATTCAGCCGGAAAACGGCGATCGCGATGTTGGCCCTGACTCATGGTGTGACTAGCAAAAAGACCCTTGTTCAGCCTAGCGGCTTCGGTTGTTTGGGTACGGTCGTTCGGTGCGAAATCCGTCCTCGTTTCGTTCCTGAAACCGAACCGCCCCTAAGCGATCGCCTTCCTAGAGTGAGGGTGTCGAGAGCAGTCCGTTAGGGAGACCTCAAAATGGCACTCGTTCGATTCAGTCCGCTCTACGAACTTGATCGTGAATTGGGCACGTTGCAACGGCAAATGAGCCGCTTCTTACACCCGTGGCCTTGGACCGAAGCAGAACTGAAAGAGTTGAGTTTTGCACCAGCGGTTGAGGTCAAAGAAACGGATGCAGCGATCGAACTTCGGGTTGAGTTGCCGGGGATTGATCCAAAGGATCTCGACCTGCAAGTCACGGCTGAAGCCGTTGTTCTCAAAGGCGAACGCCGCAGCGAAGAACGGAGCGAAGCCGAAGGTGTGCTGCGCACCGAGTTCCGCTATGGCTCCTTTGAACGGGTAATTCCGCTGCCCGCTCAGGTCAAAAACACCGAAGCACAAGCCGATTATCAAAACGGCATCTTGGTGCTGACGCTGCCGAAACGCGACGAAGAGTTACACAAAGTCGTCAAGGTCGATCTCGGTCATCTCACTGCTGCGCCAGTGAACGCGGAGGCGAGCGAGCAATAGCACCGTCTGCGTTGAGTCCTGCAATTCGTCATCTTCTGGGGCTTTGGGTTAAAGCCCCATTTTTTGTTGGTTTCCAGTCCCGAACTGCCGTAGATTGACCTAGACATCGCAGCAAGTTCAAGAGGGTGCCGTGCCACTGCTGGAAGGACTGATTGGAGTCGGAGTCGCGATCGCCGCGATCGGGGTTGGCCTCGAAGTGCAGTATCAACGGCGCGAGGGCAACAAACTCGAAGTCACCAACGGTCAGTGGCAGACCGATCGCAGTCCGGGTCGCTTGCAGCTGACCGGCCGGATTGCGCTGATCAACCGCACCCGCAAGCTGGAAATTATGGTGCCGGAGCTGGTGGCCAAAGCACGGCTCCTCTCCAAGCAAAGTTTGGAAGGGATTCGTTGGCAAACGCGGGTTGTGCCGGAGCATGAAGATGCGGCAGCCCGTACCGATGACTATTGGTTTGCCTACATCGTCAAAAAGCGCACCACAATTCGGGTTGAACTCACGATCGAGGGGCCGGAAGAAGCGATCGCGGCGCTGGAATCGGCTTGGCTGCAAATTCGCTACGTCACCTATGGCCCTCAGGGGCGAATTCCACGGCGCAAACATATTGTCTTGGCGCTGAAAGAGCTGGAACTCGACACCGCACCAACTTGGCGATCGCTGTCTCAAACTGAGCGCTTGCCGATTAAAACCCATTTACTGACGCCGCAGGATGATCCTGTGGAAGTCGTCAAACGCTATGTCTTGCCCTACAGTCAGCCCGGCGACCTGCTGGCGATCGGCGAAACACCGCTGGCGATTATGCAGGAGCGCTTCCGTCATCCCCGCGATATCAAACCCGGTTGGGTGGCGCGCCACGTCTGCTACTACTTTCAACCCACTTCCAGCTTGGCGACGGCAGTCGGACTGCAAACGCTGGTCGATGCAGTCGGACCTTGGCGAGTTTTCGGGGCGTTCCTTGGTGGCGTTTTGCTGCGCCTCGTTGGCAAGCGTGGTGGCTTCTACATCTTGGCTGGTGAACAAGCGCGGCTCATTGATGATGTGACCGGCAGTTTGCCGCCCTACGATCAATTCGTGGTGCTGGGACCGCAGGATCCACAGGCGGTTGTCGATCGCATTGAACGGGAGACCGGCCTGAAAACCGCGATCGTTGACGTCAATGACTTAAAAGCCGTGAAGATTTTGGCGGCGAGTGCGGGCTTGCCCACAGCCGTTCTTGAATCGGCGCTACGGGATAACCCCGCTGGCAATGCTGATGAGCAAACGCCGATTGTGCTGGTGCGGCCTCGCTAGCGATCGCCCCGGATCCACAAGCTAAGATCAGGGTCAAGCTGCGCTGTCAAACCACTGATGTCAACTCTGATCAACAACGCTGAATCAGTGCAAATTCGGCCGCTCCAATACCGCGATCTCACTTGGCTGGAACCCTACTGGCAGGGCGATCGCAGCGGTGGAATTAGTTGGGATGCACTGCAGCGCTGGTTTCCGTTGCTGAAGTTACTCAGCACTTTCCCCAATCCGGCTCGCCATCTGGCCGCGATCGCAGTGGCGGAATCGGGGCAAAAGCCCTGTGGCGCGATTCAAATGAGTCCGTTTAACCACAGCCGCAGTACGTGGCGAATCGATCGCGTCTTGGCACTTCTGCCCAGCCTCAGTGATGGCCAGTCGATGACTCTCGCTCAGGATGTGGGCATTCGGCTGCTACGCCACTGTTTGGAAACAGTTTGGGAAGCCCGCACTTGGATTGGTGAGGTGGACAGCAGCGATCAATCACTGATTGCGCTCTATCGCCAAACCGGATTTCAGCCCCTCGCTCAGCTCAACCACTGGAGCTTGTCGCCTGCGCAGTTAGCAACCCTAGCGCTGCGGGAACCGGATCTCCCCAATCTGTTGCCCGTCAGCAATGTCGATGCGGGACTGCTCTATCAGCTCGATACTGTTTCGATGCCACCGCTGCTGCGGCAAACCTTCGATCGCCACGTCGATGATTTCCGAATCGGCTTGCTGCGCCGCTGGAGTATCGGTTTTTGGCAGTGGTTAAATGGCCACCATCGTTGCAGTGGCTATGTGTTTGAACCGCAGCGCAAAGCCGCGATCGCCTATTTCCATCTTCAAATTGCCGAAGACAGCAGCCAGAACCACGTAGCCCGTTTGACGGTGCATCCGGCCTACACCTGGCTCTATCCCGAGTTGATTGCGCACATGGCCCGTCTGTTGGCTGCCTGTCCGGCGGCTGATCTGCACCTTTCCTCAGCGGACTACCAGCCGGAGCGGGAAGAATACCTCAAACAGATTGGGGCAGAGCATCAGGGACAGCGACTCCTGATGGCGCGATCGGTTTGGCACAAGCTGCGGGAAACGCGCTTTGTTTCGCTGGAAGGCTTGCAGCTCGCGGATGTTTTTAATGGCTTGCAGCCAGGACGTGCCCCTGCACCCGGTCGGATTGGTAGCACGGCTCCAGTTCCGATCCGTACCCGCAATGCAGAACCGCTGCTGAGCACGGGTTGGGATCTGCCGCCCGTTCTCTAGTCATTCGATGCCCCAGTACGCTGCTTTAGGTTTAGATGTTGGTCGCCGCCGAATTGGTGTGGCGGGTTGCGATCGCTTGGGCATTACTGTTCAAGGGCTGACCACAATTGTTCGGCGTGATTTTGCCAGCGATGTCGCTGCGATCGGCGCGATCGCCCAAGAACGACAGGTGGAATTGTTGGTGATTGGCCTGCCCTACTCGATGGATGGCAGCCTCGGTTCCCAGGCCAAGCAGACTCAACGCTTTGCCACGCGTCTCAGCAAGGCACTGCAATTGCCAATTACCTACGTCGACGAGCGGCTGACCTCCTTTGAAGCGGAAGAGTTGATCAAGGCTGAGGGGCGATCGCCCTCTCGTGATAAAGGCGCGATCGATCGCAAGGCAGCGGCGCTGATTCTGCAACAATGGTTGGACGAGCAGCGGGAGCCCCGCCGCTTCGGTTCCACTCAACACTGAGTTCCATGGAAGACGTCCCCACGCTCTTAGTTCAGGATGACGCTGGCCGAACGCTGCTCTGCGATCTAGAGCATCTCGTGCCGATCGATGGGCAAGAGTACGCCTTGCTCATGCCGATTGATACGCCGGTCTCCCTCTTCGCTTGGGATGATGAAGATGAGGATGCGCCTCCTCGCTTAGTCGAGGATGAAGAAGAGATTGAAATTGTATGGCCGACTGCTAGTGCAGTTCTTCAAGAGCAAAACCTGACGCTGATCCATTCAGCTGTGACGCTGACGGTTGAAGGGGAGTTGCCTGAGTTAGAGGACGAAGAAGACGAGTCGGACTTCGAGGAAGACGGCGAAGTTGAAGAAGAATTCATTCATCTGGTCAGCTTCTACCACGAGGAGCAGGAATACTCCTTCTTCGTGCCACTCGAGCCGATCTACGTGGTGGCAAAGCTAGTCGATGGCGAAGCCAAGCTACTCTCTCCGGAAGAGTTTGAGGCGATCGAAGAGCGCTTGACCGCCGAGCTTGATGAGCGGATGTCCTGAGCGATGACCCGCGACCATTTACTGCAACCTGATCTGGTCGTTCCTGGCTCGATCTTGCGGCTCCCAGCAGAACCATTGCTTGCTGCAGGCTTGCAAGGTCTAATCCTCGATGTGGATGAGACGCTTGTTCCGACCATGAGCCGTGAAATTTCGGAGGAGCTGCAGCACTGGATTGCTGAAATGCGGCAGTTCTTCTCTCTCTGGCTGGTGAGCAATAACCTCAGTCAGTCTCGGATCAGCGCGATCGCTGAAGCCCTCGATATCCCCTACTTTCTGGCAGCTCGCAAACCCTCCCGTCGCAAAATCCGTCAAGCTGCAGATGAGATGGGGCTGCCCTTGGAAAAGGTGGGAGTGGTCGGCGATCGCCTGTTTACCGATGTCTTGGCGGGCAACCGTCTTGGTGTGTTCACGGTCTTGGTCGAGCCGATGGTTTTACCCTCATCGCTGCCGCGCAGCCACTGGTGGCGCAACCTAGAAGTCCAAATTTCGCGGGTTCTTGGGGCGAAGCTCCATCCCAGTCCCCTGGCTCGGCCAGAGATGTTAAGTAAATCTTAGAAACGTCTCTGCAGGGTGCAAAGTTTGAGATCTTAGATACCGAATGAAATGGGGCGAGCCAAGATAAACGCCCTAACCGATAAAAAACCGAGGTGCTGTCCTAGGGCAGCACCTCTTTTAACGTGAGGAATTGGCAGATCTGTCTATCTTGCACTGGACCTGCCAGGTAAGCAGCGGCAGAGTGTCATGCGGGCAAGACTCGTGAGTCCTTGGCAAGCCATACTTTTATTGACACAGACCTTTTAGAGCGCTGTCTATGCCGAGAACGCCGAACGAGTACGCTATCCACCTGCTCTTTGAAGGCGGTCACCGCGAAGAAATCCGTTTCCACAATCTGCAAGAGTTCCAACGCTGGTACAGCAATGACTTTTTGCCGAAGCATGAGTCTAAGGAACTGATCAACATTCCGATTAAGAACATTCAAGGCGAGTACATGGTGGCGCGCCCCAGCAGCATCTTGGCGATGCGGGTCGAGCCGATCTTTAACTCCAGCGTTGAGCGTTTCTAGGGCTGAGGAGATCGCGTCAGGGCTAGGCTGTTAGGACAGTCTGGCCCGTTTGCATGGATTCTGGACTCGACACGACCCTATTGCTGATCGTGACTGTGGCTGCAGGCATCGCAGCTCAAGTCTTGGCCAGTTGGGCAAAGTTACCGGGAATTGTCTTCCTGTTGCTGACCGGCTTGCTGCTGGGGCCTGATGGCTTGAACTGGGTGCAGCCTGAGCAACTGGGGGAAGGGCTGGAAACCTTGGTCAGCCTCAGTGTGGCGCTGATCCTGTTTGAAGGCGGACTGAGCCTTGATCTGCGCAATCTTCTCCAAGTTTCCGGCAGCCTGCGCAATCTGATCACGCTAGGCGCAGGAATTACGATTCTGGGCGGTGCGATCGCGGCTCACAGCTTCAGTGAGTTTCCTTGGCCGTTGGCGTTCCTCTACGGTGCGATCGTGGTGGTAACCGGCCCGACGGTGACGACGCCCCTATTACGGCAAGTTCAAGCTGATCCAAAGGTCTCGACCCTGCTAGAAGGCGAAGGCGTCCTGATCGATCCGATCGGCGCGATTCTGGCGGTGGTCGTTCTTAACTTTGTCCTGAGTGGCAGTCAGGATGTGGGGTTGGTGCTGGAAGGACTGATCCTGCGGCTGGTCGTTGGGGCGATCGCCGGTAGTCTCGGTGGCGGTCTGCTGGCACTATTTTTGCGCCAAGTCCGCTTCCTCTCGGAGGAACTACGAACCCTCGTCGTTTTAGCCGCACTCTGGGCAATTTTTGGCGCAGCTCAAGCAGTGATCAGCGAGGCAGGCTTGCTGGCGGTGGTGATTGCGGGTCTGTTGCTACGGGCTGTGGCGATTCCCGATTTGGAGGCGATTAAAACCTTCAAGGGACAGCTGACGACCTTAGCAATCTCGATCCTGTTTGTGCTGCTGGCAGCGGATCTCTCGATCGCTAGTCTCTTCGCTTTGGGTTGGGGCGGCCCCTTGACCGTGCTGGCGCTGATGCTGGTCGTGCGCCCGCTCAGCATTGGCCTCTGCACTTGGGGCAGCGACCTCAACTGGGCACAAAAAGCCTTTCTGAGCTGGATTGCACCGCGCGGGATTATTTCGGCGTCGGTGGCCTCGCTGTTTGCGATTCTGCTGACCGATCGCGGCTTAGCGGGTGGCGCAGCCATTAAAGCGCAGGTGTTTTTGACGATTTTGATGACGGTCTTTTTGCAGGGACTTTCAGCGAAGACCGTGGCGAAAAAACTCGGTGTTTTGGATCGACCCGAGCAAATTGTTTTGGTTGGTGATGACCTTGAGCTACGACTTCTTACCATCTTGTTGGCGCAAAACAAGCAGCCTCATCAGGCGATCGCCCAAGTGCCAGCAGAACCCGCCTGGGAAAGCGAAAGCATCACGCTGCTACTCGGTCGCGATCAGCCGACTCCTGCCGAACAAACAGGGCTGACCGTGGTAGACCTCTGCCCACTCGACGATCGCGCCCATCTCTACAGCACCCAAATCAGCGCCGACCTCTGGCAGCAACGGTTGCAGGAGCAACGCTGCGAACTCTTCCAAATCGAGCTGAGCGATCGCCAGACGGTACAGCAGTGGCAGCAGGCGCTGGAAGCCGATCAGATTTTGCCGTTGCTGCACCAACGTGGGGAAGGCTGGGAACTGGCGCTGTTACCCGCTGTGGCCGAAACTGGCGATCGCTTTTGGGGATTGAGTCGCGATCGCCAGTTAGCGATTGACGGGCTGGAATGGCAGGATTGGCCTGCCGCTTGGGTTAGCCCTGAGCTGCCGCGATCGCAGCCTGCAGACGCGGTTGAGCTTGCCCAGCCTGATGCAGCAACACCCAGCTCGTGAGCAGATCGGGACCCTGCATCGAACCCATCAAGGCAGCGCGCAGCGATCGCATGCCGATACCTTTTTTGACGCCCGCCGCTTTGACTGCTTGATCGATCAAGCCTTTGGCGGCTTCGAGGGTCAGCGCCTCACTCGGTAGCGCCTCAAGGATTTGCTGCAGAACCGCTTTGCTACCTTCTTGGCTCAGCTGGGCGATCGCGTCTTCTTGCAGCTCAATGCTCTGACTGAAGAAGAGTTGGCTTTGGGCGACGACATCGGCCAAGGTCACGAGGCTGGGACCCAAGAGGGTCGCCAATTCTTCCAGCCAAGCCGCAGGATAGGCTGCTGTATCGACACCCGCTCCGATCAAAAATGGCTGTAGCAGTGCGACCAACTCGCTGGCAGATTTCTCTTTGATCACCTGACTGTTGAGCCAGTTGAGTTTGTCCCAGTCGAATTTGGCACCGGCTTTGTTGACGCGATCGAAGTCGAAGACGGCAGCCGCATCGGCAAGGCTGAAGCGTTCATCCATGCCTTCGACGGGCGACCAGCCGAGCAGGGTCATGTAGTTGGCGATCGCCTCGGGGAGATAGCCCAAGTTTTGGAAGTCGGAGATGGAGGTGACGCCATCGCGCTTGGAGAGTTTGCGACCTTCCTTGTTGAGGATCAGCGGCGTGTGGGCAAACTTGGGCACCGCTGCACCCAGCGCTTCGTAGAGCAGGATTTGCTTGGCGGTGTTGGCAATGTGGTCTTCGCCACGAATCACATGGCTGATCGTCATGTCGATGTCATCGACCACGACCGCGAGGTTGTAGAGCGGCTGGCCGATGGTGCCAGCGGGACTGCGGCGGGCAATCACCATGTCGCCACCGAGGTCACTGCCTTTCCAGACAACGCGATCGCGCACTAAGTCTGTCCAAGCGATTTCGCGATCGTCATCAATGCGGAAGCGAATCACGGCTTCGCGTCCTTCGGCTTGAAACGCGGCTTCTTGCTCTGGCGTCAGATCGCGGTGGCGGTTGTCGTAGCGCGGGGCTTCGTTGCGGGCGCGTTGCGACTCGCGCAGGGCTTCGAGTTCAGCTTCGGTGCAGTAGCAGCGATAGGCTTTGCCACTGTCGAGCAATTGCTGCACGGCGGCTTTATAGAGGTCGAGCCGCTGGGTTTGGTAGAACGGGCCTTCGTCCCAGTTCAAGCCCAGCCATTTGAGGCCGGTCAGGATGTTGTCGGTGTATTCCGATCGCGATCGCTCGAGGTCCGTATCTTCGATGCGCAGGATGAACTGGCCCTGATGCCGCCGCGCAAACAACCAGTTGAAGACGGCGGTGCGTGCCGTGCCGATGTGGAGGTTGCCGGTGGGGCTAGGAGCAATGCGAACGCGAACTGACACAGTGATTTCCAACGGGCTGCAGTTCTCGATCGTACGGCGTCACGGCAGCTGATTAATCCCCAACTAGAGCAATTATTCTCAATGTTGACATCCGTAGAGAGGTTACTGATTAGGCATCTTATTGAAAACCAAAGATTGGGTAGTAAATATTTGCAATATTTTCTATAGCAGCTAGAAAGCACAATAAAGTTTCCTTTAGAAACTAATGGAATCCTTCATTACTAGGTTCTTGTTTTACGTTCTTTGTGACAAGGCTAAAACAAGACAGAAATTATTCTTTGCACTATTAATTGCTACTGCTAGTAAAAACAAAACTAAGTTTAATCATACGCATGCCTCAGAAAATCGCTCAACCCAAGCCTGACCTTTCGAGTATAGTTCTTCGAAGGCAGAATCAATATTAAAAGTTGACAATAGATTATTAGCGTTTGGGAATATGCTTAGGTATTCTGAATCAGACAAAAGTACTGGTGGAAGATTGAGCTGTTCGAGTGTTATACGAGGGTTGTTAGCTTTAATTTTAAGAAAGTTTTGGTATCCAGCTTTGGCTAGTTGTTGTATCTCAGGAATTTTAGATGTCACAATCTGTTGACAAAGATCTTGTGCTTCTCGAGTCATATCAGACTGCATTTCCTCGAGGTTAATTCCAAGTTCTGAGATAGATGCTTCTACAGATGATTGAATTGCTTGCGCCGACTCATAGTTACCTTTTGGAAGGGCATGACACATCAAATAAAATAATGTTCCATAGTCGCAGGAAGATAGTCCATTTCTAAAGTATTGAACAGCATTATCATTCTCATGAAGTCTTAAAATATTTTGAATCGGACAGCTTTCGGATAGTCTAGAAAAATAATTTATTGGGACATTAAGTATAATTCTGGATAAGACAGCACAGACTCTGAATGCTAGTGCTGGATCCTCAAGGCTTAACAAGTTAGCTACAAGATGAACACATACAGAATACTCGGTAATATCTGGATTGTATAAATATTCCATTAGTACATTAGAGTACTGGCTACCTTCAATTGATTGAAATTCAGTATTAGTAGACATTAATAAAAATATATTCATCAACACTTCTTGCGCCATTGCAGACATCTCAAGTAGTGCAACCATAGATATAGGAGATCTCACTAAGAACTCATTTTTTGCATTCATAAACTGGGTGAAAGCAACTGCTCTGTCAGAAGGATTGCCCTGTTGATCAAAAAGTAAGCCTGTAGTGAGTTTATATCGCCATGGCCGAACATTAAGAGTGTTAGGTTCTCTAAGGGTATAGTACTCAGGAAGCCTGAGTTTTCTTATAAAATCATAATGTTTTTTGGCTTTATGAAAATCAGATTCTCGACCTCCTCTAACATTATTTGACTCATAAGATTCTTTCATTATTTTTAAATAATTAAGGCCCCAAATTGTCGATGTTGCATCGATAAAATGAGTGTATTCATGTACTGCCAAAGGAAAAACCTTGGCTATGGGATGATATGAGTTTTCATCTAGCAAAGTGTTTGGATCTTGGAGCGAATGTTGATAAAACTCAGAAAGCTTTTCTTTGGCAATTCTTATCTCTGGTAGCGTAAGGGAGTCTAGAGAAACTATTGTCGTATAAAAATCAAATGAACCTAGCGTATCTGTTGCAGAAAAACAATTCCATTGTTTAGATATTTCCTTGAAATTTGAGAATTTCATAAACTGCAAACAGAATTCAAAACGCCAAACTGAATTTTACTTTATCTTGATGTTTTATTGTATGTTGATTCTGTGCTTGCCTAGACTGGATTTCACTAACTGCCATAGCTCTTGTGCTGAGGACTTTCAACCTAACAGGGAGGCTTACTCAAGCTCTAGGATCAGAGTTGGGAATAGTTATGACGACTGGTAGTAGTTGCGATCGTGAAAACACCCCCGCACTAGAGACCATAGTCCTAAGCCCCTCTCCCGAGCATGGCTGGTACATCAATCTCTTTGATGCAGGTGGCTCGCGACAAAGAGAGAACACAGTCAAGAATCGACAGAAGATCACTCAAGGGAATCGCCTCGCTGCCTGTCAAGTGGGCTGCTGCAAGATCCGCTAATACTTCTGGGGTGCCCACATTACCCGGATTAATCACCGTGACCCCAATTTGCTGCGATCGCAATTCTTCCCGCAAGGCGTGAACGACTCCCCGCAGCCCAAACTTCGACGCGCTATTGGCAACCTCTCTAGCAGGGAAATTATCTCGACCCGAAAGAGCGCCCATAAAAATAATTTTTGGATTATGCGATCGCCGCAGCGCAGGCAGTAATGCTTTCACCAAGCGAATCGGCGCAAGGAGATTGACCGCAATAACCCGAGCAATATCCTCATCCGAACAGGTTTCAAAGTCATATTGGGGTGTAAACGCATGGGTTTCCCAAGTTCCACCCATGTACAGCAGCGCATCGAGGGAATCCTCCCCGATCGCTTGAGCCACCGTTTTGATTCCCGCTAACTCAGATAAATCTGCCTGAATCCACTCCCTCACCGGAGCCGCTGTTCGCGACACTGCCACAAGGCGATCGCACTGGTGGATGAGGTGTTCTGCAACAGCAAGACCGATGCCACGACTGGCTCCTGCCACCAGAATCGTCTTAAAAGACATCACTGTTTCCTAGGCTCATCAAGAGTTTGAACCAACTTTTCACTGATAGCTATCCAGCCCGCCACAACTGCAAAGTAGGTGATTTTGACAGGTCGTCGATCATCAAGTGAGCCTTGTCTCTTATCCAATCAAAGAGCTTTCCTCGTGCTGAAGCTGATTACCGAGGACTTGGAAGGTTTGCTGCTGCTGAAACAGTTGAACAAGCTGATCATTCAGTTTGCGATCGCGGGCTTCCCATTCCAGAATTTGCAGCGCTTTTTCAATCGGAACACGGCGTTTATAAGGACGATCGCTAGCCGTCAGCGCATCGTAGACGTCCGCAACTGCCATAATTTGCGCCTGCATCGGAATTTGCGCCTGCTCTAACCCGAGGGGATAGCCGCTGCCATCCAAACGCTCGTGGTGGGCATGGGCAATGTGCGGCACCTGCGCCAGCGGCCCCGTCCAAGGAATCTCCTGCAAAAAGGCAAAGGTGTGCTGAACATGCGACTCAATCGCCCGACGTTCCTGCTCAGTCAGACTGCCTTTCGGGATCAGCAGTTTTTCTTGTTCTGCGGGTGTCAGTAGCGATCGCACCTGGCCATCCCAGTCAGTCACCTGCAGCGAAGCCAGCCACTGTAACTCTGCTTCGACTTCCGCCAAGCGATCGCGGTAGGCCGGCGTTGCTAGGATTTGCGGCTGATTGAGATCCTGCAGCAGGGATCCAGCTCGTTGGAGTCGAGCGATCGTCGCTTCAAGGTCAGCCTCGCTGCCCAACTGCTGACACCAAGTACAGTCCGCAGGATGATCGAGTCCGGCCCGTTGGACAGCTTCGGTCAGGGTCGGTGCCAACCAACGACGGGCTTGCTCCAGTTGCAGTTGCTGTTGGAGTAGTTGCAGGCGATAGTGCAGCCCCTGCTGTTCAATTGGGTGCAGCTTCTGAGCCTTGTTCAGGATCGCCTCGGGTACCCCCACTTTGCCAAAGTCGTGGAGCAGGGAGGCATAGTGCAGCTCTTGCAGTTGAGCGCTGCTGAACTGATAGATCGCCAGCGTCCCTTGATCCGTAGTGTGGACTTGCTCGGCGAGCCGAACCGCGAGGCGGGCGACCCTCTCTGAGTGGCCCATCGTGCAGGGATCGCGAGATTCAATAATCTTGATGGCGGCGCGGATAAAGCCCTCAAACAAGTTCTCGATACTGCGCTGCAATAGCGTCCGCTCGATCGCGATCGCCGCTTGACCCGCCAGCGATCGCAACAGGGTGTCTTCGTCAGGGCTATAGGGCTGCGTCTGTTCCGACGCGATCGCCGCCGTCAGCTTCAGACCGGCTTGGCGTTTGCGATTGATCAGCTGCAGCACGCCGATTACGCTGCCGGTCTGATCGAGCATCGGTAGCACCAACATCGAGCAGGTGCGGTAGTTGAAGCGCTGATCAAAACTGGCATTGAAATGAAACGGCTGTTGCCCATCCAAGGCATAGACATCCGCCAAGTTCAGGGTTTCTCCGGTCGTTGCCACATAGCCCGCCAAACTGTGGCGATCGAGGGGCAAAGGGGGCGGAGCTTCGATGGAGCTGGACAGACTGTCGCTCTGGAAGATTTGGAAGCGGAGACAGGGCTGCTGCGGGTCACTGCGATCGACGAGGTACAAGCTGCCGCCGTCGCTACAGGTTAGGTCACGGCTGCTCTGCAAAATCAAGTCGAGTAACTGATCGGGATCTTGGCAAGCAGAGAGCGCAATTCCGATCGCGAGCAATCGCTCCAGTAGGGTGGTCGCAGCACCAACCGCAGCGAGATCAGGAATGAGCGTTGGCTCTACATCGTCTGCAGGAGCCACAACCAGAAGCCCAATTTTGTCAGGAGATGCAGGATTTGGTCCTGCAGGAGCGTCGTGCGGTTTTCACACTTCAGCCAGTCGGCGATCGCATGAATCCCTACTTCAATCATGCCCAGCAAGCCTGAACCAGTCAGAAGGGTGACGATGCCGCCATGAATTAAGGTGTGGGCCGAGAGCCACCAATACCAAGGCACACTTCTCTGCAGTGGCGTCGTCGAATGACGCGATTTTTCCCGCGCCATCGTGTCGGATTGCAGACCGAAATCACCCAAAAAATGGCCAGCAATCAACAGGAATAGCAGCGTTCCACCCTGAGCGATCACGTCCAATTTATCCCTTGTTGCCACGCCTGATAGTCTTGCTGGACTTGACGGGCCAACTGCCCATCACCGCCCCGCTCATCCAAGACAGCATAGGTGAACACTGGCTGCGATCGCCCAGTCACTGGCTGTAATCCCAAGGGCAATACCTCAATGCACTCTTTCACCTGCTCATAGAGCGCTTGGGAAATCACGATGTCGTGCCCCAGCGTCTTGGTCAGTCCCTCCAGACGGGCAGCCACATTGACCGCATCGCCAATCACGGTGTATTCCAGCCGCTCGGGAGCGCCGAGATTGCCCGCCACCACCGTTCCCAGATTCAGGCCAATGCCGTGAAAGAGCAGCGGCAAGCCTTCTGCCGCTAGTTCAGCACGTAAATGGGCCAGCGATCGCCGCATTGCAAGGGCCGCTTGAATCGCTGCTTGGGCTTCGATCGCGGTGCCCCGACTGAGCGGCAGCCCAAACTCCGCCATAATCGCGTCGCCAACAAATTTATCGATCAACCCCTGCGTCGCCAGAATTGGTTGAGCCATCGCCTCAAAGTAGCGGTTGAGCAACGCCACCAAAACGGTTGAGTCAATTTGGCTGGACAACTGCGTAAACCCACGCAGATCCGAGAACAGGATCACCGCTTCGCAACTATGCCCACCGAGCTGATTGGCCACCGCATCTCGCTGCGCCAGAATCGTGCTGAGCAAGGCTGGTGAGACGCGCAGCGCTAAAGCGCGTCGTAGCGATCGCCGTTCCCGTTGGATTTGCCAAGCACTATTGGCACTGTCACTTACTCCCACAAGCAGCGGCACCAGCAACAACGCCGTGGGTGACACCAGCCAAGTTTGTAGAAAAGCCACGAAGCAGGCGAGCAGCACAGCGGCACTACTGCCAAGGAGCCAGATTCCTTTCGCGAGGGGACTCGGACAGCGGCTGATAATGCTGCTCTGCACGGCTGCCACCAGAATCACTAGCAGGGCTAGCCAAGACAACGGCAGCGATCGCAAACCGCGTTGGCTGCGGAGGGTAGCGATCGCATTGGCTTGAATCTCGACGCCGGCCATGCTGGCTGCAAAGGGTGTGGCATGGCGATCGCCCAGGCTGCTGGCACTCGCCCCAATCAAAACATCGCGATCGCGAAAGACGGCGCCTTGCTGCAACGGTCCCTGCCAGAGTTCCGGATCGAACAACGCCCAAAACGGCCAGCGCGGATAGGTTCCCTCGGGGCCGCTGTAGTTGATGCCCAAGGAGAGCGGCGACGGAGCTTGCCCCAGAGCCGCACTAGCAAGGTTGGATAGAGGGGGGCGATCGCGGGCTTGCAGGATTTGCCAGGGTTGAAGCCAGTCTTGACCAGGAATCGCTTGCAGGCTGCCATCGGCTCCAGCAACTAAATTGGCCAAGCCAGAGGGATGCTTATAGATTGGTTGGGCGAGGCTGGCCTGACTGAGTCCGGCGCTGCGATCAACCTGCTCTAGTTCTCCAGCCAGCGTCACGGACGATCCGGCTTGGGCGATCGCATCCGCAAATCGGCGATCATCTTCTGGCCCAAAGCGGCTGGGAGTGGCAAAAACAATATCGAAAATGACTCGTCGCGCCCCGGCGGCTCGCAAACGCTGGAGTGCCAAGGCGTAAATGCGGCGCGGCCAAGGCCAATCTTGAAGATCCACAAGAGGGGAACGAGCCTCTAACTCCGCTGCCGTAAACAACTCACCCAGTCGCAGCGAATCTTCATCGATCACCACGATCGCGATCGCGGGATCCGGTGCTTGGGGGCCCCGCAACCGAAAGGCCGCACTCAATAACACCGCATCCAGCCAGCGACCCGGCTGCGTCAGTGGACTGATTGCCAACGGCGAGAGCAATAACCCCGCGATGGCGATCGCCCCACCCAGCGCCACCGGCAACGGCCAACCCAGCCGACGAGCGATCGCCATGGACTAGGACGGCCCCAGCAGTTGGCGACGAATTTCAGGCAGGGTTTCCATCGGTGTGGCAAAGCCGTTGAGCAGCAAACTCTTCTGGAAACGCTGTTCTGCCGCAGCACTTGGCCGCTGGTGAGCTGGGTTGAAGCACCGGAGGGCAGCTGCACTTCGACCAGCCCTTCCCAACTCAGAATCAAGGTCTGGGTTGCGGTTTGCTCAATGAAGACCGTTGTGCCACGAATAGCCGCTGTCGCTGTCGGGGTGCGGATTTGCAGCGGGCGATCGCGCTGTTGTCCCGGCCCTAGCCAAGCAATAATCTGACCGCGATCGAGCTGGAGTTCAGGCTCAATTTTCAGCAAGGCGTTGCCGCCGAGTCGAAACTGCAGACCATCACTGAGTTGAATTTGGGCTTTGCCAGGACTCTCGGTGCGGATTTGTCCGCCTTGAATGACGACAGTCCCTTCAGAAGCCGGTTGCTCTGCTTGATTGGGCTGGCTGGCAAAGACGGGTGACGTTGCGACTTCTTGAATTTCAGCCTGAAGCTGCTGCGTGGGCGTGCAAGCTGTGAGCACCACACTCGCCACTGCGATCGCCCGCCACATAGGGATGACTCCATTTCAGTCCTGCCCTAAGCTGCCCCAAGTTTCGGGAAACAGCAAGCCACCAGCCGAGTGATTGTCATCGCTTGCAACCCCCCAGAGGCAAGATACTAGAGACGTTCTTCCGGTCTGTGGCTCCCATGTCCGAGACCCTTGTGGTCAAAATTGGCACCAGCAGTCTGACCAATCCCCACCATCCGGGCTTGGCGCTCTCGACGATTGCGGGGCTCGTTGAAGTGATTTGCCAACTGCGCCGGCAGGGCTACAACGTCGTTTTGGTCTCCTCGGGAGCTGTGGGAGTTGGCTGCACCCGCCTTGGGCTGCGCGATCGCCCCAGCCGAATTGCCCAACGCCAAGCGATCGCAGCGGTCGGGCAAGGTCGCTTGATGCGTACCTACGACGATCTGTTTACGACCTTGGGGCAGCCGATCGCGCAAGTCCTGCTGACGCGGGGGGATCTGGCGCAACGGCAACGCTATATCAACGCCTATCAGACCTTTCAGGAACTGTTTGACTTGGGTGTCGTGCCAATCGTCAACGAGAACGACACAGTCGCCGTCGAAGAACTGAAATTTGGCGACAATGACACGCTGTCGGCCTTGGTCGCCAGCCTCGTCGAAGCACAATGGCTGTTTCTTTTGACCGATGTCGATCGCCTGTATACGGCTGATCCGCGCCAAGATCCGAGTGCCCAGCCAATCACGATCGTTCGCGACATCTCCGAGCTGGAATCGATTCAAGCGGGTGGGCAGGGCAGCCGTTGGGGCACGGGCGGCATGGCCACGAAATTGACGGCGGCAAAGATTGCCACCCAAGCCAGCGTTCGTACCGTGATCACCCAAGGGCGATCGCCCGACAATCTGCTGAAAATCTTGGCTGGCGAGGCGATCGGGACTTGGTTTGAGCCGCAACCCGCCACTGTGAATGCCCGCAAACGCTGGATTGCCCATGGTCTCGTGCCGACTGGCAAACTATTGCTGGATGCCGGTGCAGTGCAAGCGATTCAATCGGGTGGAAAGTCGCTTTTGGCTGCTGGGATTCAGGCGATCGAAGGTGAATTTGAGGCCCAAGATGCGGTCCAGCTCTGTGATCTCAACGGCACTGAAATTGCTCGAGGATTAGTCAACTATGACAGTCAAGAACTACAGCAAATCCGTGGCTGTCAAAGTGATCAAATTATTCAAATCCTAGGCTACGAAGGTGCAGAAACGATCGTCCATCGTGACAACTTAGTTTTAAGCTAATCAGGCTGATTCAATGCCCACTCGTGCCAGTGAAATTCGGCGTTTGCTCGAGAGTAAACGGCATCAGTTTAATCGCGCAGACGACCAGTTTCAAAGCTTGCTGCAGCTCTATCGAGATGCCTTTCGGCAGTTGGTAAGGCTGCCTGATAGCTGGACTGATGGTCATCTTTTGGATCTGCCGCTCAGTCTTGATGGAAGTCTTTGGCGCTTCCCTGAACGTTGGCCCCATCGAGAAGCCAGTCTTGATTGGGTGCGATCGCAAATTCAGGGCGTCACCACATTTGCCGTCGATGGATCGCAGATTTATCCCAGCAAAGATTTCTCACTGCCGATCGCCCTGGTTCAAATCGCTTGGTTTGAGAACCCTCACCAACTGAATCAGCCCTACACCAAAGATATTGCGGTCGATCTACTGGCCCCTGCAGACTTTCAGGATCTATCGCCAGAAAACTTCGACCGACTGGTCAATATGCGTCGCTTCCAGATGGAGACAGAACGCCTTGTTCAGTTTCTCGAGAGTCACGCAGGTCAGCCTAACTGCTGTGCTTTTTTAGATGGTTCCTTGGTGGCAACCTTTGCTGAAGCATTTGAGGCGGAAACCCAGCAAGTTTACATCGATTGTTTAGTCCGGCTTCTCCGAGCCAGTGAGAACAGTCGCGTTCCCCTCATCGCTTATATCGACACTTCTTCAGCAAAAGACTTAGCCGAATTACTGCAGGATTGGTTTGAGGAGCTACCCGAGCCGCGATCGCTCGTCGATGCTCAAATTGTGGCGCAGGGATTACGCTGGGGCGATCGCACACCCCTGCTACGCTGCCGCAGAAGTATTCTCAAAGTCTATGCAGAACAGGGCGATCGCTTGGCCTATTGCTATCTCAAAACCCACGATGGCAATCCTGTTCGGATTGAATTGCCCTTGTGGCTAGTGGAATCTGGACGACATGAGACGGTGCTGAACTGGCTGCGCGCTGAAGTGATTGCAGGCGGAGGCTATCCCTACGCGATCGAAACCGCGGATCAAGCGGCTGTTCTTCGCAGCGACGACCGCCAATTGTTCTATCGTCTCTTGCAGGAATGGTGTGAGCAAGAAGGCTTGAATCTCAGCCTCTCGCGCAAGTTAGTCAGCAAGTTACGCCGTCGCTAACGGGGATGGTTGGGCGATCGCCAGCAATGGTATTGGAATCTGCTTCAGTTCGAGTGATTGTTCGAAGATCTCATCCAGCGATCGCATCTCACCTGCTGCAGTCATAAAGCGGTGGTCAGCGGTTGCTCGAATCACGCGACCATCACTGAGTTCATACTCAAAGACTTCCTGCTGACCGCGTTGGTGCCACTGCCCAATCGGCTGACTGTAGATATAACCATCAGGATTACAACAGTAGACTTGGCAACGAATATTTTCTTCGACCAACTTTCCAATCGCGATCGGGCCGTATTCAACAGTGAGAATTTCTGTCTCCGCTCCTAGGCAATATTCTGCGAACAGCACCATCTGATCGAAGAGTTCAGCTGCGACTTTTTCAGCGACACCATTCTTCTTCGCACCTTCCACAAAGGTGCTTTGGTGTTTAACCATCTCCGACATTTTTTTCTTGCCCATGGCCCGCCGGAGTAAGTCAGCTTCTCCGAGTGTGTAGCCACCCATGTCTTGGGCAATTTTCATAATTTGTTCCTGATAAACCATGATTCCGTAGGTTTCATTCAGGATGGGCTGAAGCATCTGATCGGCATAGTCGATCGCTTCTCGACCATGCTTACGGTTAATAAATTTAGGAATCAGTCCAGCATCTAAAGGACCCGGACGATAGAGCGCCAAGATTGAAGAAATATCTTCGAGGTTAGATGGCTTCAGATCGCGGACAATTTGCCGCATCCCCGAAGATTCCAGCTGGAAAACGCCTTCCAGATCGCCTTTTGCCAGTAACTGATAGGTTTTGGGATCATCCATTGGTAAGCGATCGGGATCAATGGCTTGACCACTCGTCTCTTGAACTAAATCGATCGCCTTCTGGATCATCGTGAGGTTCTTGAGGCCCAAGAAATCCATCTTCAAAAGGCCACAGGCTTCAATATCCTCCATGTAGTACTGGGTAATGACTTGGCCATCATTGTTGCGTTGGAGCGGCACGATTTCGTCGAGTGGGACTGCTGAAATCACGACACCCGCAGCATGGACGCCAAAGGTTTTGTTTGTCCCCTCAATCCGAATTGCCATATCCACCCAGTGCTTCACCCTGGGATCTTTCTCATATTTTTCTTTGAATTCTGGCGCGGGGGTTTGCTCAGAAATCATCACTTTGAGCTTGGCAGGCTTACCCCGTGCGACAGGGATTAACTTCGCCATGCGATCGGCTTCGCCGTAGGGTATATCCAGCACGCGCGCTACATCCTTCAGTACCGCCTTGGAGGTCATACGGTTAAAGGTGATAATCTGAGCGACCCGATCTTCGCCGTATTTTTCAGTCACATAGTCAATAACTTTATCCCGTTGATCAATACAGAAGTCCGTATCAACATCTGGCATCGACTTCCGTTCGGGATTAAGAAAACGCTCAAACAGCAAGCCGTGGTGAACGGGATCAATATTGGTGATTCCCATACAGTAGGCAACCAGTGAGCCAGCGGCAGAACCCCGACCTGGCCCTACGGGAATATTGTTATCACGGGCAAATTTAATGTAGTCCCAAACAACTAAGAAATAGGCAGCAAAACCCATTTCATGCATCATTTTGATTTCGTACTCTAAGCGATCGCGATAAACTTCTTCGCAGTCTTCATAGCGATCGCAGTTTAAGCGTTGAGCCAAACCTTGACGGGCCACTTCCGCCATATAAGTTTCTTCGTTGTAGCCCTCAGGGACAGGGAATGTCGGGATCTTGGGCTCACCCAAGATGTTGTAGTCTTCGATCTTGCTGGCGATCACAAGGGTATTAGCGATCGCTTTGGCAATCACATCATCCGGCAGGTGATCGCGGAACAGCTGATGCATTTCCTCAGCAGATTTGAGATATTCCGTACCGCTGTAGCGCAGCCGTTTATCTTCGACGACCAGTTTGCCCGTTTGGATACAAAGCAAGGCATCATGCGCTTCGACATCAAAACAGGAAATGAAGTGACTGTCGTTTGTGGCAACCAGCTCAATGCTAAGTTCTTGAGCAATTCGAACAATCTCAACATTGACAATCCGATCTTCTGGTGAGCCGTGATCTTGGATTTCTAGATAAAAGTCTTCGCCAAAGCGTTCTTGATACCAAGCGGCGACCCGTCGAGCCACATCAGGGCGCCCCTGCAAAATTGCTTGGGGAATCTCGCCGCCCAAGCAAGCACTGGTAATGATTAAGCCTTCTCGGTATTTTTCGAGATGTTCTTTATCAATACAGGGACGGGCAAAAATTCCTCGTCCTTTAAACCCTTGAAGATGGGAAATAGAAGTGAGCTTAACAAGATTTTGATAGCCTTTTTTATTCTTGGCTAAAACAATCTGGTGATATTTGCGAACGCGGGGATTGGGATCATCAATCGGGCTATTGATGACATACATTTCGTTGCCGATGATCGGCCGAATGCCACCTTGATTTTTACAAACCTTGAGCAGTTCGACCGCACCATACATCACACCGTGATCCGTTAGGGCAATCGCGGGCATTCCCAGCTCTTTGGCCCGTGCCACCAAATCCGGTAGCTGACTCGCCCCATCCAGCAGGCTGTAGTCGCTGTGCATGTGCAGGCCAACAAAAGACATGGAAGCAGTCAAATCAAAAGGGCTGTTCCAGCATCCTATCCGACTGGTTGAGTGCAGTTAGGCGATCGCGGCGGTCACTCTGGCTGGGGATGGGATCCGTGGAATCGTGCGTAACTGCTGCAGCACAGCCAGATCGGACTCATCGAGGCGATCGGGCACCCCAGCGCGAATCAGCTCAATGAAAGCCTCATTGGGGATCATCAGCGTCAACACGTAGAGGCGTTGATCCTCATGGGTATTGCGAATCTCGTGCAGACCCGTTGCGGGAATCAGCAGCATGTCACCCGCCGCGATCGCGGTGCGTTTGCCATCGCAGTAGGCTTCGCCTTCACCCGCAATCACATAGAAAAATTCGATCGCTCGGCCATGGAGATTCGGGGGCGTCGCTCCGCCCGGATCAAAAATCTCAAAGCAGGCAACCAAGGAGACTCCTGCCTGTTCTGGGTCGAACAAGATAGCAAAGCGGTTACTCCCCTGCGGACAGAGGCGATAGACCGGCAAGGTTGCTGGTGAGGCAATTTGGGGAAGGACGCAGCAGTTGCCACTCATGCAGGTTTTAGCCCAGTGCTGCCTCTAGGCTAGAAACCCCGATCGCGATCGCTGGCTTGCATAACAAAACTGCAATCTTTGCGATCGCAGACTGTCATTAATGACAAGGTGATTCATTCAACGGAGAGAGAGGGATTCGAACCCTCGGAGCCGCGTACACGACTCGGCACATTAGCAATGTGCTGCTTTCGACCACTCAGCCATCTCTCCAAGCGGTTTCGCTATCGTAGCAGAACTTCCACGCCGCGTTAAGACCTGACACTGACTTGATTGGATGGCCAATCTGTAGCGACCGCAAAGCGCGGCAGTCGATCTTTAAAGCCACAGAGAATTTCCCAGCTAATCGTGTTGGCGCGCTCGGCCCAATCCTCGGCGGTGATCTGTTCTGATCCCGATCGCCCCAGCAGGGTGACAACATCTCCCGGTGCCAATTGGGGCATGGCCGAAATGTCGATCATCATCTGATCCATGGTGATCGCCCCAATTTGCGGTAGTCGCTGCCCGCGGTAGAGCACGTTTATCTGATTGGAGAGGGTACGGGGTACGCCATCGGCATAACCGATCCCGACGACTGCGATGGGAGTTTCGCGCTGGGTGACGTAGCGATGGCCGTAGCTAACGCCTTGGCCTGCGGGCAGGGTCGTGACGTGCGTCACCCGTGCTTTCACCGATAGCGCAGGATACAACGACAGGCGATCGCTGAGGTGCGGGGCCGGGTAAAGACCATACAGCGCTAGCCCGACACGGACTTGGTCATAGTGGAGACTGCGATCGAGCAGGGCTGCCGCAGAGTTGGCAATGTGAAGCTTAGGAACTGGCAATCCTGCGGCTCGGATTTGGGCGATCGCCTGCCTAAAAGCAGCATGTTGTTGCTGCAATGGCGCTAGGTCTGGACTATCTGCTGTCGCAAAATGCGAGTACAAACTAGCCGGCTGAAGAGCCGGTAGGCTGTGAACGAGCTGTAAAAACTCCAGTGCGGTTTGCCAAGGCGCTCCCAACCGAGCCATGCCCGTGTCCAACTTGAGGTGAACAGGCAATGACTGGCCCAAACGTTCCAACACTTCAGCGCAGATCAAAGCCTGTTTGGGAGTGCTGAGACTGGGTTGAATCTGCCACTGGGCGATCGCCTGCACCTCATCAGGGCTATGGATTGACCCCAGCAGCAGGATCGGCGCGGTGATCCCGGCTTCTCGTAGTCGCACGCCTTCGGGGATGGTGGCAACACCAAGCGCTGTGGCTCCGGCGCCTAAAACCGTACTGGCGATCGCAACTGCGCCATGACCATAGGCATCTGCTTTCACAACTGCCATCAATTCACAGTTGGGTGCGAGGAGCTGGCGGACCTGACGGGTGTTAGCAGCGATCGCTCCCTGATCGATTTCGACCCAAGCACGCTGATAGGAAAGTTGTTCTAACCGTCGCGTTGGCCAACGGTGAGTATGTTGGGGATCAATGGGTTTCACAGTCACTCACCACCACAGCTACCTTGCATCCTAATCGCTTCCAAACACTGAGCAGACCCTAGGGTGCCGAAGCCTTTCTGAAGGTTGTGTTACCATCTGGGCAAACTTTTGAAAAGCCCATTCAAGCCCTATGGGCAAGGTTTTAGTGCTCAACGCTTCCTACGAGCCACTCAACATTACGAGCTGGCGGCGAGCGGTGATCTTGCTTTTGAAAGATAAGGCTGAAAGCTTAGAGCACAACGGTCGAATGATCCTGCCCGATCTTCCACTCCCCACAGTGATTCGACTGCGTCAATACATCCGCATTCCCTACAACGAAATCCCACTGACCCGTCGTAATGTCCTGCATCGTGATGGCCATTCCTGTCAGTATTGCGGCTATCACGGCGAGAATTTAACCCTTGATCACATCGTGCCGCGATCGAGGGGGGGAGCCGATACCTGGGAGAACGTGATTACGGCCTGCATGCGCTGTAACGTTCACAAGGGCAATCGCACTCCCAAGGAAGCGGGAATGCCCCTGATGAGTACCCCTCGCCAACCAGTCAGCAGTCTTTACTTTGAGATCTCTCGCTACCTCAACCAAGGCAGTCATCAAGAGTGGCGCAAGTATGTCATTGGTGCTTAGTTGAGTGATTCACGCACTCAACTGGCGACTAGGCCTAGACCTTCGCGACTTCTTGATCTTGGGCGAGCTGGGCAAGCTGCTCGGTTTGATCCTTGCTAATGCAAGCCTGGATTACCTCGTCGATCTCACCTTCTAGCACTGAAGTCAGAGTAAAGTTCAAGCCCAGACGGTGATCCGTAGCGCGATTATCTTTGTAGTTGTAAGTGCGAATTTTCTCCGATCGCGAACCGGTTCCCACCTGCGATCGCCGCAGCGAAGTCACGGCTTCCTGTTGCTCTTGCAGCTTCAGTTCGTAGAGTTTGGCCCGCAAAATCTGCATCGCGCGTTCACGGTTTTGCAGCTGCGATCGCTCTTCAGTGCAGAAAATACGGATCCCCGTCGGTTTGTGGAACAGGTCAACCGCCGTTTCAACCTTGTTGACGTTCTGACCACCAGCCCCGCCCGATCGCGCCGTTGTTAGCTCAATATCCTTGGGATCGATTGAGACTTCCACTTCATCAACTTCAGGCATGATTGCCACAGTTGCCGTCGAGGTATGGACACGGCCACCCGCTTCCGTCGCCGGTACACGCTGCACGCGGTGCACGCCCGCTTCAAATTTCAGCTTGCTATAGACGGATTCACCTTGGATTTCCAGAATCGCTTCTTTGTAGCCGCCTAATTCCGCAGTCGATTCGCTCAGCAGTTTGACGCGCCAGCCCTGGGACTCGGCATAGCGGCTATACATCCGCAGCAGATCACCTGCCCAGAGACCGGCTTCATCACCGCCAGTACCTGCTCGGATCTCCAGCATGATGTTCTTGTCATCGTTGGGGTCGCGCGGCAAGAGCAGGATTTTGAGGCGTTCTTCCAAACTGGAAAGTTGCTCTTCTAGCTCATTGACTTCCAGCGCTGCCATCTCGCGCAGCTCCGGATCGCCGCTGCTTTCCCGCAGAATTTCCCGCGCTCCGCGCAGTTCCGCATCCCGCCGTTGCCATTCCTCGTAGGTGGTAACCAGTTCCTCCATTGAGGAGCGCATCCGTGCCACCCGTTGAAACTCACGGGGATCTGTCGCAATTTCCGGATCGGCCAGCCGACGGGTCAAATCCTGAAAGGTCTGCTCCACCGATTGCAGCTTTTCAATGAGGTAAGACTCAGCCATGGCAGCCACACAGAGACAAAAACAAGTAGGTGCAGCGATCGCGCACCCTCACTAAAACAAAGGAAGCCCCAATTTGGGGCTTCCCATTACACGGACAGAATTTAGGCTTCGCTCTTGGCTTGGTCGCCTTCGAGCATGCCGTATTTGCGCAGGAAGCGCTCGACCCGACCTTCGGTGTCAATAATCTTCTGCGTGCCGGTGTAGAAGGGGTGATTACCCGACCAAACATCGACGTGGAGCTCGGGTTGGGTTGAGCCCACGGTCATCACCTCTTCGCCGTTGCAGAAGACCTTGGCTTCGGGGTACCACTCCGGATGGATATCAGCTTTAGGCATCGTGTAGACCTCACGAACAAGGATAAAAAATTAGCGTTTGGAGAACTGAGGTGCTTTCCGAGCTTTTTTGAGACCGTATTTCTTCCGCTCTTTGCGGCGAGGGTCACGGCTCAGGAAGCCTTCAACTTTCAGGGGCTTGCGGTTCTCGGGGGCCAGTTCGCACAGGGCGCGTGCCACACCCAAACGAATCGCGTCAGCTTGCCCGGTCAGACCACCACCATGGACGTTAGCCAGGATGTCGTAATCGCCTTCCAAGCCCAGCGTTTCCAAGGGCAAACGGGTGGCGTTCAGATAAGCCGGGTTGTAGTTGAGGTAGTTATCACCCTCGCGGCCATTGATGATCAACTTGCCGCTACCGGGCACCAAGCGAACCCGAGCAACTGCCGTTTTACGACGGCCGGTGCCCCAGTAAACAACGCGTCCAGAAGAGTCCGTCATTAGTTGTCATCTCCAGCAAAGGTTTGGATGCTCAAGACCTCAGGTTTTTGCGCCTGATGGGGGTGTTCTGCACCGCGATAGACCTTGAGCTTAGTAAAGAGTTGGCGACCGAGAGCATTTTTCGGCAGCATCCCTTTGACGGCTTGCTCGATGATGCGCTCAGGCAGTCGTTGCTGCAGGTGAGCGAAGGTTTCAACCTTCATGCCGCCCGGACGACCCGAGTGACGACGGTAGAGCTTTTGGGACGCTTTACGACCGGTCACCGTCACTTTGTCAGCGTTGATCACGATGACAAAGTCGCCCGTATCCATGTGGGGGGTGTAGGTCGGTTTGTGTTTGCCGCGTAGAACACGGGCAATTTCCGTAGCTAGACGACCGAGACGCTGATCGGCCGCATCCACCACGTACCAGTTGCGCTCAATCGCGCCTTGGCTTGGGAGGTAGGTTTTGTTCATGGGGAGAGACTCGGATTAACCAAGGGAAACCGCGCACGGACTCAGAACTTCTGAATCGTTGCGGGATGCGGGGAGCACGAACAGCGGCTGGGTATCAAACCATGCGTCTACCGGAAACGGGGAGTCCGGATAGCCAATGCGCAGCAGGCAAAGTCCTTGGGGAGGAGCAGCATGCCTCACGCGATCGCGGCGCTGATTGACCCAGATGTCCGTGAACGACTCTAGGGAGTGACTGCCTTCCCCAACTTGCACCAGCAAGCCGACGAGGAGGCGAATCATGCCGTAGAGGAAACCGCTGGCCTGAACTTCGATCTCAATTAAGGAGTCCCGACGCCGGGCCCAAGCTTCTTGAACATGAACCCAAGCATGCTGTCGTTTTGAACCCGATCGCTGAAAAGCAGCGAGGTGGTGATGTCCCACAAGGGTTTGAAGGGCAGCCTGCATTCGGTGCTCGCAGAGTGGCGCTTGGTAGTAGTGCCACACATAGGAGTTCAAAAACAGGTTTGGACAGGAATCCGTGTAGATCGTGTAACGGTAGCGGCGATAGCTTGCGCTGAAGCGCGCATGCCAGTTGGCAGGAACCGTAGCGGCAGCCCGAATGTTGAGATCCGGGGCGAGACGTCCATTCAAAACCGCAGGCCAGCGATGGGCTGGGATCGGGCTGGTGGTCTCGAAGTGCGCTACTTGAGCGGCAGCGTGGACACCGGTATCGGTTCGGCCAGCAGACTGAACAGAAACAGGATGGCCCACGATCGCTGCGATCGCAGCTTCTAGCTCGCCCTGCACGGAACGCTGGCGCGGTTGACGCTGCCAGCCGCAGAAGCCTTGACCCAAGTACTGAATCACCAGCGCAATGCGCTGCAGTTCAGGCTCTTGAGCGGGTTCTTCTGCGAGCGCCATCACTAAGTCAACTCAATGATGGCCATTTCAGCATTGTCACCACGGCGACGAACAGTCCGCAAGATGCGGGTGTAGCCACCTTGGCGCTGAGCATAACGCTCAGGTGCTTGTTCAAACAGCAGGTGAACTAGCTGTTTATCATAGAGATAGCCCAAGGCCTGGCGACGTGCAGCCAAGCTGCCGTCTTTAGCCAAGGTGACCATCCGCTCAACTTCAGAGCGGACCGCTTTGGCACGAGCCTTGGTGGTCGTAACCGTACCGTTCCGAATGATTTCGGTGGTCAGAGAGCGCAACAGAGCTTTGCGCTGGTCAGCTGGGCGGCCCAGCTGGGGGACATTACAACGATGACGCATGGGAGAAACCGTGTTCGCAAAACAGACGGACAGACTCAGGAAACTTTCGATTCCTGAAGCTTAATGCCGATGCGCTCGAGAGCCTCGACCACCTCTTCAGCCGACTTCTGGCCAAAGTTCTTGATCTCCAACAGATCTTCGTAGGTGTAGCTCAGCAAGTCAGCAACGGAGTTCACTTGCGCCCGCTTCAGGCAGTTGTAAGCCCGAACCGAAAGTTGCAGATCTTCGATCGGCGTTTGGCTTTCGGGAGTGGGCTCAGGATCAACAGTATGGGTGCTGCCGACACTGACGTTTTTCAACGGCTCAAACAGCGCAACCAAGCAAGAAGCCGCTTGGCTCAGGGCTTCTTGGGGCGAGATGCTGCCATTGGTCCAAACCTCAAGGACGAGGCGATCAATGGCGGTGGATTCCCCGACACGCGCATCTTCAACGCTGTAGTTCACCCGGCGAACCGGCATGAACACAGCATCCAGCTGCAAAAAGTCTAGGGCGGTCGTTTCGTCATGGCTGCGATCGATGGCACGGTAGCCCGTTCCCCACTCCACTTTCAGCTCCATCTCCAAGGTGGCACCTTCAGAGAGCGAAGCAATGTAGTGGTTAGGGTTGATGACTTCAACTTCGGGGCCAAAGTCCACATCAGCAGCCGTAACGGTTGCCGGACCCACTACCCGCAGCCGACCAATCTGGGGCTGAGGACTGTGGGCATGCACAACCAACTCACGGACGTTGAGCAAGATGTCGAGGACATCTTCACGAACGCCAGGGATGGTCGCGAATTCGTGGTTGACACCACCAATCCGAACAGCTGTGACGGCTGTTCCTTCTAGGTTGGAGAGCAACACACGCCGGAGCGCATTGCCAACCGTTGTGCCTTGTCCACGAGCCAGAGGCTCGATGGAAAAGCGGCCATATTGCCCTTGGTCGGCTTCAGTGCGGCTCTCGACGCATTCGACTTGAAATGTCACAGGGGTTCCTCGGGGATCTCGAAATGCAGACGGAGCGATCGCGATCTAGACGCGACGACGCTTGGGCGGACGGCAGCCGTTGTGAGGAATCGGCGTCACGTCGCGGATTAGAGTGATTTCTAAACCAGCGCTCTGCAAGGCGCGAATCGCCGTTTCACGACCGGAGCCAGGGCCACTCACCATCACTTCAAGCTGGCGCATGCCTTGGTCGATCGCGCGACGGGCAGCAGCCTCTGCCGCAGTTTGAGCTGCAAAGGGAGTGCCTTTCTTTGCGCCTTTGAAACCGCTGGAACCAGCAGAAGCCCAAGAGATGACTTCGCCAGTGGGGTCAGCGATCGAAACGATCGTGTTGTTGAAAGTGGATTGGATGTGGGCGACACCGCTAGGAACGTTGCGCTTCTGTTTGCGGGGCCCTGATTTTTTAGTGGGGCGAGCCATAGTAAACCTCGTCTGAGCAAGACAAAAAGCTGATGAGCAGAATGCTCAACAGCAGAGGGATGAAAGACCTTAACGGGTCGCTTTCTTCTTACCAGCGACGGTCTTACGAGCACCCCGGCGAGTCCGGGCATTGGTCCGAGTCCGTTGACCCCGTACCGGCAAACCAGCCCGATGGCGACGACCGCGAACAGTGCCAATGTCCATGAGGCGCTTGATGCTCATGGCTTCCAAACGGCGCAGATCGCCTTCGACCTGGTAATCGTTCTCGACCACTTGGCGGAGAGCCGCAACTTCAGAATCGTTGAGATCCTTGATGCGGGTATCCGGGCTCACGCCAGTTTTGGCGAGAATTTCTTTGGCCCGAGTCGGACCAATTCCGTAGATATAGGTAAGGCCGATCTCAGCCCGCTTGTCGCGGGGCAGATCCACGCCAGCAATCCGTGCCACGCTCTCTACTCCCTATCTTTGGCTACTCGTGAGGTAAAACAATGCAAAAGTTGATGATGCTGACAGGCGCGAATCGCCTGAGGATAGTCTGGTCTGAAGCTCCGATAGCAGAAGCCAACAGCAGGGCACTCGCGAACGGGGAGCGAGCGATCGCCTAGCCTTGGCGTTGCTTATGCTTGGGGTTACTGCAGATGACCATGACGCGACCGCGACGTTTGATGACGCGGCATTTTTCGCAGATTTTGCGAACAGAAGCTCTTACTTTCATGCCAGTATTCGGCAAGACTCCAAAGTTTTGATACTACCACAGTTCGACAAGGCTGGGTAGGGTGGTCGTCGCTTAGGCCGTAACCTGTAGCGCGCTGACCAAGCGATCGGTGACCACTTCAACGGCGGCATTGCCATCAATCTCAAGGAGTTGTTGGCGATCGCGGAAGAAGTTGATCAGCGGTGCTGTTTGCTCGCGGTAGACCTCGAGGCGACGACGAATCACCGCCTCATTGTCATCAGCGCGGCCCCGAGCCAGCATTCGCTCGATGATCACCGGATCGGGAACATCGAGATTGACGGCCTGATTGATCTGTTGATCGATCTCAGCCAGCAGCGCATTGAGGTCTTCAGCTTGGCTACGGTTGCGCGGGAAACCATCCAAGATCCAGCCATTGGCCGTATCTGGTTGCTGAAGGCGATCGCGCACAAGGCCAAGAACCAAGGAGTCTGGAACCAGCTCACCTCGATCCATATAGCCCTGAGCTTCAACCCCTAGAGGGGTTTGCTGAGCAACGGCGGCCCGCAGCAGATCGCCCGTTGAGATATGGGCCAGTTGTAGCTTCCCAGCTACAACAACCGCCTGTGTGCCTTTGCCAGCTCCGGGTGGTCCGAGAAAAATGAGTCGCGTCACTAGTCTTTCACCATTCCTTCATAGCGCTGCGAGATCACGTAGGTTTGCACCTGCTTAGCCGTGTCGATCGCGACACCAACCAAGATCAGCAGCGAGGTTGCACCAAAACCTTGGAAGGTCCGAATCCGAGTCGCACCTTCCACCGCAGTGGGGATGATGGCCACTAGGCCCAAGAACACTGCCCCCAAGATCGTCAGGCGATTGAGGACGCCCTGGACATACTGGCTGGTTGCCCGACCAGGACGAACGCCAGGGATGCTTGACCCCATTTTTTTGAGGTTCTGCGCCAAGTCCACAGGGTTGAGGATCAGGGACGAATAGAAATAGCTAAACGCCACAATCAACACCAAGTAGAAGAGGGCATAGAGCCAGGGTGTTGGACCGTTGGGGCTGAGGTAGTTGGCAATCCGTAGCACCACTTCATTGCTGGTGAAGTTAGCCAAGGAGAACGGCAGGACCAAAATCGCCGAGGCGAAGATGATTGGCATGACGCCACCTTGATTCAGCCGCAACGGCAGGTAGCTACTGCGCTCGCTGTAGACCCGATTGCCCACCTGCCGACGCGCCGAAACAACCGGAATTCTTCTTGTCCCTTCTTGGACAAAGACGATGCCGACAATTGTTGCGAGGAAGACGATAAGCAGAATGACAATGCCACCCACGGTGCTGCGATCGCCGCTCTGGGCTAGCTCCAAAGTCTGCTGCAGCGAGCGCGGCAGGGTCGCCACGATATTGAGGAAGATCAGTAGTGAAGCGCCATTCCCGATACCGCGTTCGGTGATCAGCTCACTGATCCACATCACAAACATGGAACCAGCCACCAAGGCCAGCGCTGTTTGAATCGTGAACAGCGGCCCCGGTGTCACTGCGTAGCGGGTTACCCAGACGGCAATCACAATGCTCTGGAGCAAGGCCCAGCCGAGCGAGACGTAGCGCGTCAACTGTGCAATTTTGCGCCGTCCAGCTTCGCCCTCGTTTTTCTGCAAATCTTCCAGCGCCGGAACCGCCGCCGTCAGCAACTGCAAAATAATCGAGGCGTTGATGTAGGGCAAAATCCCAAGAGCAAAAACACCCAAGGCGGACAGGCCACCCCCCGAAAAAATATCGAGAAAGCCGATCACGCCGCCTAAGTTGGCATTCCCCTGCAGATCATTGCTGAACGCAACCCGATCGATGCCGGGAACAGGAATAAAAATACCCAGTCGGCACAGAATCAACAGGCCCACTGTGATCAGAATTCGCCCTCTCAAACCTGAGGCCTGAGCCATTTGTAAAAAGGTTTCTTGGGCGTTGGGAGTCTTCCCGCGACTGACGACCATAGCAATACTCCGAAGGGGACACGAAGGCCCCGAGCTAAAGCCAGCTTAAACAACAGAAGAGGGGCAGGTGACTGCCCCCATCTGACGTAACCTTTCGGTCACGGAATCAGCGATCGCTGATTCAAGCAATGGTGAAGCTGCCACCCGCCGCTTCAATTTTTTGGCGAGCGGTTGCGGTGAAGGCTGCAGCAGTCACCGAGAGCTTCACGGCGAGATCGCCATCACCCAAAATCTTGAGCGGGCCATCGTTCTGGGTCACAATCCCGGCAGCCATCAAGCTGTCCAGAGTGACTTCAGTGCCAGCGGCCAAATCAGCCAACGCACCGACGTTAACCACCGTGTAAGACTTGCGGTTGACCAGCGGGAAGTGCTTCAGCTTGGGCACGCGGCGGTAAAGAGGCATTTGGCCCCCTTCAAAGCCAGGCCGAGTCGGACGACCCGAGCGCGACTTTTGACCACGCATCCCGAAACCACAGCTTGCGCCTTGGCCAGCGGCAATGCCCCGGCCCACTCGGCGCTTACGCTTTTTCGCTCCCGGTTGCGGAGCGAGATTATCGAGTTTCATGAACCATCACCTTGAAACCAAGAGCAAAGAAAACGGCCTAGTACAGCTGCTCAACCGGGATATCGCGGGATTGAGCAACCTCTTGGAAGGTCCGTAGGCTAGACAGGGCTTCCAAAGCAGCACGGGCGTTGTTGAGCGGACTCTTGGAACCCAAGCGTTTCGCCAACACGTTTTTGACGCCAGCCAGCTCCAAGACAGTCCGGACAGCACCACCGGCAATTACACCAGTACCAGGCGCTGCAGGACGGATCAGGACTTGAGCAGCCCCGCCTTCCCCAGTGCTGGGGTGAGGAATGGACTGATCACGGGTCAAGGGCACGCTGACGAGGTGTTTTTTGCCATCGGCCACGCCCTTACGGACAGCACCGATCACGTCGCTGGCTTTGCCCACACCAACACCCACTTGACCGCGCTCGTTACCAACGATCACGATCGCCCGGAAGCTGAGTTTCTTACCACCCTTGACGACCTTGGTGACACGGCGGATTTGAACCACCCGCTCTTGCCACTCGCTTTCCTTCTCGGTGCGACGATTGCTGCGCCGACGGGAAGACTGCTTCTTGTCTTTCTCTTCAGCCATCACCTAGAACTCCAGTCCAGCTTCGCGGGCCGCCTCGGCCAAAGCCTTGACGCGACCATGGTAAAGGTTGCCGCCGCGATCGAACACGACAGTCGTAACGCCTTTGGCTTGAGCCCGTTCGGCAATCAGCTTGCCGACGGCTGCCGAAGCTTGCTGGTTGCCACCAGACGTCAATGCTTGGCGCAGATCCGGATCGAGACTGGATGCAGCAGCCAACGTGTGGCCCGCAGCATCGTCGATCACTTGCGCATAGATGTGGTTGTTGGAGCGAAACACCGACAGACGCGGACGAGCCGGCGTGCCGACAATCGTGCGGCGAACACGGCGGTGTCTGCGACGGGTGGATTCGCGACGACTTACTTTCATCACTTCTTACCTGTCTTGCCAGCCTTACGGAGGACAACCTCGCCTGCATAGCGAATCCCTTTACCCTTGTAGGGTTCAGGGGGCCGCACGGCGCGGATGCGGGCAGCCGTGTTACCCACGACTTCTTTACTAATGCCGCTAACAATCACGTTGGTGTTGTTCTCGACTGCAAACTGAATGCCATCGGGCGGTTCAATTTGCACAGGGTTGCTGTAGCCGACATTCAAGACCAAGGTCTTGCCTTGAACTTGGGCCCGGTAACCAACACCGATGATTTCCAAGCGCTTTTGGAAGCCGGCATCGACGCCCTCAACCAAGTTGGCAACCAGCGTCCGGCTCAGGCCGTGACGTTGGCGGGCAAGGCGCGATTCATCGGCGCGCGACACGATGATGTTGCCGTCTTCTTGAGTCACGACAACGCCGCTGGGTAGCTCGCGACTCAGTTCGCCTTTGGGGCCTTTGACAGACACCAAACGACCGTCGATCGCCACGCTGACCTTCGCGGGGATAGGGATGGGACGTTTACCAATACGAGACACTGGACTGCTCCTGTGGGGACTCCGACAACCGGTCGACTACCAGACGTAGCAGAGCACTTCGCCACCCACTCCCTGACGCCGAGCATCTCGGTCCGTCATGATGCCTTGGGAAGTGGAGATAATCGCGATGCCAATACCGCCCAAAACGCGCGGTAGGTCACGACGGTTGGAATAAACTCGCAAGCCGGGTTTGCTGACCCGCTTGAGGGCTTTGATGATGGGCTGCTGATTTTTGCCCTTGTATTTCAGGCTCAGCACAAGGTGACGTTGAACGCCTTCGCCGCTTTCTTCAAAGTCAGCGATGAAGCCTTCGCGCTTGAGCACTTCAGCAATACTGCGAGCAAGCCGGGATGCGGGCACCACGGTGGTCGCGTGGCGCGCTTCGCTGGCATTCCGGATGCGCGTCAGCATATCTGCAATCGGATCGTTGACCGCCATAATTTCCTCTTCGCTTGGAAGTGCCTCTTAGTTCTCCCGGAAGGGCATGCCCAGCTCACGCAGCAGCGCACGGCCTTCTTCGTCGCTGTTGGCACTGGTGACAATGGTGATGTCCATGCCGCGGATCTGGTCGATGCTGTCGTAAGTGATCTCGGGAAAGATCAGCTGCTCGCGCAGACCAAGGGTGTAGTTCCCACGCCCGTCAAAGCTACGGGGGCTGATGCCACGAAAGTCACGAATTCGCGGCAGGGCCAGATTGATCAACCGTTCGAGGAACGCATCGCGACGATCGCCCCGCAAGGTCACCATCAAGCCGACAGGCATGCCAGCACGAATCTTGAAGCCTGCGATCGCTTTTTTCGCCCGAGTGACAACTGGCTTTTGACCAGCGATCTTAGCAACTTCAGCGAGGGAGGACTCTAACGCCTTGGCATTCTGGGCTGCTTCGCCCAAGCCACGGTTAATCGTCACTTTGACAACTTTGGGAACTTGATGAATGTTCGTGTAGCCGAACTCCTTCATCAATTTCGGAACGATGATGTCTCGGTACTTGGTTTTGAGGGACATAGAAAACTCTCATTTCCCTGGGCTGGGTCAGGGACTGGTGAATCAATCGATGATTTCGCCGGTCTTTTTGAGCTTGCGCACTTTCCGACCGTCTTCCGTGAAGGTGTAGGCCACTCGGCTCGCCACTTTTTGAGCGGTGGAGTAGAGCTGCACGTTGGAGCTGTGAATCGAGGCTTCCTCAACCACGATTTGGCCAGACTCCCCTTCTTGGCGAGGCTTGACGTGTTTGGTGCGCAGGTTGACGCCCTTGACCAACACACGGCTAGTTTTTGGGAAGACCTGGAGCACTTCGCCCACGGTGCCTTTGTCTTTGCCGGCAATCACCTGAACGGTGTCACCTTTTTTGACGTGAACTTTGTGGCGAACTGGCTTTTGAACAGCCATTAGATCACCTCCGGAGCAAGCGAAACAATTTTGGTGAAGTTGCGATCGCGCAGCTCCCGAGCCACGGGGCCAAAGACCCGCGTACCACGAGGGTTGCCATCGGCATTGATGATCACCGCTGCGTTGTCATCGAAACGGATGACGTTGCCGCTATCGCGCCGCAAGCTTTTTTTCGTCCGGACGATTACAGCCCGCACCACGTCCGATTTTTTGACCGGCATGTTGGGGAGAGCATCCTTGACCACGGCGATAATCACATCGCCGACGCCGGCATAGCGGCGGTTGCTGCCCAGGACGCGGATGCACATCAGCTTCCGAGCGCCACTGTTATCGGCAACGTTGAGATAGGTTTCCTGCTGAATCATGGATGGCTTCCTCAGGCACCGACGCTTTCGAGAATCTCAGCCACAGTCCAGCGCTTGGTGCGGCTCAGCGGACGGGTTTCCTGAATGCGGACGCGATCGCCAGTCTTGGCGCGATTGTCCTCATCATGCGCCTTGTAGCGCTTCGTCCGAACAACGATCTTTCCGTATTTGGGGTGGGCGGTACGGTCTTCGACAGCCACAACGACGGTTTTATCCATCTTGTCGCTGACGACGGTGCCCACGCGTTCTTTGACTGCCATAGCAACCTGAACTCTCGCTTAGATGACTCCGACCCTATTGGCGCTCACGTTCGATGGTGAGCAGCTGAGCCAGACGATGTTTGGTGTGTTTGAAAAGATGGGGCTTTTCAAGTTGCCGGGTCGCCCGTTGAAAACGGAGATCAAACAGCTCCCGTTTGGCTTCGGCAATTTTTTCAGCGAGGTCGGCGTCACTGAGATTCCGCACGTCCTCAATCTTCGGCAGAGCCATCTCTACGCCTCCTGAGCTTCGCTGTCGCGAGTGATGAACTTGGTTTTGATCGGCAGCTTGTGAGAAGCCAGACGCATTGCTTCACGAGCCGTCTCTTCAGCAACCTCGCCCCCAATTTCAAAGAGGATGCGGCCGGGTTTAACCACCGCCACCCAGAATTCGGGGTTGCCTTTACCAGAACCCATCCGGGTTTCAGCAGGGCGCATCGTGATTGGCTTATCGGGGAAAATCCGAATCCAGATTTTGCCGCCCCGGCGGGTGTAGCGGGTCATGGCACGACGGCTAGCCTCAATTTGGCGAGCCGTGATCCAGGAGCATTCCAGCGCCTGCAGACCGAAGTTACCGAAGGCGAGAGTATTCCCGCGCGTCGCTTTGCCGGTCATGCGGCCACGTTGCTGCTTCCGGAATTTGGTACGACGTGGACTGAGCATGGTGACTCTTAACCTTCGTTAGAGCGATCTTCAAACTGCTGGCGACGGCGCTGTTGGTTGCGACGACGCGGCTGACCGACGTTGCTGGGAGCTGCGTCTTCTTGACCTGGGATGATTTCACCCCGGAAGACCCAAACCTTGATTCCCAGAATCCCGTAGGTCGTGGTGGCCGTGGTGTAGGCGTAGTCAATGTCCGCCCGCAGCGTGTGCAGCGGCACTCGACCTTCACGCGTCCATTCGGTCCGAGCAATCTCAGCCCCGTTCAAGCGGCCAGCCACTTGAATCTTGATGCCTTGGACACCAGCACGCTGAGCCCGTTGAATGGCTTGGCGTACACAGCGGCGGAAGGCAACCCGACGCTCGAGCTGTTGAGCGATGTATTCGCCCAGCAAAGCTGCGTCAGCATCAACCCGCTCAACTTCGATGACGTTGATCCGGATTTGACGGCTGGGATCTTTCAGCAGCGCTTGCAGACCTTCACGCAAGGTGTCGATACCGGCACCACCACGGCCGACGACCACGCCAGGGCGAGCCGTACGAATTTCCAGCTCAACCTGATCAGCTTTCCGTTCCACCCGAATGTCGGCGATACCGGCATTGCTGAGGTTCTTGCGAACGTAGTCGCGGATTTTCTTATCTTCTTGCAGCAGTTGCGGATAACGGTTGGGGTCGGCGAACCAACGCGAGCGGTGCTCTTGGGTGACGCCGAGGCGGAATCCGACTGGATTAATCTTTTGTCCCACAGGTATTCCCTCTCTGTTCGCGTCCTAGACTTGCGGGGCCACAGCAATCGTGATGTGGCAGGTCTGCTTGCGGATTTGGTAAGCACGACCTTGTGCCCGAGGCCGGAAACGCTTCAGGGACGGCCCCATGTCAGCGTAGGCCTGACTGATCACCAACTGGGTGGGATCAAGACCCTGATTGTGTTCAGCGTTGGCAACTGCCGAGCGCAGAACCTTCAGGATCGGTTCACAGGACTTGTAAGGCATGAACTCCAGCAAGATCAGTGCCTCGCGGTACGAACGTCCGCGCAGCTGATCGAGCACCCGACGCACCTTGCTGGGTGACATGCGGATATAGCGGGCGATCGCCTTGACTTCGTTTGCAGTATCTACAGCCATGGATCTATCTCAGAAATCTCAACGACCGGCTTTCTTATCCTTGGTATGACCGCGGAAGGTGCGGGTCGGGGCGAATTCACCCAGTTTGTGACCCACCATCTGCTCGGTGACATAGACCGGCACATGTTGACGACCGTTATGCACCGCAATGGTGTGACCGATCATCTGCGGAAGAATGGTCGAGGCGCGCGACCAAGTCTTGATGACTTGCTTGTCGCCTTTAGCATTCAGTTTTTCGACTTTGCGCAGCAGATGGTCTGCGACAAAAGGACCTTTTTTGAGTGAGCGAGCCATAATTCAACTCCGTCCGTGAATAGCAGAAGCCTTACGCGTCGCGACCACCGCGACCCCGTTTGGAAGACTTGCGGCGACGACGCTGAATCAGGCGATCGCTCTGCTTGTTCTTCTTCCGTGTTTTCCGACCCAGAGCTGGTTTGCCCCAAGGGGTGACCGGGCCACTGCGACCGATCGGAGCCCGACCTTCACCACCACCGTGGGGGTGATCCACCGGGTTCATGACGCTACCGCGAACTTCCGGACGACGGCCCAGCCAACGTTTGCGGCCCGCTTTGCCCAAGCTGGTATTACGGACTTCAGCGTTGCCAACAGCACCAATCGTGGCGTAGCACTCTTTGCGAACCAAGCGCACCTCAGTCGAGGGAAGCTTGAGGGCCACATAGTTGCCTTCTTTCGCAACTACTTGAGCCGAAGCACCTGCCGCACGAACAATTTGGCCGCCTTTACCTGCAACCAATTCCACGTTGTGGACAGTCGTACCCAGAGGGATGTTCTGCAGAGGCAAAGCATTGCCCACTTCAAAGGGTGCATCCTCACCAGCGATGATCGTGGTGCCCACTTGGACGCCCGCTGGAGTCAGGATGTAGCGTTTTTCGCCATCTTCGTAATAGACCAGCGAAATACGGGCGTTACGGTTCGGGTCGTATTCGACCGAAACAATTTTGCCGGCGATATTTCGCTTATCGCGCTTGAAGTCAATGATGCGATAGAGACGTTTATGACCGCCGCCCCGGTGACGGCAGGTGATCACACCGCGGTTGTTGCGACCCTTACGCCGATGCTTGGAAACCAGCAGCGACTTTTCAGGCTCGTTGCGCGTAATTTCAGCGTAGTCAGAGACGACGCGTTCGCGGGTTCCCGGTGTGTAAGGCCGAAAGGCTCGGATTCCCATAATCTTGGTGATTTCCTACTTGCGACGACTCAAACTTCGGGGAAGAGCGTGATGCTATCGCCGTCAGCCAAACGAGCAACCGCCCGCTTGACTTGGGCACGGTGCCCAGCAAAACGGCCCACACGACGAGCTTTGCGCGGTGGCAACTGTGTGCTCAGACCCACCACTTTGACTTGGAAGAGGGCTTCGATCGCAGCCTTGATTTCAGGCTTGCTAGCACGGGGATCGACCTCAAAGGTGTACTGATTGTTTTCCAGTAGCCGGGTCGCTTTCTCAGTGATGATCGGACGACGGATGATGTCCGCGAGTGCACGAATATTCGCTTCAGCCACCGTAGACCTCCTGAATCTTCTCCAGCGCTGCACTGGTGCTGACAATTCGATCTGCATTGAGCAGATCAAAGACGTTGAGATTGGTTGCCGTGATCAGCTTGACGTTGGACAAGTTGCGCACTGACAGCTCGACGTTTTGGTCGCGCTCGGCAGTGATCAATAGAACTTTGACGCCAGGCTCAACACCCCAACGGGTCAAGGCTTCAACCACATCTTTCGTTTTGGGACGGCTGATTTGGTCGGCAAACTCTTGGACGACCACCAGATCCGCACTCCGGCTCACCAAAGCAGTCCGCAGCGCCAAACGACGCTCTTTGCGGTTCATTTTGATGCTGTAGTCGCGGGGCTTGGGTCCGAAGATAACCCCGCCACCCCGCCAGAGGGGAGAACGAATTGAACCAGCGCGAGCACGCCCTGTTCCTTTTTGTTTCCAAGGCTTACGGCCACCCCCCCGCACTTCCGAGCGGGTTTTGCTGGAGTGGTTGCCTTGTCGTGCGTTGGCCAATTGACGGATCAAGGCGCGGTGCACGATCGCCGCAGCACTTTCTTCTTTCGCAGCCCGCAAATCAACCGTGATGTTGCCTGCGGTTTGGCCCTGCCAATCCTGAATGACGTAATCAACCATGCTTCTGCACCAAACAAGTCAGTTCTGCAATCGCCCACATCTTCTTAGGCCTGTTGCCCGACCACAGTGGCGGGCGTGATGTTGAGCAGAGCACCTGGTTTACCCGGAACCGAACCTTTGACCAGAAGCAGATTGCGGTCTGCATCGACTCGAACCACGGTCAAGCCGCGAATCGTTGTTTTGTCGTTGCCATAGCGACCTGCCATCCGCTTGCCAGGATAGACGCGACCAGGAGTCGTCCCTGCACCCGTCGAACCGGGAAGACGGTGGTTTTTCGAACCGTGGCTCATCGGACCACGGGCAAAGCCATGGCGCTTTTGATAGCCAGAAAAACCGCGACCAATCGTGTAGCCTTGAACGTCTACTTTCTGGCCCGCTTCAAACCGATCAGCCGTGAGAGCTTGACCCAGCTCTAGACCATCAGTGTTAGCAACGCGGTATTCCAAGAGGTGACGCAGTGGCGGTGCACCCGCTTTGGAAAGGTGGCCAAGTTCCGGCTTGGACAGTTGCTTTTCGCGAACTTCCAAGAAGCCGACTTGGACGGCGTTGTAGCCATCCGTCGCCACAGTTTTGATCTGAGTGATCGGGCAAGGCCCAGCTTGAATGACAGTCACGGGAACTGCCTTACCAGATTCATCGAAAATCTGGGTCATGCCGAGCTTGGTGCCGAGTATGCCGATAGACACGGTCAATGAGACTCCTGCATCAACGCTACGAGGGCCTCAGACTGCCAAGCAGCCCGAGAGGACGAAACCCAAGGTTTCATCCCAGAGTGTTATTCGTGTCGACGCTGGAGGCGATCGCTGGTGAAACCTGCTATCTGACTGGCAAGGACTTGAAGTAAAAAGACTTCAGTATCCTGAGCTGCAAGACAGGCTTGCAAATTGCCAGGGCGTTTTCCGGTCGGCAACGAAGTTATCGCTGATTTGCAACGGCCTAGGCACGAGAGCGTTGGGTCGTGCTTACCGCAACAGAGCGACAATCATAAATACTACAGCATTTTCCTGAATCGTGTCTACCGATACGATTAGGAGTTTTTGGGATGACCCAGTAATCCGACTAACAACGGTGCGATCGCAGTGCTTCTAGGAGTTTTGGCAGGAGCCTGAAGCGCTGCTGTGTCTATACGCTCAATAGCGATGATAGAAATTGTCATTCTGATTTTGGGTGCGGCTGAGATCCGCGTCAGCACAGGCTAAGCCACAATAAGCAAGGTTACTGCGACTGCATCTAGCAATCACGCTACCCGAGGAAGGTCTAAATGGCATTGATCACCACTGGCGGCAAATTTCTGCGGGCCTTAGAACAAGAGGGTGCCCTAGCCGTCTATGCCCCCTTGGAAGGTGGCTATGAAGGTCGCTATCTGCGGCGGCTGCGCAGCAAAGGCTACAGCGCCCTGACTTACAGCGCACGGGGCTTGGGTGATCCAGCCCAGTTCCTGATGGCCGTTCACGGAATCCGCCCCCCTCACTTTGGCAAGCAAACCATCGGTAACGAGGCAGCGGTCGGTCGCGTCGAATTCGCATTGCCCTTAGCAGGCTATCCCTTGCAGAACCTGCCGGCCAATGCCAAAGGGCTGGTGCTCTGGCTTTTAGAAGGCCACGTGCTTTCTCCTCAAGAGTTGAGTTACTTCGTGTCGTTGCCACAGCAGGAGCCCCGACTCAAAGTGGTGATTGAAATGGGCGGCGATCGCAGCTTCTCTTGGAAACCCTTGGCTGCTGTGGCCGAGGCTGCTTAGAGTCGATGCGCTTTGACCTGATCACCCTCTTCCCTGAGTTTTTTCAGAGCCCTTTGCAATCTGGGTTGATTGGTAAGGCGATCGCGAAAGGCTTAGCAGAGGTGCACTGCACGAATCCGCGTGACTTCACTAGCGATCGCCACCATAAAGTGGACGATGAGCCCTATGGCGGCGGGGCGGGAATGGTGCTCAAGCCAGAGCCGCTGTTTGCCGCACTGGAGTCGTTGCCCACTCTGCCAGCGCGGCAAGTGATTTATCTCAGTCCGCAGGGCGAACCGATGACGCAGGCACTCTTTCAAGAGCTAGCGGACTCGGTGGATCAGTTGGTGATGGTTTGCGGCCATTACGAAGGGATTGACGAGCGCGTGATGACGCTGATTGATCGCGAAATTTCCCTGGGTGATTTCGTACTGACCTGTGGCGAAATTCCGGCGCTCGCTTTGCTCAATGGCGTGTTGCGGCTGCGCCCCGGCACGATCGGTAAGGAAGAATCCCATCGCTGCGATAGTTTTAGCGACGGATTACTGGATTACCCGCACTACACTCGTCCGGCAGAATTTCGAGGACTGAGAGTCCCAGAGGTGTTGCTGTCGGGGAATCACGGTGCGATCGCGGCTTGGCGGCGGCAGCAACAGATGGAGCGAACCCGCGATCGCCGACCGGATCTCTACCAAACTTGGCAGACACAGCAGTCGGAGCCAAACTGTTAGCCACTCAAGATTAGGCAGCGACTTCGCCCGGAATGGCTGCAATCAAGCGGCGCGTATAGTTCGACTGTGGATTTTGAAATAGCTGTTCTGTCGGACTATCTTCTTCGAGCTGGCCTTGATTCATCACAACAATGCGATCGCTCATGTAGCGCACCACCGCGAGGTCGTGGGAGATAAATAGGTAGGTCAAACCCAGCTCGGCTTGCAGTTGCTTCAGTAGGTTGAGAATCTGCGCCTGTACTGAAACATCTAGCGCTGACACAGACTCGTCACAAATCAGCAGGCGCGGCTGATGAACGAGTGCACGGGCAATACAGATCCTCTGCCGTTGACCCCCAGAAAATTCATGGGGATAGCGATCGCCGATATCGATGGGTAAATCAACTCGCTGCAGCCAGTGTTTGAGTAGTCGTTGATTAGCAGCGCGATCGCTTAAGCGTTTGGCAATGCGAAGCGGTTCTAAGATTGCAGCGCCAACCGTCCAGCGGGGATCCAGTGCAGCGGCCGGATCTTGAAAAACCATTTGAATGCTCTGGCGCAGGCGCTGGCGATCGCGGTTGAGACGAGGATTGAGCCGTTGGCGATCGAGCCAAATTTCACCATGACTCGGCGGCACCAAGCCGACTAAACAGCGGGCGAGACTACTTTTGCCACAGCCCGACTCACCGACGAGACCGAGAGTTGCACCAGCTGTTAGAGAGAGCGACAGATTTTGCACCGCCGTAAAAGCCGTTCCCCGTCCTCGATAAGTAATTGAGAGATCTTTGATCTGTAGCAGTGGTTCTTCGGTGATGGAGCGGGCTGGTAGCGATCGCGGTTCGGTGTGGCCTTCCAGAAAATCAGCGACGGTCGGCAGATAGCAACTGCGGGGATTGATCTGTGGGCGACAGGCAACAAGTCCCTGCGTGTAGGGATGCTGCGGTCGATGCAAGACATCCGCCACCAACCCTTGCTCGACCACTTGACCGCGATAGAGCACGACAACGCGATCGGCCACCTCGGAGATGACGCCGAGGTCATGGCTGACAAAAATCATCGCCATCTGGCGTTGCTGCTGCAGGTGGCGTAGGAGCTTCAGGACGGAAGCTTGAACCGTTGCATCCAAAGCAGTCGTCGGTTCGTCTGCCAGCAGCAAATCTGGATTGGCGGCCAGCGCGATCGCAATCATTAAGCGTTGGCGCTGTCCACCTGACAGCTGATGGGGATAGCGGGCAAATAAAGCAGCAGCTTGCGACGGTTCTCGAATCAATTGCACTTCTTGCAGCAGGGCGATCGCTCGTTGCTGCGCTTCCGCCTTACTCAACGGCAAATGCTGTTGAATCGCTTCTAACAGCTGGAAGCCGCAGCTAAAGACTGGATTGAGCGAACTCATCGGCTCCTGAAAAATGAAGCCGAGGCGATCGCCCCGCAACTGGCGTAACTCCCGTTCTGGCAGCGTCAACAAGTCGCGACTGGGCTGCCCTGAAACTGAACGAAAGGCAATCTGCCCACTGCGGCTGGCCGTCTTGGGCAGCAAACCCGGAATCGCCAAACAGGCCACCGATTTCCCAGACCCCGACTCGCCAACAATCCCAACCGATTCACCAGGCTGAACCATCAAATCCAGTCCTTGTAGGGCGATCGCGTCGCCAAAGCTGATCTGCAATTGCCGAATTTCGAGGAGTGGATCGGCCATGCCCGCTCTCAAAGACTTGACGGGATGCTAGCACTCGCAGGGTCAGGACTCGGAGCTGCGATCGCCACCGTAATTGCGGTTTGGTTCAGGCGAAAGACTTGTTTGGGCAAGAGTAGGATGCCTGACTGCGGTTGAATCGCTGCCAAAGCAGCAGCCTCTGCCACACTCGCGGTTTGCATCTGCGCCGCAACCATTGCACTGGGATGGGGCACTGCGATCGCAGCTAACTCTGCAGCCGAAAACCCTCGTAGCTCCCAGCTAAATTGCTGCGCGATCGCCTGTAGTTGTAGTTGCTGAATCTTATGGCTCAGACTGGCTATGCCAGCGATCGCTTCTGGTTGAATCGATATCTGATTACAGGCTTGAGCGATCGCCTGTTGCAAGTCTGCGATCGTAGCTGCTTGCTGAAAGCCAATCCCAATCCAGAGCGATCGTTGAGCCGTGATCATGGGTCAAGTCAAAGCAAAGCAAAATTCAGATCAACTCTGCGAGTCAATATTCATAACATCTAAATCATTTGATTTAAGCTCTCTCCAGAAAAGCTCATGGACACTGATCGATTGATAGCGATTCGAGCGATCGTCAAGAACTAAACAAAAGGCTTCTCGCTTAATTCTTCCAGACTTCGGCCATTAGGTTCAATCCGAAACAGGAATGTTACCAAGGCTCCCAAAAGCGATGTTGCGGCTAACCCGTACAGGAGAGAGACAGTCCCAATTTGCTCGCGCAGGATTGGAAAGAAGAAAGCCGTAGCCACCGCACCAATTTTGGCAAATGAGGCAGCAAAGCCGGCTCCCACGCCACGAATTTCTGTTGGAAACACCTCACCTGCCAAAACATAGGTCATCGCATTTGGCCCTAGATTGGTCATGAAGTTAAAAATGATAAATCCACCAAAAATAAAGAGAATTTTTAGTTCATGACCTTCTGGGATACTTGCTGCTGAAAGAGAGGCAATGCCAAGTCCAACAAAACAGCCAATAAAGCCGATGATCTGCAGAGGAATACGCCCAACCTTATCGACTAGGGGGATAGAGACTGCAAACCCAATCAGCAAGAACAGATCAATGAGTCCTGATCCTTCCGTGGCAATCATGTCTTGAAAGACGAAATTAGGCTGATTTTTTGTAAATAGAGTCGACAAAATAGTGGGAGTAAAAATACCAATTCCATAGGTTGCCAGATCCTGAAGAAACCAAGGAAAAGAGGCGAGGACTGTCGCTCTTAGATATCGAGGTGTCAATAATTTTCTGTAGCCTAGTCTGGAGTTTTGCCTCCCCTCATCGGAGTGAGTTTGAGCAATCGCTACCGGCCGTTGCAGCAATTCTTTAGCAGCCCGATGAGCTAGTTCAAACCGTTTTCGAGAGACCAACCAGTGAGGGCTTTCTGGTAGTTTAGTTCTCATCAAAAAGACAAGGATTCCCGGAATCACAAGGGCTGCGTACATCCAGTGCCAAGCCCCCACTTCTGGATACACTCGCAAAACGAGCAACCCAATTAAAACGCCAGCTAGAGAGCCAACCGATTGGAAGGCAAAGGCTCCCAACACCATCCGGCCGCGAAATCGACTAGGAATTGACTCGGACACAATAATATGAGCAGTAGGATAATCGGCTCCCAGAGCCAAGCCACTACAAAAAAGAAAGAAAATTAAGACTGAGACATTCCAAGCTATCGCTGATAGGGCGATCGCAATTGTAAAAATTGCCATTTCAACGACGAACACAAACTTCCGCCCATAGCGATCGGCCAGGTTGCCAAACAGGGATGCCCCAATCAAGATTCCAAATAGGGTTGCTGCTGCAACAGAGCCGTTGAGTGCAGAGGAAAGATTGAAGTCCCTCTCAATCAATGGAACTGCAACTCCAGTAATAAAAATCACCATTCCTTCGAACAGCTTTCCCATGGCCGCCAAACTCCAGATTTGCCACTGCATGGAGCTGAGAGGACGCGGGGGCGTTTCATCAATATGGCTCTGAACACTTTTGGCAATGGAGGAACTCATAGCCGAGTGAGATGAAACAACCACCCACTATACTTTTGGATTTCTGCCTAAGTTGTTAGCTCCAAAACTTATTAAGAATTGATAGTGATGACAGCGTACAGCTGTCGTATTTTTGGAAAAAAGCACTGAATTAGCCAGCCCTTTAGCTAACTGAATACGAGCGCAAGTAGTAGCTTTGAATTTTAGTCAGAGCCTTCAAGCAAATATTTCACTTGTCAGGAAAAAGGGTTCAGCGATCGCTTTGCCACTCAGGAGAGAGTTGGCGATAGGAAAACTGAGGTGCACCCGGATGGCAGCTCACACAGCTATTTACGAGATCTGTGCTTGGTACATTCACTTGCGGGTGTAGCGATCGAAAGAGACTGGAGTTGCGCAAGCGGTAGGGAACGGTTTCACCGACAGCGAGCGATCGCGTATAGGTTCGCAGGTAATTTGCTGCTAGTCGCTGGGTCGGCACATCCAGGGGCTGCAGCGTCGTCCCGTAGTGCTGCGTTTCACTTAAGAGAATTTGCCAAGTTTGAATCGGGAGCACTTCTGGCGGTAATGCCACATGACAGCCCCCACAGCTATCGCGGTAGACCTGCTGGCCCAGGGCGTAGCGCGGTTGAATGGGGTCCACCGTATCCACCGGAACATAGGTGGCAGCCTGCAGGCGCTCAAGACCGCTGCCGAGTAGCAGACAGACCGCACAAGCGATCGCAAATAACAAGGAGAAACGCCGAGGCATAGCGACAGCAATCATTGCAGTCCCAGTCTAGGGGCGATCGCGCTTCCACCGCAGTGCTGAGAGCCAGCTTATCGATTGCCTCGGGCGATCGCCCTGAAATTCGGCATGGACTCTATGCTGAGAGTTAGAATCCATACTCTGTTCTCGGGCTGCCGACAGTCCCTTCGAGGTTCCTATGAACAACAGCCGTGTTGTGTACCAAATCCATGCTCCAGAGGAGTTTCGGGGTGGTCACAGTGCAGCCCGACGTTTGGACTTTGAGCAACTGCGCCGCCTGTTTGAACTGACTGCTTTTTGGGGTCGCGATCGCAGCATCGAGCAACTCCAGATTGCCGTTCGCAATAGTGAGCCCGTTGTCAGTGCCCACATCGGCGATCGACTGATTGGCTTTGCCCGCGCCACTTCGGATGGCGTCTATCGCGCCACCATTTGGGATGTGATTGTCCATCCCGATTTTCAGGGTGCAGGCATCGGCCGCAAACTGGTTGAAACTGTCCTCAGCCATCCCCATGTCAGCCATGCGGAACGGGTCTATCTAATGACCACTCACCAGCAGCGCTTCTACGAAAAAGTCGGTTTTTCGGTCAATCCCACCACGACGATGGTGCTGTTCAACCAAGAGCTGCCCGTCTCCTGTCAAACTCCTGATCTCAGCGCCGAGCGATCGCCTATTACAGAGGTTGTGGAACTGCCACAGACCCCTTAGTCAGTCGTTATTGACCTAGGTCAGGCTGAGATCACTTCCTTGAGGTCTCGGCCTGTGAAGCGTTCTCTATCGTTGTCGCTCGTTACCCTCTTTGCTGCGAGTGGTGCTTTGTTGGGGGGCTGCGCAGAGGGCGATAGTTCTTCTTCAGTCTCAACGGTTCCCAGCGCCAGCACTCCAGCTCTTGCCGTTCCCGAAGCTACCCAAGATGGAGCTACGAATGAGGCACCTCGCCCCGCTGCCCCTCGGCCACAGCTCGCCAAAACCGCCACGATGCGCTTGGCCGTTAACGATATTCGGGAAGCAGTTCAAGCTGCTGAGGCGATCGTGAGGCGTGAAAACGGCGATGTTTTGCAGCAGAACGAAACGACTGGTGAAGCCCCTAGTGCGACTCTCCAAGCTCGGATTCCAGCTGATCGTCTAGATGCTGCGATCACAGCCTTTCGAGCCCTCGGGCGCGTCGATAACGTCAATGTTCAGGCTGAAGACGTCGCACGACAACTGACGGATCTACAGGCACGACTCAGCAATTTAGAACGGACAGAGCGAGCCCTCCAATCCATCCTCGATCGCGCCACCAAGGTCGAAGACGTTTTGAAAATTACCGAGCGATTAAGCAGTACACGGGAGCAAATTGAACAACTCAAAGCCGAGCAGCTCAACCTCCGCACTCGCGTTGCCTATTCGACAATTACCCTGCAATTCCAGCCCCAAATTCTTGGCGAGACCGCATTACCTGCCTTCGCCCCTGAGCTGGAAACCGCTTGGCGACAGTCCTCGCAGTCGGTGTTACTGCTCGTGCGCGGTCTCTTGGTCGTCGGTGTTTGGGTCTTGGCCTACAGCCCCCTTTTCCTGATCCTGATCGGCGGGGGCTACGGCTTGCTCCGCTACCAAAACCGATCCACTCAACGGCGCGATCGCCAGCCCCCCCAACAACCGCAGCCGTAACCGCGATCGCCCTGATTCAGTGGTCAGTAGCTCCAACTGGCCTTGGAGCAGTGTTAGAAGCTGTTGACCCATCAGGACTTCGAGTCCTTGCTCTGTTCGATTTTGGGTAAGGGCGAGTGTCTCTGACCAAGCGGGACTGTCGTGGTCAATGTCAAACACAACATCTGCTGCTTGCGGATGAATCTGAAAAGTCACTTGCGTGCAGCCCGGTGCCGTGATCGCAGCTTGTAACCAATGCAGCAAGCACTGTTCTAAGGCTTGGCGATCGCTGATCACAGAGGGCAGGTCAGCCCAGTTCTCTGGCCAGTGCAGGACAAGGTTCCGTCCAGAGGCGATCGGTTGCAACACTGTTTGCAATCGCGTCAGCACTGGGGCGATCGCGAGGGGTTCAGGCCGAAGGGGTAGCCGCCCACTCTGCCATTGAGAGACAACAATCAACTGGTCAAGTAACTGCAGCAGTCGTTTCGCGGCGATCTGCGATCGCTGCACGGCTGCCCGTTCCTCAGCCGGGCTTTCGCACAGATCCGCCAGAATCAACTGATTCAGGCTCATCAGTGTGCTGAGGGGCGATCGCAACTCATGCGCTGCTCGGGCAAGATAACCGGCTTGAAACTCTGCCAACGTGGTCTGTAACTCAGCGTTGAGAAGACGCTGTTCAAGATCGGGATTCAGGGGGTCTGCAGCAGTGCCAGGAGAATCGGGGGGAGCTGCTGCCTCGGCTGAAGGAACTGCGATCGCTGGCTGCGATAGGTCACGAATACTTTGAAACAGGCTGGCGATTGTCAAACCACCCGCAAAGCCTGCCAACAGGGTCCAGCCGCTGGCCATGCCAACCTACTGCCCCAAACCGAGGACAACTTGCTTGATCGTCGTCAAGGTTTCCAAATTGATCCGCCCACGGCGATAGCCCTTTTGATTACTCATGCCCAGCGCAATTTCATTGCTGTGGCGTGGGCTACGGCTAAAGCGCGGCGAGGCATTGACGTGCACCATGGCACTATTCAGTTCGCGACTGAAGGCACGACTATCCTCATAGGAGTCCGTCACGATGCTGTCGGCATGACCGCTGCTGTGGGTGTTGATCCAGTCAGTCGCGGCTTCTAGGCCAGCGACACGCTTAAAAGCAACTGTGCGACTAAGGAAGGGCCGCGACCAATCTTCATGGCTAGCCAGTTCTAGATCGGGCATCTCCTGCGCCAATTCCTCATCGCCTTTCAGCGTAAAGCCCTTGCCGCGGAGGCTATCCATCAACACAGTCAGCTTGCTGATGTTGCAGTCGCGATCGATCAACACCTTCTCGATCGCATTGACTGCATCCGGTTCACTGGCATGGCTATCCAGAATCATCCAGCGCACCGTTTCCAGCTCACCACCACTGGCCCAGTAGAGATAGCAGTTGCCCATACTGGTGCGCAGCACAGGTGCCGTTGCAAGTCGCGCCACCTGCTGCACCAGCTCAGGTCGTCCGTAGGGAATGACGAGGTCAATCCACTGATCTTGGGTCACTAGGGCCGACAAACTAGTGTCTGGATCATCCTCGGGCAGCAGAATCAGACTGGTAGTCGGTAGCTCCGTCGACTCCAATGCCTCTTGCATAACGGACACGATCGCCTGATTGGTGTGGACGGCCTCCGTCCCTCCTTTGAGCAGAATGCTGTTGCCCACCCGTAGACAGAGTCCTGTGGCGATCGCTGCCAGCTCTGGCAGGGCTTCGTAGACAAAGGCAATCACGCCGAGCGGCATGAGCTGACTGTAGGCCTGACTATGCTCGTGCTGAAAACTCGCCCGCATTACCTGCTGAATCGGATCGGATCGCACGCTCAAGCGATCGAGGATTTCCACGGTGCGATCGAGACGGCCGGGGGTCAGCTTGAGCCAGCGCCGCAAGAGGTCAGGAATGTCGCTGTCTTGGCTAGCCTCTAAGTCCAGCGTGTTGGCTTCTAGGATGTCATCGCGGGCCGCATCGATGGCTTGAGCCATAGCTTGGAGCGCCTGACTGCGCACAAGAGGCTTCGTGCGTGCCAGTTGATTAGCAGCTTGATAGGCCTGGTAGACAAATGCCCGAGCGGGTGCTGCCATTCTTGTGATTGCCAAACGTTCCAGACATCACGACAACCAAAGTCGTTGTCGCTTTCCTAGGGTAGCGGTCTCTGTGATTCTGAACACTGTCCAATCCTCAAAACCCTCACCTGAACGAACAGTAGACTGCTCTGGATAGATTGGAGTTACTGTTTTTGGAAGCGGGTAACGCGATTCGAACGCGCGACATTCACCTTGGCAAGGTGACGCTCTACCACTGAGCTATACCCGCAAACCGGAAAACCGGTGATTTTTATTAAGCCAAAAATTTTGTGGGCTGTCAAGCTTTTTTGAAGATTGGCTTAAAAATTATTGGTCGAGGCGGCTAGAGGCAAACTTTGCCGAGGGGTTTCGCCGCTGACCGAACGAATCTGATGCATCAGACTTGCCATCTCGAGAGCACTGAGGGCGTAATTCCAGCCCAAGTTGCTCTTAATACCGGCACGCTCCAAGGCTTGCTGCAGGTTGTCTACCGTTAGCACTCCAAAGGCGATTGGGACGCCAGTCTGCAAGCTGGTTGCTGCCACCCCTTTTGCGACTTCGCTAGCCACGTAGTCAAAGTGGGGCGTTTGGCCGCGAATGACGGCACCCAAACAGATGATCGCGTCGTAGCGACCCGTGAGCGCCAACTGGCGGGCTACCAAGGGGATTTCAAAGCTACCCGGCACCCAGGCATAGTCAACCTGTGTGCCTTGCGGATCAGGATCCACGCCATGCCGCTTGAGGCAGTCTTGGCAACCTGCCAAGAGCTTTTCGCAGACGAGATCATTGAACCGGCCAATGACCACGGCCAGCCGGAACTGACTGGCATTGACAAAACTGCCTTCAAAGACGGCCATAGCGTTGGTTTAGACGACGAAGTAGTTCAGGACGCCCACGAGGATCACCAGAGCAGTCCAAGCGAGTCCACCCAAGAGGATCAGACGGTTGGACTGAACGCGATCGCCATTGGTGGCATACAGCACCGGCACGCCCACGATCAAGACAAAGGACATTACCACCAGCAACAGCAGTGCCAGTTGGAAGAGGATTACCATCGCAAGTCTCCCAGTTTTGCAGCAGTCTGTATCGACAACACCGAAGCTTGCCTAGGCCGCTGAGGAGCAAAAATTCAAGACCTCTGCTCTGAGCCGATAATCGGCAAGTTTGCTTGCCATCTTCCCATAAACTGCGAGAGCCAACAGCAGCGAGAATAGGGCGGGCCTGACTGTTGTTACATTTTTTTGCTGAACAAGGGAATTTTTGTGCGCGCTTCCGACCGCTGGGCTGCAGTTATTTTGGGACTCAGCCTGCTGTTTCGTACTCTGGTAGCTTGGGTGCTGCCCTCCGGCTATGACGAGGTTTATTACCACCTCTATACTCAGCATCCTGCGCTGAGTTACTTCGACCATCCGGCTGCTGTGGGGGTCAGTGCGGCAATTGGAACCGCGTTGCTGGGCAGTGCCTCAGCCTTCAGCTTGCGGTTAGCGACGCTGGGCATGTTCAGCTTGGCCTTGGTGGGGATCTATCGGATCGGATCCCGCCTGTTTTCGGAACGGGTGGGACTCGTGGCCATGGCGATCGCGGCGATCGCGCCGATTATGCAGGTCGGAGCGGGAATCTTGGTGCTGCCGGATGGCCCGCTGGTCCTGTTCGCAACCGTGGCCGCTTGGTTAGGGGCGATCGAGTTTTTCACCAAAGGTCCCTATCAGCCCAGTCCCCGCCTGATTGGCATCTGTGTGGCGCTGGGGCTCGCCTGCTTGAGCAAGTACCATGCCTTTGTCTTGGGTGCTGGGTTTGTAGGCTTTTGTCTGACCAGTGCTCGCCACCGTGTTGTCTTTCGCAGTCGTTGGTTCTGGCTGGGGGCGATTGCCTTTGTCATTTGCTTGCTGCCGCTGCTGATTTGGAATGGTCAACAGGACTGGATTTCGCTGCGCTTCCAGTCGGGACGGGTAGAGAGCGATCGCTTCTACTCAATCGGTGATGCGCTGCTGTCGCTGCTGGTCAACTTTGGCTATCTCTTCCCCACCTTGGGAATTCCCTTGTTTGCCAGCTTGGGCATTGCAGCCTACCGACTCTGGCGGCAGCCCGCTGAGAGTCAACGCAACGAGCGCTACGCCTTTTTGCTCTGGCTGAGTGCGCCGATCGTGCTGTTGTTTACGGTGCTGGGCGGCCGCATTCCGATCTTGCCGACTTGGACGATGCCTGGTTACTGGTTCGCGACCCTGCTGTTGGCGGCCCTGACTGTCGAATGGTTCCAAATCCATCCCAAGTCGCGCCGTCTACAACGCTGGCTGGTGGGTTCGGCGATTGCAGTGGTGCTCCTGAGCAGCTTGGCGGTTGGGCAAGTGCGCTGGGGCTGGCTGCAAAGTCCGGGTAGCCCTTTGGGATTGCCGCTGATTCCGGCCTATGACGATGGCTCGACGGAGCTGCTGCAACCGGATCAGATTCGAGCGGCGATCGCGGAACGGCCCGAGTTACTGGCACGCCTCAAAGCCGCCGACTTTTACGCTTCCAATCAGTTTTTCTTGCCGGGCTACTTTGCCTTGGCGATCGATCCGCTCGTGCCCAAGCCTTTCACACTGTTTGGCACCGACCCTCGTGGTTTTGCCTTCTGGTCAAACCCTGAGGATTGGCTGGAGAAAAATGCTGTCCTTTGGACGACTGAGCGCTTTCAGGAGGAATGGCCGCAGAGCATCGAGCGTTACTTTGAGAAGATTGAATGGCTGGCGGATGTGCCAGTTGATCGCGCCGGTGTTCCCGTCCAAACCATTCGCCTCTATTGGGGGGAACGGATGCAGGTGCCCTACGATGGCTGGCCTTATTAGCTACAACGCATGACGACTTCTGATCTTCCAGAGCATTTGGCCAAACATGAGGTGCGCTATGCGGACCACCGTCAGGTCGAACGCGATCGCCTGACGCCGATGATGCAGCATTATGCCGAGGTCAAGGACCAGCATTTGCAGCAGATCCTGCTCTATCGCATGGGCGATTTCTTCGAATGCTTTTTTCAGGATGCGATCGTAGTCGCTCGCGAGCTGGAGTTGGTGCTAACCAGCAAGGAAGCCGGCAAAGAAGTCGGGCGGGTGCCAATGGCGGGCATTCCTTATCACGCCCTCGATCGCTATGCCAGCCAGTTAGTCGAGAAAGGCTACGCGATCGCCATTTGCGATCAGGTTGAAACCGCAGCTCAAGCCCAAGGACCGCTCGTCCGCCGCGAAATCACTCGGATCATCACGCCGGGCACCATCCTCGAAGAAGGAATGCTGCAGGCGCGCCGTAATAACTTTTTGGCGGCAGTCGTCATTGCCGGAGAGCATTGGGGGCTGGCCTACGCAGATAGCTCCACCGGCGACTATTGGACGAGCCAAAGCAGTGGCCTAGACGGACTGACCCAGGAACTCTATCGCCTGCAACCGTCGGAAGTGCTGTTCCCCAGTGCCGCTCCCGATTTGGCCGGATTGCTACGGCCGGGGCAGTCCAAGCCACAGCAGATTCCGGATTGCTTGCCGGATTCCTTTTGCTACGCCCTGCGATCGCCCATGCCGTTTGAGTTGCATGAGGCGCGGCAGCGGTTGCTGGAACATTTCCAACTGCGATCGCTGGAAGGCTGCGGCTGTGAGCAATTGCCCTTGGCGATCCGTGCTGCCGGTGGGCTGCTCGATTACTTAGCCGAAACCCAGCGGGAAAGCCTCGCCCCGTTGCAAAAGCCGCGCACCTATTCGCTAACGGAGTTTTTGATCCTTGATCAGCAAACTCGCCGCAATTTAGAGATCACCCAAACCCAGCGGGATGGTAGCTTCCACGGCTCGCTGCTCTGGGCGCTTGATCGCACGATGACCAGCATGGGCGGGCGGTTGCTGCGCCGCTGGCTCTTGCAGCCTTTGCTCAATCCCGAGGCGATTCGCAACCGACAAGCCGCTATTCAAGAACTCTGTCAGGATGGGCGACTTCGGCAGGATCTGCGATCGCTGCTGCAGAAAATCTACGACCTCGAACGACTGTCGGGTCGAGCGGGAGCCGGTACTGCTAATGCCCGCGATCTGTTGGCGTTGGCAGAGTCATTGCTGCGGTTGCCGGAGCTAGCGCAGTTACTCAATCGCGCCCAATCACCCTTGCTGGCGCAGTTGCAGCAAGTCCCGCCGGAACTAGAACAGTTGGGCGATCGCCTCCAGCAGCATTTAGTCGAATCGCCACCGCTGCAGCTTACCGAAGGCGGACTGATCCGACCGGGCGTTTCCATCGCACTGGATGAGTTGCGGCAACAGGTGGAGAGCGATCGCCAGTGGATTGCCAGCCTCGAAGTAAGTGAACGTGCGACCACCGGCATCAACAGCCTCAAAGTTGGCTACAGCAAAACCTTTGGCTACTACCTCAGCCTCAGTCGCAGTAAAGCGGATCAAGTCCCCGATCACTACATTCGCCGCCAAACTCTGACCAACGAAGAGCGCTTCATCACGCCGGACTTGAAAGAGCGGGAAAGTCGCATCCTCAATGCCCAAACCGACCTCAACCAATTGGAGTACGACCTCTTCCTGGGGCTGCGCAGCGAAGTCAGTCATCATGTCGAAACGATTCGCGCGATCGCGACTGCTGTAGCAGCAGCTGATGTCTTGGCTGCCTTGGCAGAGGTAGCGGTCTATCAAAACTACTGTTGCCCTGAGATCTGCGACGATCGCCAGCTGGTAATTCAGGATGGTCGCCATCCCGTCGTGGAGCAGGCGCTACCGAGCGGCTTTTATGTGCCCAATAGCTGTAGTCTCGGCAGCGATCGCGGGCCTGATCTGATTGTGCTGACTGGCCCTAATGCCAGTGGCAAAAGCTGTTACCTGCGCCAAGTCGGCTTAATTCAACTGCTGGCTCAGATCGGCAGTTTCGTTCCGGCGAAGAACGCGCAAGTTGGGATTTGCGATCGCATCTTCACCCGTGTTGGAGCTGTCGATGATCTGGCGACCGGTCAATCGACCTTCATGGTCGAGATGAACGAAACCGCCAACATCCTCAACCACGCTACAGCGCGATCGCTGGTCTTATTGGATGAAATTGGTCGTGGCACCGCAACCTTTGATGGCCTTTCGATTGCCTGGGCCGTGGCTGAATATCTCGCCAGCGAGATCCAAGCCCGCACGATTTTTGCGACCCACTACCACGAGCTCAATGAACTCTCGGGACTGCTCAATAACGTTGCCAACTTTCAAGTCACTGTCAAAGAGCTACCCGATCGCATTGTCTTCTTGCACCAAGTTCAGCCTGGAGGAGCCGATCGCTCCTACGGCATTGAAGCAGCGCGGCTTGCAGGTTTACCCAGCGAGGTCATTACTCGAGCGCGGCAGGTGATGGGTCAAATTGAAAAACACAGCCGGATCGCTGTCGGATTACGGCGTAGCAACTCACCCCGCCGCCTGAGTCCACCGTCTGAGCTATCGGATGCCGCGATCGCAACTGAACAACTGGGACTGTTCAGCTAGTTGACGATCCTCTTTCTGCGAGTGAATGAGGAGTGAGTGGTCGCTCTTGCGTAGAAGAAGCATTACTGCGAACTATCGCAGAGCTGCAACAGAGGCGAGTCCACCGATCGCAACTTCCTAGGATTGAGATTGCCCTGCTGGACGCGTTTTCGCTATGACTAAGCTTTCCAAGCTCGATGCCGAGTTGCACGATCAGCTCGATGTTACTGCCAACAGCCAAAAACGGAACCCGAATCCTTGGAACACGAGTTCGCCCCAAGCGCGTGAGCTCGTTGCTTCTCGACTCAATGCCCCAGAATTACTCAACTATTTCCGCGGTCGTTACGATAATTCGTGGCGGCGTCTGCACGCCTAACGGCGTATTGTGGATTACAAATTCTGAGTCAGATTGACAAAAGAAATGGGGAGAAAACATCACAATTTCTCCCCATTTTGATGCGATCGCGATCGCAGTTCTAGCCTTGGACACGATCCTTGAAAAGCTTGCCAGCGGTGAATGCTGGAACTTTCTTGGCAGGGATCAAAATCTTGTCACCCGTTTTAGGATTGAGGCCCTGACGTTCGGAGCGCTCCCGTGCTTCGAAGGCACCAAAGCCTAGAATTGACACTTTTTCACCTTCGACCACGGTATCGACAATGACGTCGACCAAGGCATCAATCGCGGCGGCAACTTGCACTTTTGTCAGGCCAGTCCGTACTGCCACCTGATCGATGAGTTCACCCTTATTCATGATGAGAAGTAGATTTGAGCGGGTCTCGCAAATAATACAGCACTCTTTTTTGAAGCGGAAGGTCTAAAGTCTTATGGCGACTGCTTTTTCAAGGTTATTTTCTGTAGAAATGGTCACAGGAGCATTCGAGGACTGCTCAGCGGGTGCGATGGCGGCTCAATTTTGCGCCGTACCTCGTCCCGCCTGATCAGCTACCGACCAGTTTGGTACTGGAATCGACCCTTGCCGCCCAAAGACAAAAAAACCCCGCGACCAACCGGTCAGCAGGGGTGGGTAGCCATGAATTGTGCAATGGATATTTAGACAGCAACAGGCTCGCGACTGACTTCCCGAATTGAAGCGGGGGGTTGTCGTCGCAAAGAGTGCAGCGTGTATTGTCGCGATCGAAAGGCTTCGACTAAGTATTGGCAGGCAGTTTCTGGCTGAGTATGACTGCCGCAGGTAAACACGTCGACGGCAGCGTAGCCAGATTCAGGCCAAGTATGAATTGAAATATGGGATTCAGCGAGCAAAGCCAATGCTGTGACCCCTTGAGGCTCAAAACGGTGGCAGGTTTCCTGTAAGAGCGTTGCCCCTGCTTGGGTCGCAGCAGCTCGCAAATTGGCTTGGATCTGGTCGGCATCATTGAGCAGCTCGGCTGGACAGCCATAGAGCTCCAAAATGCAGTGGGTTCCAACAGCTCCTGGCGGCTCAAAGGTTTCTTGCTCGAGGTAGAACGAGGTCATCGGACACACAACTCCTGTGCTAGTGAAAAGGCCCATTGGCAGCTGCCAACAGGTCTTCGGTCTCTCATCATAGGGGATTTATGAAATCCCACGAATCCTAGCGACAGCCTTGGTTTGACCGCGATTGCGATCGCCGTGGTTTAATGGCTGCGACAATTGCCACACGGAGCTGTCATGCCCCTTCGACCACTCGCCTTCCGTTCAGGATCGACCCAAGGATTAACGGTGGGAGAACTGCTCTTGATCATCATCGTGGCTGGAGCCATTGTGGGGGGGGGCTGGTGGCTGTGGCAGCGCTTCAACCCAGAAGCTGAAGCCAGCAAAGCTGTGACCACCCTGCCCCAAATTCGGCAATGAAACCGCGATCGCTCCCTCAGAAGCAGCCTCGACTGCGATCGCAGTCAGGCCGTCCCCCCCGGCTAGCGGGCAGCAAGTTCTCCCGGCCTGTAACCACGCGGCAGCGACGCCTGCGGTGGAGTGTTGGCCTCTTAGGACTGCTACAGTTTGCCCTGTTGCTCTGGTCCTACCAGCTCAACAGTGAAGCCCAAGCCCTCAGCCAAGTCTTTGCCTGCCTCGAACGTCGTCTTAACTATCCGGGGACCTATGGAGGGACACGCTGCTTGGGACCGGCAACGCCGCTTCAGACTGCAAGTGACCCGACTGAACCGTAAGGATTTGAGCTGTCTGCACCCAAGTCGGATCAAACGCTGAGAGGTGGGTGGTGGTAATCAGCGTCTGAAAACGGTTAGCGATCGCTTCCAGCAGCTGTTGCTGTCGCCGTAAATCCAGTTCTGCCAAGACATCATCGAGCAACAGCAGGGGTGGTTCGCCCAAGACGGCTTCGATTAACTCTAGCTCCGCCAGCTTGAGCGATAACACGAGGGTGCGTTGCTGCCCCTGCGACGCCTGCAAACGAGCTTCTGTACCATCGATGCTCAGGCTGAGATCATCACGATGGGGCCCAACAAGGCTGGTCCGTTGGGCTGCTTCTGCCGGACGACGAGCTTCGATCTGCGCCAGCATCTGCTCTTGCCACAGCGTCGCTGCCTCTGGGTCATCGGGGACTGGCACGTTGGGCTGATAAGTCACCACCAGTTGCTCCCGTTGGCCACTGATCTCCCGGTGCCAGTGGGTCGCCAACGGGGCTAAGCGTTGAATCGCCCGCGATCGCCGCCGCATGATGTGAACCCCAAGCTGCGTCAGTTGCCAGTTGAGCGGGTTGAGTAAGGCCAGATCCAAGGATTCCGATCGCCGCAGCAGGGCATTGCGCTGCCGCAACACCCGCCCGTATTGCTGTTGCAGATGGGCGTAGACCGGCTGCAGTTGAATCAGCAGGCGATCGAGCCAGTCGCGACGTTGCTGGGGGCCACCCCGCACGAGGTCCAGATCGAGGGAGGAAAATTGAACACTGCAGAGAGAGCCCAGAAGATCGAGCTGCCGCCGCAGGACTTCGCCATCCCGCTGCACGCGCCGACGTCCCTGGTGCTGCAGCTGCAGTTGTAGCTGTTGCTCGCCGCTGTCGCGCTCCACCACCGCTGTCAACAGCGCGGAAGCTGCGCCGCTTTGGACTAAATCGCGATCGCGACTGACGCGGTGCGATCGCAAAGTCGAGAACAATTCGACTGCTTCAAGGAGGTTTGTTTTGCCCTGAGCGTTCTCCCCCAGCAGAATCGTCTTCGGGGCTTGGAACTGCACCGTTTGATCGCGATAGTTGCGGAAGTGTTGAAGATGAAGGCTATGCAAGAACATCGCGATCGCAGCGCTGCCAAGGCCCAGACAGCTTAGCAGAGCAGCCTCAGTGCTATGATTTTGGGTGCAAGGGCATGTAGCTCAGTGGATAGAGCATCAGATTCCGGTTCTGAGAGTCGGGGGTTCGAATCCCTCCATGCTCGTTAGAGACCCTTCAATTCCAGGACGTGGTGGTGTAGCTGCCGCAATCGTCTGCTCGGTTGGATCAGCGTCCAAGAACTCAGTGTGCTGCAGTCCGTCGTAGGTCATTCCACGAATACCGCCTGGGTCGGGCACAAAATTGAGGGCACGCAGTGCGGGCTGTTCAGGCACAGGTGCAAAGACAGAAACACTGCAGCCGGGAATTTCACGCTTCAGTTCCCGCAACAGGATATCGAGCAAGCGCTGCCGAATATTGTCTGGTTCTGGCAAGAGTGGATCGACCCAGAGATCCCAAATCGTGGCGTTGAGCGACTCATCACTGGTGGCACGCACAAATCCGACGAGGGTGCGATCGGTCAGTAGGCGAGCAGTGACGCAAACAAAGGTGTGGTCGAGGGCGATCGCCCACTTTTGCAGATCGCGGCGTGGCTGGCCGCAGAGCACCAGTAGCTGATTAAGTTCATCACCGGTGGCATCGCCGACCGCCACTCGAACTCGCACCAGTCGACTGCGATCGCGCAGCAAGGGGTTTTGCGTCATCCGTTTCTCACCCTGTGTTGCGCATCCCAGCGGCGATGCCATTGATAGTCAACAGCGCCCCGCGCAGCAGTTCTCCTTTGCTATAGCGCGATCGCATTAAACCGGTTGTTTCGGTTTGCTGGCGATACTGCCGCAGTCGCTTGAGCAACGCCACCTGCAGGAAGCCGAGCGGCACGATCGTCCCGTTGCGCAGCTGCACCGATCGCTGCAGTTCTGGATCGCCATCCAGTAGACGACCGTGATTGGTGATCGTCAGCACCAAGTGACAGGTCAGCTGGAATTCTGCTGCAATTTGACTAAATACTCGTTCAAACCGCTCTTGATCTTCGGGGTTGGCCAGTTCTTGGACGTAGTGATGAGCAATCTGCAAATCAACTTTCGCGAGGGTCATCTCCACTTTGGAGATCACCATGCGGAAGAAGGGCCACTTTTCGTAGAAGTAGCGCAGTAGATTGAGGTTCTGCTCAGGCCGCTCTTGCAAGAACTCTTGCAGAGCTGTGCCAACGCCGTACCAAGAGGGCAACAAGAAGCGGCTCTGGGTCCAGCTAAAGACCCAAGGAATCGCTCGCAAACTACCAAGATCGCGTTTGCCGGTTTTGCGTCGTGCCGGCCGTGAGCTGATTTGCAGCTTACTGATCTCTTCAATCGGGGTCACTTGATTAAAGAAATCGACGAGGTCAGGTTGCTCGTAAACCAAGGAGCGGTAATGCCGCCGCGATCGCGCCGCCAGCTCCTCCATAATTTGGTTCCACGGCTCAATGTCATCAAAGCCACTGCCTAGTAAGCTCGACTGAATGACTGCCGTAGTAATCGTTTCGAGGTTATAGAGTGCCAGTTCAGGCAGGGCATATTTCGAGGCCAAAACCTCGCCCTGTTCTGTGATCTTGATCCGACCGTCTGTTGTCCGTCCCGGCTGCGCCAAGATCGCTTCGTAGGCTGGGCCGCCACCACGTCCTACGGATCCGCCACGCCCATGGAAGATGCGCAGTTTGACGTGGTGATCGCGAGCTACGGTGCCCAGTGCTTTCTGGGCCTTGTGGATTTCCCAGTTACTACTGAGGAAACCCGAGTCCTTATTGCTGTCTGAGTAACCCAGCATCACCTCTTGCAGGGGTTCTGCCTGAGTGGGATTAAGACGGGTGTAAAAGGGTAACTCAAATAGCGCGGTCATCACCCGCGGTGCATTCTGCAAGTCCTCCACCGTTTCAAACAGCGGGATTACTTGGAGCGAACTCTTGCCGGTGACAGGGTCGTACAGTCCTACTTCCTTGGCCAGCAAAAGCACTTCGAGCAGGTCGCTCAGTTCGCGACTCATGCTGATGATGTAGGTTTGGCAGGCTGCTTCGCCAAACTCTTCCTGCAGTTGCTTGACCATCCGCAGGGTTTCAATCACCTCTCGGGTCGCCTCCGAGAAGGGCATGCGGGCAGGCACCAAAGGCCGACGGGTTTGCAGTTCTTGCACCAACCAAGTCGTCCGCTCTGCCTCACTCAGCTCGTTGTAGGGCTGATGCAAAATCTGCAGGTATTCACAGATTTCGTTGATGGCATCGGAGTGACGCGAACTCTCCTGACGAATGTCGAGATGAACCAAGTTAAAGCCAAAGATCTCGACTTGACAGATCAGCTTTTCAAGTTCGTAGCAGCTTAGGCCTGTCTGTTCGAGGTTGCGCTGAATCAGCTGCAGATCTTCGAGGAATGCAGCACCCGTTTGGTACAGTGTGCCATCGCGATACTCCGGCAGGGGCGGTGTGGCCTCTTTTTCCTGCTGTTGCTGGAGACGGGTATTGCGATCGCGGGTGTTGTGCAAGCGTTCCAGAATGTAGGAGAGCTTGAGCCGGTAGGGTTCTTGGCGATAGCGGACGGCTAGCTCCTCATAGGTTTCGGGGAAGAGCATGCTCTCCTGCTCAAGAGAGCTGAGCAGCTCCGGCAGCACTTCGCTCCAGTGCATCGAGAGGCTGAGCACATTGCGCAGATGCTCCACCGCCGTAATGTAGCGGTCGAGGACAAGGCTACGCTGATAGCAAGCTGTCTGCCACGTGACCGCAGAAGTTACCGCGGGGTTGCCATCGCGATCGGACCCGACCCAGGAGCCAAACTGACAGAAGTTGTAACGGGGGGGCTGCAGATTGGGGAAGGTGCCCTGCAGCGCGAGTCGGAAGCGTTGGTAGAGCAGGGGAATGGCGTCAAAGAGGACTTCTTGGAAATAGTGCAAGGCATAGTCGACTTCGTCCAAGACCGTTGGCTTGAACTGATGTAACTCGTCCGTGCGCCACCACAGGCGAATTTCCTCTGTGAGCTGCTGGCGAATATTTTGAATCTCGAGCTCACGCAGCCCACGATTTTTACCAGCTTCTAGTTCATCGAGCTGGTGCAGTAGGTAGGCAATGCGCCGCTGTTTATCGCGAATTGTGTGGCGGACAATTTCCGTGGGGTGAGCGGTGAAGACCAGCCGAATATCGAGGCGATCGGTTAGGTCTTGAATCATCTGCGGCGGAACGTTGAGTTGCCGCAGGCGAGGGAACAACGTTTGAAAGGTTGCCGGATCCTGATTAAGCGGAATAACTGCTGCAAACGGATCGAGTTGATGCTGAGGAATTTCAATCGGATGGAGTGCATCGGGACTTTCATCCGGTTCGGGCAGTGGCTCTAGTCGCGATCGCTCGTAGGCAAGCTGATATTGGGTTTGCTCGTAGTGCTGCTCAACGATATTGATCAGCTGAAAATAGAGCGCAAAAGCCCGCGCTGCCCGAATCGCATCGCCCAGTTCCAGGGTCTCAATCACCTGTACCAGTGCTTCGCCACCCACTTCGGGCGCTTGTCCTTCCGGTGAGGTGAGATCACGCAACTGGGTCAGAATGTCGACGAGTTCTTGGCCACACTCCTGGCGCAGCACCACCTCCCAGAGCTCTTCCACCACGGTGAGCCGGTGACGGAGGTAAAACTCCAGCGGAGACGACAGATCCAAATCCGTGGCAATTTCGCTGGTCACGGTTCGGAAAGCATCGTCGGATGACTGGAGGGCAGCACTCATGGCAATTCGAGCGTTCTGGCAGTAATTCATTCTAGGTGGATTCCCAGACCGCACTACGTCTGACTGGACACAGAACCGGCCAGTGCCTTAATTCAGACTCGCAGCAGTGAAGGGCTCTGTCGCTGGAAGAAGCGATCGCCGATTTATGGCTAGGCCTCTTACGAAACCGAGCAGGCAACCCCGTAGATCTTCTCAGCCAGTTCCTGTTCTTCGGCAGCCATTGTGGCGATCGCCTCAACCATCACCGCTTCAGGTGTGGCTCCGGCTTCGACCTGTCGCAACCACTGCTGTGCAAGGTTGCCGTCCCGCAGTAGGCGCTGAATCGGTAGCAAGAAGCAGCTATAGCCTCGAGTCTTCGCCAGAGGAAACACCGTTTCGTAGAGACTTTCAATCCAGTCACGAGCCGTGATCGCGCGACCATCTTGCCAGTGCTGCAAAGTTGCATCCAGACTATGCCGTGCTGCCGCGACTTCATTGGCATCGCTCAGTTGCACGAGTTCTGCAGGGGTCAGTTGGCTAGCAATTAAAGGATCGAGATTCGGCTGTTCCAAGAGTTGTTGAATACGGGCTTCGAGGAGTGCGGTAATGGCCAACAGATCCAGCGGATTGACGACCAGATCGCAGATCCGCAGCTCCAGTCGATTGATTTTGTAGGGACGGCGGTCGCCATTGGGGCGCACAGCACTCCAGAGATGACGCACGTTTTGCATACTGCCTACCGCCAGCTGATCTTCGGTCCAGCGGATGAAGTGGGCATGGCTTTCAAAGAGCGGCACTTCAGACGGCGTCTTGGGGAATAACTGCCAACGACTGGAGTGGGAACCCGTGACCTGTCCGTTCAAGAAAGGCGAAGAGGCACTGAGAGCTAGATAGAGTGGAGCCTCGAGCCGAACCAAGCGGCAGGCTTTGAGGATCGTTTCAGGATCACTCAAACCAATATTGATATGAATGCTGGCGGTCACCACAGTGGTGCCGTAGGTCTTTTCGATGAAGTCGTGATAGGGGTTGGTGGGGTCGGAGCGGTAGAAGCGATCGCTCCCCGATAGGGCAAGGGTGCTGCCTGGAATCAAGGTGTAGCCGCCCTGCTGTTGGAGATAGGTGCGCAGGCGTCGACGCGGTTCTAAGAGATCTAAGAGAAGTCGGTCATAGCAGGGGCGTGGCGGGGTCGTGTATTCGACATTGCGGTTGTCAGGCTCCCGCATAAAACCCTGCAAATCGCTACAGATGCGATCGGAAAGACCAACGATCTGCCCATCGGGGGTGCCAGTGTAGACTTCGACTTCAAATCCTTTCGTCAGCTGCACAGTCAGCTCCAAGGGCAATCACAGCACAGCCTCCAGTATCTCCCGATTACTTTCGAGCGATCGCTATCCCAGAGTGAGTGCCAATCGGTCAGCATGACTATCCATCGTCCCCATGACATGGTGCCAAAAGGCGAGGCCATTCAAGCAACCCCGCCTCAGTGGCGATCGCGTCTTAAGGAATCAGCGGTACCAAGGGTGAGCTCAGCGCAGCGCTGACCGGTAAGGTTCCGGGCATCAAGCGGGCATAGTCCGACTCGGGCACAATGCTAAGCAAATGCCCCGGAGTGGAATCCGGTGGATAGACCAGACTCACCCGTAAGTCAGCCTCACCAGACGGGGGCATCTGGAACTGATAGAGCGTATCGGTGGTTCCCGATCGCTGCGCCAGATGGACGTAGTCGGTTTGCCCCTGAAAGTCGATGCGCAAGGTGCCACGGAAGGCGAGGAAATTGTTGGCCTCTGGCAGGGTGCTGAAGAGGAGTCGCTGCATTCCTTGTCCGCGCAACCGGAAGTTGAGGACATACTCAACACCGTAGGTGCCAATGTTTTCAAGAGCGGAATCGGGCATTCGCGTCAGGAGCGCATTGGCTTGCAATTCCTGAGTGCCAAAGTGTTTCTTCCAAGTTGTTGTCAGCGGCACATGCAGCGGTTGCTGAAGATTAGCCTCGACATTGGCCTCGTAGCGATCGCCCTGGGCAACGCCGCCAACTCGGCTAAAGACTTGGCGATGATGAATTTGCTGTAGATCCGCGAGATAGGTGCGACCTTCCGCAAGGATGCGGCGATCGAGGACAGAGAAAAAGGCATTGGGGTCAGGGTTGTGATCGGTGGCGACTACCGCAAAGTGAACTGGACCCTCACTGAAACCCCGCGCTAATACAGTGGCGGATCCCCGTGCCGCGATCGGCAAGGAGAAGAGTAAACTCCGTGATCGCGGTGGCAGGACGAGGGCAGCAGGCAAGCGCCAGTCGCGTTTCCCGGCCAACAAGGACAGAGCAGCCGCATCCCCTGGACCGGATTTATAGTTCAGGCGACTGTTGGGAAAGACCCCCAAGGTTTGGGTGAAAAAAGGACTCTCAAACGACGTGTTCAGGCTGCCTTCTTGAAAGCCAAGGCGGACGGGCTGATCACTGAAATTAGTAGCAATCACCCCGACATAGAGCAAACCACGATCGCGCACCCCACCGAATTTGGTTGTGTCACTGGGACGATAGACGTGATGCAAGTGCAATCCAAATGGGCCATTGAAGGCATAGGTCGGATTGGGAATTGTCCGTAAACCAGCGGGAGCCCGATTGAGATCAGATCCGCTGACATGGCCGACGCCTGGCCCTGTATCAATCAGAATGCCTTCAGACCGGACAATTTCTGGCTGATTGGAATGCAGTACCGGTGTGGTGTTGAATTGTCCTTCCAAGCGTCGGACGGGACTTTGAATTGGAATCGTTTGCGCTAGCGCGACTGAGGCCGTCAGGGTGGTAAACAGCGATAGGGTTAAGGCCGACAAACAGCAAGGAAGAAAGGGGCGCATGAGTCTGTTCGGTTGAGACGACGATGAACCAGTTCCCCACACACACCAGCTGACCTAAAGATCAGCGCACACTCTATTGATCAGACTAGAATCCTTGACCTCATAGCGATCATGAGCCCTAAGGTTTCTTTTAGAGTGCTGAGTAAAAACCGAAGACAGCTGTCGTGCCGGACAAGAAATGTAAAGCACTGCGAGGTTGGAGCGGTCATTTTGGCAATATCATCCCTGGGCTTCCAGTTGTCTGAGCAAAACTTGACTCCGCTAGAAGGGATCGCACTGTCGAAATTGAATCAACCGGAAGCGGCCCAAGGCGATGGCTAATGAATGCCTGCACGATCGCGCAATGATCCCGGCACCCAGCAACAATCGGAGCCTTACGCACAGTTAAATGATCAGCATTTAGGATCGCTAGCTGGTGCTGGGATGCTCAAAGCACCTTGATTGAGTCATCGATCTAACCTCAAAAGACGCGCATTGCAAATCCCGATTCTGGGGGAAGTGGCAATCTCTGCAAATGCTGTCAGCAGTAATTGCAATTCCTGCGTTTACTGATAAGGCTCTCCGTTTCTCATGGTGATCCTCAGATCTCCGCTCAATGATGCTAATCGCAGTGGGTTCCGGTCACTCATCGATTTTCTCGCGTCTCGATCTTGAACCTTGCTATCCCGTCTCTCAAGAATTTCAAAGTCATCTGAATTGCTCTGGATTCTTTTGAATTTTCTGTCTACAATTTCAGAGAGTCGTGATCAGCGATTGAGACGCAATTATGCCCAAAAAGACAATTCCTAACCAACCCTTGACGGGTGAAGCATTATTACAGCGGGTCCGGGAGCTCCAAGATGCGAGCAAGGATCAAAAAGCACGAGCCTGTGGATATGTGACCATCACGAAGAATGGTCGTGAGCGGGTCAATTCCTTGCAATTCCTCAACGCTTTGCTCGAAGCTCAAGGCATCACACTCGACAATGAACTGAAGTTAGGTCGCGGTCGTACGGGTCGCAGTCCTAGTTTCCGTGTCAGTGTGCAAGACAACGGTAATCTGCTCGTTGGTGCAGCTTACACACGGAAAATGGGTGCTAAACCCGGGGATGCCTTCACTATCAGCTTGGGTCGCAAGCAAATCAAACTGCAAAAAGTCTCTGAGGATGGCTCCGAAGACACGGAAGAATAGGTGTCCTAGTAGCGCCTGGCTTCACTTCTTAGGATGACCATTGATTTCCCTGCCGAGTCCTCGGTGGGGAATTTTTTGCTCAATGAAAAAACATTCAGCTCGCGAACTAGAGCGATCGCTAGAACGGTAGCCGACCGAGCTGCGCTAAATCCTGTTGCAATTGCTGAATTTTCAGTAAATCTAGTCGGGCATCGGTGGGATAGTTTTCCAGCAATTCCAAGAGCGTGAAGCGACTATCGCGAGCCACAGACTGCACAATTGCTCCCCGCAGTGCCTGCCGACCGTTTTGTCCGGAAACCCGCGGGGAGATAATCTGTCCGATGCGATCGAGCAGCAGACCGCCCAGGGGGGAGTAGAGCAGGCGATCGGCGAGGACTGGTGAAAGTGGGATGGAGAGATTGAGAGCCGTCTGCACCGTTTTAGGTTGGAGTCTGCCGTAGCGCAGGGCATCTTGTAGAAAACCCGAGGCTTCTCCAGTTGTCGCCAGCGATCGCAGGTCTTGAATCTCAACTGATCGTGCCCAGGCACCGGCAAGAAGGGTGACACGCTCGGCAGCGATCGCCGGGGTACTGGCTGAGACAAGCGTGATGCCAGTGAGGAAAGCCCAGACTGCACCACGCACCGGCTGACCACGGCTCGCTGGCAATCTGGGGACGCAGGAAGGCTGAGGAGGCATCGCCCGATTGACGCGATCGCTCCTGCAAAAGTTTCGGTTTCCGCTGCTAGACGGGGGCAACTTCCGACAGTCGGAATGTGACGAGTTTGTCCCAATTGCCGCCTTCAAACAGGACAGCAACTTTGCCACGGCTGAGGCGTTGCACATAGCCTTGATAGCCGTAATAGATGTCGCTGGGGTTGGTAACGCGAACGACAGCACCGGGCAAAATCATGGCGCAAAGGGGAATGAGAGGACTCAGTTGCGATCGCAACCAAACTAACCCTGACCTGAGAAGCTCAGCAGTTTGGCGGCAGCTTCTATAGTAGGCTAACGGCGCCGGTTGTCTTTTGGTCACTACCGGCGATGCAGGTCTTGCGAATCGGTCAACTAGTGTTGCTCTTCTGTCGGGTGCTATGTCCCTAGAATCGCTCAGCCGCTACGGGCGGCAGATGTCTCAGCTCACGGGCGTGCGCGCCATCATGAAGGACATCATTGAGACCTTGCGATCGGGGCAAGGCCAAACTTTTATCAATCTCAGTGCTGGTAATCCAGTTGTTCTACCCGAGGTCGAGCAACTATGGCGCGACTGTACCGCCGATCTCCTCAGCAGTTCTGAATATGGTCAAGTAGTCGGTCGCTACGGCACCAGCCAAGGCTATGAGCCGCTGATCGCTGCCATCATTCAGGAGTTCCAGCAACGCTATGGCTGGTCAATCAGCGATCGCAACATCCTAATTACGCCCGGCAGTCAATCGCTCTACTTCTTGGCTGCCAATGCCTTTGGGGGCTGGGCCGAAGATGGAAGTCTCCGCAAAATCCTCTTGCCCCTCAGTCCCGACTACACCGGCTACGGCGGGGTTTGCCTAGAGCCTCAAGCGGTGGTTGCCGTGCGGCCTCAAATTGAGCGGCTTGGCGACCATCGCTTCAAATATCGTCCCGACTTCGAGAATTTGCAGATTGGCGCCGATACGGGCATGCTGCTGTTCTCGCGACCCTGTAATCCCACGGGCAATGTGATTAGCGATGCGGAATTGGAACGTCTGGCAACCCTTGCGGCTGCGCAGAATGTGCCGGTGTTTGTCGATTCAGCCTACGCACCGCCTTTCCCAGGGCTGAATTTTACAGAGATGACGCCCTATTTTGGCGACAATATCGTCCATTGCCTCAGCCTCTCAAAAGCTGGTTTGCCGGGGGAACGCCTGGGTATTGCGATCGGCCCTGAGTCCGTGATTCAGGTGCTCGAAGCCTTCCAGACTAACCTCTGTATTCACTCGTCTCGCTATGGTCAAGCGATCGCGGCACGGGCGATCGCCTCGGGACGGTTGACCGCGATCGCAGAAACTGTGATTCGACCCTACTACGCAGCTAAGTTTGCACGCGTTGAACGTCAGCTCGATGCCCTCTTGCCCGATTCTCTACCCTGGCGCTTGCATCAAGGTGAAGGCGGAATTTTTGCTTGGCTCTGGCTGGAAGAAGCACCGCTGGATGATTGGCAAATCTATCAACAACTCAAACAAGCGGGCGTGATTGTGGTGCCGGGCAGTTCCTTCTTCCCAGGGCTGCGTGAGGATTGGGCCCATACGCGCCAGTGTCTGCGGATCAGCTTAGCCGCCGAAGATCACGAATTGGATACGGGCATGGAGCGTCTTGCCACCACCGTGCAGCAAATTTACCGTCAAGCCCCTATTCCCGCCTAAACCATGCCTGAATCCACCACGTTAGAAACCGCTTGGCTCACAATCGGGCAAATCGTTGCCCCTCAAGGGTTGCGTGGGGAAATGCGCGTCAATCCCAGCAGTGATTTCCCAGAGCGCTTTTTGGTACCTGGTCCGCGCTGGCTGCGTCGACCCCGTCAAGCAGAGCCTGAGGTTGTGGAACTAGAACGCGGTCGGGCGATCGCGGGCAAAAATCTCTACATCGTGCAACTAGCCGGTGTAACCAGTCGTGAACAAGCGGAAGCCCTACGGGGGTGTGAACTGCTTGTCCCCGCTAGCGATCGCCCCCAGCTCGAAGAGGGTGAATTTCACGTCTTAGATCTTGTTGACCTCACGGTGATCGATCAAGTCAGTGGCACCCCTTTAGGAACCGTGCGAGATGTAATCAGCGCCGGCAATGATTTGCTCGTGGTTGAACTGGCTGATGGACGCGAGGTCTATATCCCGTTTGTTGAGGCGATTGTTCCCGTAGTTGATCTGGAGCAGCAGCAAATTGAAGTGACGCCACCCCCCGGACTACTTGACCTGTAGGATGCTCGGGATTGTTGGTCCGACGGCTTGCTCAGGCAGGATCTGCCAGCCTAGTGTGGGTTCTTGCCCAGCGACTCGCAGCTCCAAAGACAGCTTGATTAAACGGATCATCGGCTAGCGATCGCCACTCATGCAGGGGTTCACCGTCAGCGTCTAAATCCTGATAGTCGCCTTCTGCTAAGCGGTACAGACTGCGGTAGGTGACGGGCTCGCCCACTTCTGGGAAGAAAACGCTATCCGCACGCAACAGGCCAGCTTGTTCAACCACCGATTGAGGATCGAGCCACTGTTGAGCGTTCCCTTCTTGCCAAACCCGTAGCCAGCCGCGCTGTTCAACCTCTGCAGGACTCAGCGCCATGACCAACACCACTATCAGGACAGTTGCGATCGCTCGCATGGCAGTCAAGCTCAGCTGCGATGACGTTGCGGCCGAATCGGCAACAACCAAAGCGCAAGGAGGAACAACAGCAGGCCGTAAATCTGGCTTTCGCTGGGATGAGGGACCGCACTCGACAGCGGCATGGTACTGCTGCTGGAGGGGGAAACAGTAGCAAAAGTAACAGGTCTCATTCCTCTCACTGTAACAGAATCGATCGCCCGTTCAGGAGAGGCTAGAGCGGAGCCAATCACCGTAGGCAGCACTGCTCGCGATCGGTGTCAGCACCAGGCATTCCGGCAGATCATAGGGATGCTGCGCTTGGAGCCATTGCTGCAGGCTTTCGAGTCGATCTGCTGTGGTTTTGAAGCTAAGTTGCTGTTCCGTGTCTAGGGCGATCGCCCCTTGCCAGCGATAGCAGGATTGGATCGGTGTGATGCTGACGCAGGCAGCAAGTCCTGCTTCCACGGCAGCTTGCGCTAACTGCTGTGCCTCCGCTTCTGTGGCTACCGTCGTGAGGAGTAAGCGCAGATCAGGAGTCTCAACCAGTGGACTGGGTTCAGCCATGGCAATTCCTCAGGACAGCGTTGGCAGGCGTAGGGGCAATACCGCTTTGCAGCTCTCCTGTTGGCTCAGCAAGTCAAAGGCGATCGCTTCCAGTTGCAACAGGTTGCGGTTCAAGGGCAGGAGCACCTGTGTTATCGCCTGGAGTGCTTGGCGATCGCTCGACTGAAAATCAGTGACGAGACAGAGGGGACTGGCGCGCCGACGCGTTTGGCCATCGTAGAGCCACAATTTCACGGCCAGGCGCAGTGAGGAAGCGGGCAAACGAATCTGAACGTCTAAATGGGTTGCTGTCGCTTGTGGGAGTGCGATCAGTTGCAGCTCGGGCACAGGGATGGCGGTGCTGGGACGCAGTAGCGGCGGCGGGAGTTCAGCTTCTGCCAAGCGAGGATCAAGGCGTTCTTGCTGAGGGCTGGGTAGCGCAGGCGTTGGGGTCGTCACCAAGGACTGAGCTTGGCGCTCCTCCTGCACCGTTTCAATCAGCGATCGCAACCGGTTGATAAACGTGAGATTTAAGCGCGGTGGCAGAGATGTTGCGGGGCCTGGCTGGGCGGATTCTGGTGGGGGCACTGAGGGTTGTTTGCCCGCTGTGGGTTTGACGAATTGAGGGAGATCGGGACTACTGCGCTGTTTGGCCTCCGGCTGAGGGGGGTCCGGCAGCGAGATTGGCTCAGGTTCTGGCTCAGGGGCGGTGATGGCGGCGATTGGTTCTGGACAAAGCACTGTGAACTGGGCGATCGCCTGTTGCTGTTGCCAGGTCAGTTGCACCGTCCCTTGGCAATCGTGATCTGTCCAGTCGTGGGGTAGCTGAAGGGGCAGGCTAAAAGCCAGTGGGAACGTCGCGAGTTCTAAGACCTCGCGGGCCATGGGACGGACTTGATCGGGGCGATCGCCGGTTTGCAAGGTGATCAGTAGTTCCGCTTGGGTGGGCCAATGGCGCTGGGGAAGCGCTGGAATCACCTGCACCTCACCGCTCAGGGTCAGCAGTTCTCCCGGTTGCAGCAACAGGCGTTCTTGACGCAGCAAAATCCGGAGCTGGGGTGTTTCAGATTCGGGCTGTAGCCAGTCAGGGTCCGCTTCCAACGCACCTGATTCCCGCTGCAAGACACGCAAACTGACTGTGCAAGTACCGCAGTGAATCTCCCAGAGGCCCGGCTTGAGGTAGGTGTAGGGAAAAATCCAGACGCAACCTTGGTCGTCGGTGTCGCGTTCCTGACGATAGACCCGCCGTTGCGGCGGATCGGCTTCTAGATCAACATAGACGATGCGAATCGACACAATTTGATCGGATTCCAGTCCTTGCCGATCAAGCCGATAGCGCCCTTCGAGGATTTCTAACTCAGCAGAATCCAGCGTGAGTGGGTAATCATCCCCTTCTTGCTGCAATATCCATTGCTCTTCTGCCATGCCGATCGCTCAAAGCCTGCAGCCTGCTTGCCGTTCATCATAAGGGCGCGACCTCAACCGGCGATACTGCTCGAGCAGCTTGGAGGCACGATCGCCACGTTTCTGGATCGTTCCAGAGTTCTGCTTGGTTCACGACTTGTTGCTCGCCTGACTGCAACCATTTGAGGTTGACTTGACCCTGTTCCGCTTCCGCATCCCCCAAAACCAAGCAAGCGATCGCGCCACTGCGATCCGCCCGTTTGAACTGCTTGCCAAAGGCACTGCCGCTAAGGTCGAGTTCGACGCTAAAGCCTGCCAGCCGCAGTCGCTGTGCCAGAACTAATGCCTGAGCTTCCGCGATCGCTCCCCGCGACACGAGGTAGAAATCCAAGCTCGTCGGCGGTACTTTTTGATTTTGTTGCAGCAGCAGGATCAGGCGTTCCAGCCCCATCGCCCAGCCAACCGCAGGGGTTTCGGGGCCACCGAGTTGTGATACCAAGCCGTCGTAGCGACCACCGCCACAGACTGTCGCCTGTGCTCCCAGATCAGAGGAAATGATTTCAAAAGCTGTGTGGGTGTAGTAGTCCAAGCCCCGCACCAGCTTGGGTTCCAGCCGATAGTCAATCCCTAAATTCGTCAGGAGTTGCTGCACCTGCTCAAACAACTGCCGCGATCGCTCGCTGAGATATTGCTGCAGGCTGGGCGCATCCGCCACGATCGCCTGTGTCCGTTCGTCTTTGCTGTCGAGAATCCGCAGTGGGTTGCGCTCAAGGCGATCGCGGGAGTCCGGATCGAGATCTGCCGCGTAGGGCGTCAAGTAATCAACTAACGCTTGGCGATAAGTCGCGCGATCGCTGGCATCACCCACGGAGTTGAGATCAAGCCGCAGGTTTTTCAGTCCCAAGGCTTGCAGGATTTGTGTCGCCAAGGCTATCGCTTCGGCATCAGCCCGCGCATCAGCTGTACCCAGTAGTTCCAAGCCCAGTTGATGAAACTGGCGTTGACGACCAGCTTGCGGACGTTCGTAGCGGAACATCGGACCGCAATACCACAGCCGCTGCACGCCACCTTGGCTGGCCAGACCATGCTCGATGTAAGCCCGCACCGTGCCCGCCGTACCTTCCGGCCGCAGGGTCAAGGAGCGATCGCCGCGATCGCGGAAACTATACATTTCCTTGCCGACGACATCCGTGGCTTCGCCGATGCCGCGCTCAAACAAGGATGTCTGTTCAAAGATGGGCGTGCGAATTTCTTGCACTGCCGCTTGGCTCAAAATCTGGCGGGCGGTTTGCTCTAGCCACTGCCAAATCTGACTTTCGGAGGGCAAAATGTCGCGGGTGCCGCGCAGCGCTTGCAAGCTAGCCATCGTTCTTGGGAAATCGGGTGGGGGCGCGTTCCAAAGAGGAACCCTTTCCAGCATGGTCTGAAAAGGGAACGTCTCGGAAGTCAAAATCAGGATAAGGATGGAGCGATCGCAGCTTAGGAAGCCGCCGCATCGCGATTGGGCAGGACGCAGCAGTTGACTTGATCGAGGCAGACCTTGCCCCACTGCAAGGCCCAACGGACCAAGGCGACTCGGTTGTCCGTGCCAGTTTTGGTGAGGATGTTGCTGATGTGGTTGTCTACCGTTCGCTTGCTGATATCGAGCTGGGTGGCAATTTCCTGATTCGTCAGCCCAGCCGCCACGAGATCTACGATCTGGAGCTCACGCTCAGAAAGCGCACTGTTGACGGGAAATTCACCACTTGCCGTCATAGCGACTGCCGACCTCAGGTATTTGTACTTAGCCCCCTTATTCTAGGCTGATGATTTGCGATGTCAGCGCTTGTTGACGCGTCTTCTCTATGGAATTGGCGATTGCATCGCACCTTCAGTACTAGGAACTAGCGTCGATCAGGTGCGATCGATACTGGACTTGTCAAAACTCCTCGTCGGTGCGCGACCCATGAAACCGCTATTGTGGCTGGCGATCGCCAGCCTAAGTTTGCTGTCCTTACCTGCCCAAGCCAAGGAGGACTTCTACGGCATTATTCAGCAGCGCCCCAGTGGGACAGTCGGAACTTGGACGATTGGCGATCGCGCCGTGACCGTGACTGACCAGACGGAGTTGGAAGGAAATCTTGTTGTCGGCACTTGTGTGGAAGTCGACTTTGACAACGGTCGCGTCGAAGAAATCGAAGTGGAACCTCTGTCGAAGTGTCGCTAGATCCAGCGTTGGGGATAGCGATCGCGGTTTGAAGTCCGGCGAAGTTTCCAGATAGGCTGGAGCAAGGATCAGGCTGGGGTTAATTCCGATCACCTAAAAGCCCTCCTTCAGTTTTTTGTTGCCCGTCCCTAATTTGCTGTGGCTACTCTGTCTGCCGATCTTGAAGTTCAAGCCCAAGCCACTCGTGCCGCGGCGCGTCAGCTCGCGCAGTGGAGTGGCCCCGCACGGCAAGCTTTGCTGGAGGCGATCGCTTCCAAACTGATGGCGGAAGCAGAAACGATTCTGGCGGCCAATCAGGCGGACTGCGAAGCGGCGATCGCAGAGGGCATTGCACCGGCACTCTATGCCCGTTTGAAATTGGATGCCGACAAACTAGCGGCGGCGATCGCCGGTGTCCGCGATCTCGCTAAACTGCCAGACCCGCTGGGTCAGATCCAGATCGATCGCGAGTTGGATGAAGGTCTGATCCTGCAGCGGCTGACCTGTCCGGTGGGCGTGTTGGGCGTTATCTTCGAAGCCCGTCCCGATGCGGTGATCCAGATTGCTTCACTCGCGATCAAGTCGGGTAATGGCGCGATCCTCAAGGGCGGCCGCGAAGCGATTCGGTCTTGCCAAGCGATCGTGGCGGCGATCGCCCAGGCGCTGGCTGAACAACAAGCCCCGGTTGATGCAATTCGCTTGCTGACTAGCCGCGAAGAAACGCTGGCGCTGCTCAAGCTCGATCGCTATGTCGATTTGATCATTCCGCGTGGCTCCAATAGCTTTGTTCGCTTTGTGCAGGACAACACCCGAATTCCGGTGATTGGTCACGCTGACGGTATCTGCCATCTTTACGTCGATCAGGCGGCTGCGATTGATAAAACCGTGACGATTGCCGTTGATGCCAAGACCCAATATCCGGCGGCCTGCAACGCGATCGAGACGCTGTTGATTCACGAGGCGATCGCACCCAGTTTTCTGCCAGTAGTCGCGGAAGCACTACAAGCAAAAGGTGTCAGTTTGCGCGGGGATGCAGCGGCTCAGGCGATCGTGCCGATGGCAGCCGCGACGGAAGAAGATTGGCGCACTGAATACAGCGACCTGATTCTGGCCGTGCGGATTGTGCCGACCCTTGAAGCCGCGATCGCCCACATCAATGAATACGGCTCCGGTCATACCGATGCGATCGCTACGGAAGATCCCGCTGCTGCCACGCAGTTTCTTAGCCAAGTCGATAGTGCCGGCGTCTATCACAACTGCTCGACCCGCTTTGCCGATGGCTTCCGCTATGGCTTCGGTGCGGAAGTGGGGATCAGTACCCAAAAACTACCGCCCCGTGGTCCCGTTGGTCTGGAAGGACTGGTGACCTACAAGTACGTCCTCAGCGGCGATGGGCAAATTGCCGCCACCTACAGCGGTGCTCAGGCGAAACCATTCCTGCATCGCGATCGCTGATCAGGCTGCTTCAAGCTCGGCGAATCGTTTGCCAAAGTTCGAGATAGCGATCGCGCACTGTTTCCGGTAGGGGCAAGATCAGCTCACTTTTCTCCAAGATGGCCTTTGGCGGGATCTGGAGGGGGGCTGCCTTGGCTGGGGCAATGGCTGCAGCAGTCAACACAGCCGGTGAAGCTGCCAGCCCAAGGGCTGCAAATTGTGGGGCGATCGCGGGCGACCAACCAAAGTCAATCCAGCGATCGCTCAAGGCTTCACTCACCCGTTTCTGTGGTTGTACCCAGAGATCAAGCCAAATGGACGTCCCGGATCGTGGCACCACTGCAGACAGGCGAGAGTCACGGCGCAGTGCTGCCAAAATATCTGCCGACCAGCCCACGGCAGCTAAGGCATCACCCAGCAGCAGTGGCTGTAAATAATTCCGAGAACTGTAGAGCTTGACCTGTTGGTGGAGTGACTTCAACAGCGGCTCAAGGTCGGGAATCTCAGCCAAGTTGGGTTGGTTGTAGCTCCAGCCCAAGCGCTTCAAGGTGAGACCAATCACCTCTCGCGGATCGTCCGGCAGAATCAGTTGCCCTCGCAGCTCTGGACGCCAGAGATCGGTCCAGTCTTGGAGCGGACTGGTCAGGCGATCGCGGCGAAAGGCAATCATCGTTGTGCCCCAGCGGTAGGGCGCTGCCCAAATCTCACCTGCATCACTGAGAAAACCCTGGCGATCGCGGCGAAGTTGTTGTCGCCAGCGTTGGGGGAGAGCCGTCCAATGCCGCCAGTGATTGGGGTTGAAAGGTGCGAGTCGTCCTGAGGCGATCGCTTGTTGCAGCCAGCCATCCCCAATGCCGACCAGATTCGGCAGTTGCGTGGGGTCATCGTTCAGCAAGCGACGGCTACTCTCCGCCAAGCCAGACCAGCGATCGAGCTGCACTGTCAGACGAGTGCGATCTTGAAATCGCCGCAGAATCGGCGCGGGAATTGTGTTGCCTGGCAGTGCCAACTGCAAGTCAGCCGAGCGGCAGCCAGTCAGTGCCAGCGCTGGCAACCCCGCACTCGCTTGCAGAAAACGGCGACGACTCAAAAACATCCGATCGGCTCAGGCAAATCCCTCGGTCATGCTACAGCGCCCCCGAAAGTTAAGTCTTTGGGATCAACGCTGCCTGCCTTGATTCCGATTTTTAAGATGGCCGAAGTGCCATTGCCCCTGCCCATATGACCGACCTGGAATCTCAAATTCGCGAACTCCAAGCTCAACTCGATCGCCAGTGGTTGGTCTTGTGTGAGCTGCATCAATATGTGCTTCAGCAGCAGCCCGCCTTCTCAGTCGCAGTTGCAACGCCAGAGTCCACTGCAGAGGCCGATCTGCAAGTTCAACGGCTGCATGCCCAGCTCACAGCCGCCTATGGCCGGATTGCTGCCTTGGAAGAACAAGTCCTCAATCAGTCGCCGCACTTGCAATACCGCTAGCTGCGATCGCGCGATCGCCCAAATCATCCACCCATGCTCGTAGGGTTTCGACAGTGGCACCGCAGGTCAAACTGGCGGCGATCGCCATGCCTCCCGCAGCAACCCCTTCTTTAACAAAGCCCTGCTCGTAGACGCGCAATTGCGCATGGCGCGATTGGCTGAAATCCAGCTGTGTGGATAGCAGCAATGGTTCTGAGCCCAGTTGTGCAGCGATCGCGGGCCCTAATTGAGCCACCTGGGCACTGCGATCAGCCATTACCCAACGGGTCGTCCCGACGGCAATCCGATCCGGTTGCCATGCCACGCCAGTGCGAGCGATCGCGGCCATCAGTGCGTAGGCTGCCAGCATTTGAGTGCCACCCGCCAACAGAATCGGCATCGTTTGACTAGCCGCCATGGCCAATCCCGCTGCCGCAATCAACATCGGATCGGCGATCGCTGCTGCGAGTGCCAAGGGCGATCGCTGAGTGCGATCGGAAATTACCGCGAGTCCTTGTTGAACAATCGCTAACTTCTGGGTGTGGTTACAGGTGGGATGGCTGCTACTGACGCAGCCGGCTGCTTCCACGCCCAATGCCAATAGCAGGGCTAGGGCTGTGCTGGTGCCGCCAACCACACATTCACCCAGAACCAACCAGCGATCGGGATGTTGAGCCGCGATCGCCGCCCCTTGGGCCTGTCCTTGCTGGAAAAGTTGTTCTGCGACTGCGATCGGTAAGGCCTGGCCAGTACTGAGGCAGCGTGCCGGTTGACTAGCGAGGCGAATGGCTGGAACTGGCAATGGCTGCACCAGTCCTGCATCGATCAAGACGAGTGGCGTGGCCAACTGCTCCACGCAGGCTCGCGTGATCAGAACTGGCGATGCGCCTGCCTGTAATGGAGGCAATGGGTATTGCGGATGCGGAGTCGGACCGTTGTAGAGAAACTCAGCATCAGCGTGGGCAGTGTAGCGGCGATCGCGAGGCGTTTTGCCCGCTGCTGAAATGCCGGGGATCAGTGCCGTTTCAGTAAAGGCCAGCAGAACAGCCAACAAAGGCGATCGCCCCTGAACTTGAGTCAACCAAGGGTTCAGTTGGGCTTCACCCCCCCAGCAAGCGATCGCGTCAGGCAGCATCGAGATCAAGGACGGTCTGTAACCACTCTGGTGGGGCAGGAATCGGGGTTCCCAAGCGGCGGAAGAGCACCCAAGCCACCCCATGCACAACAAGGACGTAGAGCAGACTGCTGAGAGCGATCGTTACCAAGGCCACCGCTTGCACGGTTGAGAGTGGAATCTGGCCCAGCCAGCCCATCAGTCCCATCAACCACTCTAAGAAGCCCGTGACTTGAGCTGTGAGGTAGGTCCAAATGTCCTCGCCCAAGAGTACTGACAAAACTCCGAGGCGGAAGAAAAAGCCAATGGTCTCTAGGCCGCCTCCCAGCAGAATCGACCAGCCCCAGGAAAGGCGTCGCTGCCAGCAGCAGCCTAGTAAAACGCCGAGGCAACCCGGCGGCAGCAAAAAGAGGATGCCGCGAGTGGGACCGAGGAGGACGAACAACAACAGACTGGCGACGATCGCCCCTAGCCAAGCGCTACGCGGGCCCCAGCGTCGGTAGAGCAAGGCGATCGGCAAGGGGAATAGCACCCGTAGCACCGGCCCCAGGGGGAAGAAGAAGTTGACTAACCAAAGCAGCGCCGCAGCACTGGCCATGAAAGCCGTTTCCACCAGTGCCAGCGGTCCCTTAGGTTCTGTGCGGGCAGCGATCGCCATAGGCGTCACGGGTGTTGCCGCATTCGCGTCGGCATCGACCCAACTATCCCAATCCTCGTCGAGCGGCTCCTGGGCCGGTTCTATCGTCATGCACCGCGACCTTGACTCGCTCTCATCCTACTGGCTGAAGATACTGCTGCAGCCAATGACTGCACTGGGCGATCGCAGCAAGGTTCGCGATTTCGTAGCCGTGGGTGTTGTCCGTGGCAAAGCCTAAGCAAGCGGCTCGAGGCACATGACCAAACTTCATGGCGATCGAGCCATCACTGCCAAAGCCCTGCAAAACTGCTTCCTGTATCGGCAAGTCGATCGCGATCGCGGCTTGTCGCAAGTCTTGATTTAGATCCTCGTCATACAGGCCGTAAGCATCTTGGGACAGCAGGACGGGTGCTTCGCTGGCAGCGATCGGATATTCCGGCGCAACGGGAATAATCTCCAAGGCAATCAAGGCCGCTAATCGCTGACGTTGGCTATGGAAGAGCGCTCCGACCGCACCCACTTCTTCTTTGGCTGAGGCGACAAGATGAACGGTGTAGCGAGGCTGCTTCAGCTGCACTGCCAGATCGAGCAAAATTGCCAGCGAGGCTTTGTTGTCGAGGGCATAGCCAGCAATATGTTGCCCTAAGCGCTGCGGTCGCTTGCGATCGCGACTAACCACGACGCGAGTGCCGGGTCGGACACCTGCTGCTTGCAGTGCTTCTAAGGACTGTTTGGTTTCAATCCAAGTGTCTGGCCAAGTTAGAGCCTTTTCGGTCTGCAATGCCTTCTGAGGCGAAGCGTGGGAAACATGGCGTGCACCAAAACTGAGAATGCCAGGCACGATCGCGCGATCGCCCAGCAACTCCACCGGCCCTTCGCCATAAGTCCAGGGATAGGAGCCACCGAGCCGATTGACACGGACACGACCCTCTGGCGCGATTGCTTCGACAATCATGCCGATTTCGTCTTTGTGGGCCGTGATGGCAATCACCTCGGGGCGATCGCCCGCAATTCGCACAATCAGATTGCCTGCTTCATCCTGCTCAGGACTGCAACCCAACGCCTGAAAACGCTGCTGGAGATAAGTATCAATCTCGCCTTCCCAACCGCTCGGCGAATGGCAGGCTTGGAGCGCCGCAATTTCAGCAAACCAATCGTCCAAAATCATTAGCTTCAAAGTCTCTGCCAGCCAAGACTGATGTGTAAAACTATTGCAATTCCACTTCGGATTCTATACTTCTGATTCGCAGCCTGCTTTGAATTGCTCAATCAATTGTTCGATCTTGATATTAGCTTCATTTAGTTTAGCTTCTAGCTGAATTTGGGATGACCTAAGCTCCTTTAATCGGGCCTCTCGTTTTTCAATCCATTTTCTTTTCTTACTTTTTTTAGATACAAAATTATCATAGTAAATTCCAACAACAGGGCTAACAAATGCCAAAATCACGCCCATCAAAATCAAAATCGTTTCCCTTAGATAAGCTGAAATAAATGCCATTAGCACGACTAGTAAAAATGAGATTAAAATGCCAATGATAAGACCTTTGTTAGTTAATAGATGATAATTTTCTTGACTCCCAAGAGCTACAAGACTAGATTTAATTAATCCTTTTTCATGCTTAATTTTTACAAACTGAGGAACGAAATCTTCAAGAAATTTATTCATTAGATCTCTGTCTTTTTCGTGAGCAATATCGAGTTGACAACCTAATAGAATTTCTATTGATTTAAGAACGGCAAAGGCATCACTAGCTCGCCATGTGGTTCCACAGTCTAAGCAATAGTTAAATGCATCTGTTTCATTAGATACTATTTCAATAATGCCAAGAGCTGCATATCCCAATCCAGATATTCCCCAAGTGACTTGGCTATTTTGCTTCAAACTAATGTGGTCTGAACCACAGTTGGGGCAATTCGCCATCTCAGCATCTAAAATTCGATGCCTTGAGTCTAGCCATCCGAGTAGACAGTGCCAAGTGCGATAGGCTTTTTATCTGCCGCATAGATTTATAGCCATTCAGTGCAATCTGCGACCAAAGGAAGTCCCAGATCGATAGATGGCAACTGCTTGCTGATGATGGACTTGCCAGTCTCTTAGCTTTGCTTCAGCTGCTGATAGAGCCAGAAAGCCGTGATTGTTTTCGCGTCTACCGGCTCACCATTACGGATCGCTGCGCTCAACTCTTCAGGCGTCAAAGCCAGCACTTCAATGTCTTCATCTTCATCGCCTGCAGGCGGATGCTCCAGCTTTTCTAAGTCAGTGGCGAGGTAGGCGTAAATCACCTCATCGGAATAGCCTGGTGCGAGGAAAAAGTCCCCGAGGTGTTGCCATGTGCCAGCACGATAACCCGTTTCTTCTTCAATTTCGCGGGCGATCGTGGCTGCTGGATCTTCGTGATCTTCGACGGTGCCTGCCGGAAATTCCAGCAACCAGCCTTCTGCCGCAAACCGATATTGACGCACCAACACTAAACGACCATCCGGCAAAACAGGAACCGCTAGTGCTCCGCCTGGATGCCGAATACAGGCCCATTCGCCCTCGACTGTGTTGGGTAGGCGCAGTTGGTTGACTTCAAAGTCGAATTTGCGGCTGCGATAGGAGAGTGTCTGACGCAGAATTTCCGGCGGGGTGCGATTCATTAGGGGCTCTCGGCCAACGTTTCCATGCTACCGAGTCGCTCGATTCCGGTTGAGTCCACCCGTTGCGCCAAGGTGGCGATCGCCTCTCTAGTGACTGGTTCAATCCAATCGGGGGCGATCGCTGCTAGAGGAATCAAGACAAAGGCTCGCTGGGTCAGATAGGGATGCGGCACCGACAGGGTCGGGCTTTGAATCTGGCGATCGCCGTAGAGCAGCAGATCTAAGTCCAGGGTGCGCGGCCCCCAGTGCTCCAAACGTTCACGACCCGCAGCAGCCTCTAACGCCTGCAGTTGTCGGAGCAAATCGTGGGGCGCAAGGGAGGTTTCTGCGATCGCGCAGGCATTGTAGTAATCCGGCTGGGGTGGCCCTACAGGCGGTGTTTGATAGATGGCCGAAACTTGTAGCTGGCGAATGCTGGTCAGGTCTCTTAGTTGCGCGATCGCCTGCTGGAGGTGCAGAGCTCGGTTCCCTAGGTTACTGCCGAGAGAAATCGCAAAGGCAGTCCAAACATGACTTTCTAAAATAGCCACAGGAACGGCAACCACTGGAGAATCGCATCAGATGAGCCGCTATCCGGCCCTTTCTCAAGGTACGTTGCAGCGTCTGCAGGATTGCCCGCGCTTATTTCAAGTAGAGGCACTGGAGCTGTCAAGCCGTTGGTTTCAGCATGATCTGCGCCAGCGCTTGGACTGGGGTCGCCGCTTCCACCGCTTGATGCAGCAGCAAGCCTTGGGCATCGCGATCGAGCAGATGCAAACGGGCGATCGCAGTTTGGATCAATGCCTCGCAGATTTTGCTGAGGCTCAACCCCAGCTGTTTGTGCCGCCACCAGCGGGCTGGCACCGACAGACGGAATGCCGTTGGCAGTGGCCCTTTCAAGATTTTGTGCTGGTCGCCATTTTTGACCGACTGGAATTGAGCGATCGCGCCGCCCAGATCCACGACTGGAAAACTCACAACCGCCCGCAGACGCTGGAAACTCTTGCGGCGAGTTGGCAAACCCAGCTCTACTGCTGGCTGGTGACGGAGCGCAGTGGACTGCCGCCCGAATCTGTGGCCATGCACTACTGGTTTGTTCTCAGTCAGCCTCAGAAGCCTGTCACGATTCACTGGAACCGACAGCAACACCAGCAAACCCAGCAACGGCTAGAGCGGAGCTTGCAGGAACTAAAAGGCTGGCTGCAGGACTATCCGCAAACGCCGTTGCCGCAGCGACCCGATCGCAATGAACGCTGCCAGACCTGTGAGGAACGCGATCGCTGCTGGCCACCCACTCCTTCTGCGGCTGCGATCGCCAGTTGGGATGAGATTCCGGTAGTAGAGCTGTGAGCTGGCGTCTTATCCTGAAAAGCAGCCCCCCGAACTGATCTCATGATCGCTGCAGCCCCAAGTCCTACTGCATTCCCTTTACCGGCGGTGGTCGGCCAAGGTCCGATCAAGCTGGCGTTGATCTTGGCGGCAGTGGATCCGGGTTTGGGTGGGGTAGCGATCGCTGGCCGTCGGGGTACCGCCAAATCGGTGATGGCGCGGGCCTTGCATGCACTGCTGCCGCCGATTGAAATTCTCGAAAACTCGTTCAACGCCGATCCCAACCGTCCTGGCGACTGGGATGCCCTGACCCAGCAGCGACAGGCCAACGGCGAGGAACTACCGACTCGCGTCATCCCGGCTCCCTTCTGCCAAGTACCGCTGGGCATTACTGAAGACCGGCTCCTCGGTTCGGTGGATGTGGCGCAGTCGATTAAACGGGGCGAAACGGTTTTCCAGCCCGGACTGCTGGCCGAGGCTCATCGCGGCGTTCTCTACGTCGATGAGATCAACCTGCTGGACGACCAAATTGCCAACCTGCTGCTGACAGCAATTAGTGAAGGCCGTAACCGGATTGAGCGAGAAGGCATCAGCATTGAGCATGCCTGCCGGCCGCTGCTAATTGCCACCTACAACCCTGAAGAGGGGCCGCTACGCCTGCACCTGCTCGATCGCATTGCGATCGCGCTCTCTGCCGACGCGATTTTAGAAATCGAAGACCGCGTCCAAGCCGTAGAGCAGGCGTTGCGTTACGCCAATGATCCCGCCAAGGTGCTGGAAGCCTACGCCGAAGAGACCGAAAGCCTGCGCACCCAAATTCTGCTGGCGCGGGAATGGCTGCCGGATGTGACGATCACACCCGAGCAGATCGGCTATCTGGTGCGCGAAGCGATTCGCGGACAAGTTCAAGGCCATCGCGCCGAACTGTTTGCAGTACGAGTCGCCCGGGCTGCGGCTGCCTTGGAAGGCCGTACCGAAGTCAACGCTGATGACTTGCGCCTTGCGGTGCAGCTCGTGATCGTGCCTCGGGCGACCGTGCTGGATTCGCCACCACCGCCGGAAGAGCCCCCTGCTGCTCCGCCACCACCACCGCCATCACAGGAACAACAGGGCGAGGACGAGCAAAATGAGCAGGAGCCGGACGAGCCCGAAAACGAGTCGGATGATCAGCAACCCGATACGCCACCGCCGATTCCCGAAGAGTTTGTCTTCGATGCTGAGGGCGTGGTGCTCGACCCGAGCGTCTTAGTGTTTGCCCAGCAATTCAGTCGCCAAGGTAAGTCCGGCTCGCGATCGCTGATCTTTTCCGAAGATCGCGGCCGCTACATCAAGCCAATGTTGCCACGTGGGCCGGTGCGCCGGATTGCGGTTGATGCAACACTCCGAGCATCTGCGCCCTACCAAAAAGCCCGCCGACAACGGCAGCCCGATCGCAAAGTGATCGTCGAAGATGCGGATATCCGCAGCAAACAACTGGTGCGCAAAGCCGGTGCGCTGGTGATCTTCCTCGTCGATGCTTCGGGATCGATGGCCCTCAACCGGATGCAATCGGCCAAAGGTGCCGTGATTCGTCTACTGACCGAAGCCTATGAAAACCGCGATCAAGTGGCGCTAATTCCCTTCCGCGGCGAACAAGCGGAAGTCTTGCTACCCCCGACGCGATCGATCACGGCAGCGCGTAAGAGGCTCGAAAAAATGCCCTGCGGGGGCGGGTCGCCGCTGGCGCATGGTCTAACCCAAGCGGTGCGAGTGGGCACGAATGCGGCTCAATCGGGGGATATCGGTCAGGTGGTGATTGTGGCGATCACCGATGGTCGCGGCAACATTCCGCTGGCGCGATCGTTGGGGCAACCGATGGAGGAAGGCGAGAAACCGGATCTCAAGGAAGAACTGCTGGATATCGCCAAGCGGATTCGCGGTCTGTCGATGCAACTACTGGTCATCGATACCGAGCGTAAGTTTGTTGGCGCAGGCTTCGGCAAAGAACTCGCCAATGCCGCCGGTGGTCAGTACTATCACCTGCCGAAAGTCAGTGATCAGGCGATCGCAGCGATGGCACAAAGCGCATTGAGAGCGACCCTCAATTAAGAGCTAACAGATGGTCTCAACAAAGGAAATAGACTCACTAGGTAATGAGTCTATTTCCTTTGTTGACCAAGAGAGCAATGAAATTAGTTGCAAAGCCTAGGGATAAGAAGTGTGTTGAGCTAAGTAGGTTGGCATAAATCTTTCACGTACTATCTCTTCATAGATATTACCCAGAGTAACAAGGCGATGCCAAATGCCACTACCATTGCCACATTGATCTAAAATATCTTGATACTCTTCAATCTGAACACCTTTATCTAAGCGATACTTTAAATTATTAAGTTCGTCAAAACTATACTTAATTACCCCCCAAAACTCATGATTGCGCCATATGTCTTGACGTAATAATGTTTCAGTAAATTTGTGTATTGTTTCGATGTCAGCCTCTTTAGCTCCACCATACTGAGCTGAGTCCAGTAGATAATCAATTTCTTTTTTCTGAAAATAAAACTTATTAAAGGCACCGTACATTTTTGCACGTTTACCATATGCTCTCAGAGCCACAAGATTATTTTTTTGATTCAGGATTTCATTTTTTACAGGAATACGCAAAGTCTTATATTTTTTTCTGAAAAAATTGATGTCTTCTGGCACTAGAATCTTGTCAATATAGTCATTCAAACAGATAAAAAATGTTCGTTTTGTTATTAAATCTACAACGATCAATAGAACTGGAACTGCTGACCCCATAGACTGTACAGTAAGGATTTCAGAAGTCTCAATCTTAAACTTAATAATTTCAATGTCAAGATACTCAGATTTATCCTCTATCAATTTTCCTAGCTTGATATTGCTCCTAGGATAAACCCGTTGAGTTTTATACTCAATTGAACTAGATGCCTTAAGCTACACAAAAAAGCTTTCACCTAGGGTTTCAGCTACTGTTTTTTTGTTGTCGATATAGTCAAACAATTCGACTACATAATCAATTCCGTAGTCTGGCTTGTACTCATGCACAACCCATGCCTCAGGGATTTTTTCCCTAAAAATTTGGCAGGAAATATCCTCTTTTATTTGATTGATTGATCTGCGTTTTCTCTTCATTTTTTTGCAAATGCATTTGTGCTATAAAGTACCATTTGAATTTTAGATATAAACATTGTTTGCTCAGAAAAGAGCTGAAAATATAAGGAAAGACAACAGGAATGATACAAGAGAAGGATTCAAAATCTGCTAAAAGGTATTGCACCTATGGCACTTCTTATGATTAGTGCTCTTGAATCAAAGTCAACAACGGGCGAGAATGGACAAGCTGCCTCAGTAGCTCAGTGGATAGAGCACCCGCCTTCTAAGCGGTCGGTCGTTGGTTCGATCCCAACCTGGGGCGTTAGGCGCGATCGCCCAGTCAGGAGTGCAGCAGCTCCAAGCGATCGCCCATCCGATCAGTACTGAGTCACTGAGTCTAAGACACCCACTCCGCAGCATTGCGTGAGGGCTGGTGCTCCTGCCAATCGACGCCCAATAACCAGCCCCCCCAGCTTTGCGGACGATTTTGCCAGTCGAGTACTGCAGCTTGTGGTCGGGCTAAGAGGCGGTGATGGGCGAGTTCCGGTAAGGATTGCCAGTGTTCGTGAGCGCAGCCAGCTTGCTGTTGGTTGGCCTGGACAATTTCTTGCGCCAGACTCGTCGCAAGGAACAAAAATCGGGCTTGGTCAAAGCTGTAGATGAACTGAACATGGCTGCTCGATCGCAATGGGCATACCGCAGACAGGGCAACGTGGTGTGGCGTCGGCAGAATTGACCGTTGACATAGCAGGGTTAGGCGTCGATAGGAATGCTACTATTCCCACCTCTCTTTCAGAACCGGACATGAGACTTTCAGCTGTATCGCGGAGCACAAACTTAACGGTTTCAATAATATTCTTCAGTTGCTTCTCGACATCTGAACTCATTGCAGACTCGCTGCCTTGTAAACAGGTTCTTGCAAAACTTCTAATACCTTAGAAGCTCGATCTTGATCGCCTTTTTTGCCGCTACAGCTCTGGTCTATGCTTCGGTCAAAATTACACTTCTGCCCCAAGATAAGGACTGCCGTGACCTATCGAGGTCAGGCTATCAAAGCATTGTGATGACAACCAACTCCGAGCTTTTCAAGAATTTTTACCTCAGTTGTTTGGGTTTTGACTGGGAATTATTTCACTGCAGTACTTGAGTCAACCCGCGTGAGAAGTTTTCGTGAGTGCTTAGTTGGGTGGTGGCGGAGGTACTGTGGGTGGCGTTGATTCAGGCGGTGTGGCAAGAGCTGGAGGCGCGGCTGTTGTAGGTGCTGCTTTAGGAGCGAGCTGTTGGATCTGATCGCGATACTGAGCTGGGGCGATCGCGATCGCTTCTCGAAAAATTGGCGCTGCTTTTTGGCTGTCACCCTGTTGCTGCAAGAGCAAGGCTTTAGCGAGCAGTGGACGAAAGTCGCGGGAATTGCTCTGAATACTGCGGTCATACAGAGCGATCGCATCAGTGATTTGACCTTGATTGGCGTAGACCTGCGCCAACATTAGATCGATACTCACCTGATCTGCTGGTGAAATCTTGCTGGTCTGGCGCGCTTTTTGCAGGAGATCGACTGCTGCAGTGGGTTGTTTCTGATCGAGCAACAGACGGGTAAAACCGCGCAACGCCTCTAGATGCGTGGGCGCTTTCTCCAAGATCTGGCGGTAGGTTTGGGCAGCTGCTTCGCGATCGCCTAATTGCGCTTGCGTTTGTGCCAGCAAGACTCGATAGGCGGGCTGCTGCGGTTGGAGTTTAGCCAAACGCTGTAAGGGTGCGATCGCTTCCGATAGCTGTTGCTGTTGCAGATAGACCCCAATCAGCGATCGCAGGGCAGAGAGATTATCCGGATCGCGTTGCAACACCGTTTGGTAGGCATTGGCTTGAGCGGCTGCCAACTCGCGATCGCGCGGGGAATTGGCGCCTGTAGGTCGCAGTAGCGATAGTAATAAAGGCAATGCTGCTGCAATCATCAAAGCAATAAGAGATGCTCCCAGCAGGCTATCCACCCAGCGCTGGCGTCGAGACTGACGCGGCAGATTCACATTTGACACCACAGGCTGTCTCCCAGCAGACGGCGATCGTAAATACACAGTCAGGGGCTAGTTGGGCCCGAGCCTCTTAGCTGAGACTTGAGAAGCTATTTTGACATCCTCCTCGCCCGATCGCATGGGCATCTAAATCCGTCACCACCTTGCTTTGGGAGCTCACCTGAGACTCTTTCCTAGCCGGCGGCAGGGAATGCCAGCCCCAAGCGCTATCCTTAGTGCCAGTGCCAATCTTGGCCATTGCTCCTCCTCCTCCGTCACCCATGCGCCCCGCTCCGATCCCTCCGGCTAGTGAACCGCTGCAATACCGAGCTATTGGCTTGGTGCGCGGACGATATCAGCCCGATCCCGAGGTGTTCACCAAAGGTAGTCTGATTGCCAGTGACGGTGCCTGTCTGGATGCGGTGCTGTTGGGCCGGGTGCTCAGTCTGGTCAAAAAGCACATTGATCTCAGCCAAGAGCATCTCTGGGTGGTCTATCCACGCACCCGCGATCGCGAAGGCGGACTGCATGTGCAAATTGTCGGCCTCTGGGAACCGGAGATGCTGACCAAGCGATCGCAACTGACGCCTGGCATCCGGCCTCCCAGCCCGCCCAAGCTCCAAGTCTCGGAAAACTTTTTCTCGATTCGCGGCGAAGTGGTGTTTACCCGACCTGATTTGCAGCGAGTCGTCGTCCGCATTAGCCAACAGACCAAAACAGAACCGGGTGAACGACCGGCAGGCTTTAAGCTCGTGCTCCAAGGCACCCTTGATCTCCGGGCACTCCATCACTTCTGGGATTTCCAAGTCGAACGGCAAGGCGAAGCTTTAGTCGTCCGCCAAGCAGAAGCAGTGGCTGCTTTACCGGGGCGTCGGCCAAAACCCAAACCCCAACCTCGGGGTCAAGGGCAACCAGATCGGCGATCTGTTAGCCATGCTGGTCAGACGGGTGAGGCTCGTCCGCAGCGCAGTACGCTCCCTCGTCGTCACGACCCCAGCGATCGTCCCCGCCCGCAAGCTTCGGGTCAGAAAGCGCCTCGGCCAATCAAGTCAGTGCGTTTGCCGTCTGCGGATGCCGGGTCGCCAGAGGAAGAGTGAACTGAAAGCGGGTGCCACGATCGCGGCCTTCTGATTCTGCCCAGATATGCCCGCCCAGTCGCTCGACAATCTGGCGGCAAATCGCTAGCCCGAGGCCACTGCCGCCCTGACTGCGCCGTAGAGCGCCGTCTTCTTGGTAGAAGCGATCGAACACCGCTTCGAGGCGATCCGGTTCGATTCCTCGGCCATCGTCGGTAATGGCGACTCGCAAGGCGCGATCGCCTTCGACGACCGCCGTAATCGAAACGTGACCTTGGGCGCTGGTGAACTTGCAGGCGTTGTCCAGCAACTTGATCAGCACTTCCACCAGCCAGTCGCCATCGACCCGCACTAGGGGCAAGCTAGCGGGCAGCTTTTGCTCAATGCTGGGCAGGGAGTCGCGCTGATGCCGCGATCGCAAGCCACTCATGGCCATGGCAACGCATTCATCCAGCGCCAGCGACTCTGGATGCCAGTCAATCCGGCCACTTTCCAAGCGCGAGAGTGTCAGGAAGTCCTGAACCAACAGGCGCAACCGCTCCGCATCATCCAAAGCCGTCTGCAACATCACCTGCCGCAGGTCTGCACTCATATCCGGTTCACTGGCCAAACTTTCGAGACAGACCTGCACAGTCGACAGAGGCGTGCGTAGCTCGTGGCCAATAATCGCTGTGAGATTGCTGCGGGTGCGTTCCAGGTTTTCTAACTGCCGGAAAGTCTGGGCTTGAATCAGCGCTACGCCAATTTGAGTCGCGATCGCTTCCGCTAGTTCTTGATCGGCTAGTTCCCAAGGCTCGGCAGTCGCTTCGCGATGGAGTTCAATCATCCCGATCAGCTCTTGGCGATATTGCACGGGAATCAGGAGCCAATGGGCAATGTCCCATTGCTGTCGCATCGCTTTGATGTAAGGCAGGGTCGCCTCAGGATCATCGACGGTCAGACGAATCGCTTTGCGATCGGTGGCGACTTGCTGGAACAGTGGATTCTCTTGAAGGGGCCAGAGGCGATCGCCTAAAGAAGCTGTCTCTGCTTGGCGATATTCATGCTCGACCAAGATTTGTTCTGTCTCGGGCGTGCAGGCATAGATCAAACAGCGGTTGGCCGCTAGCGACAGCCCGAGTTCCCGCGCGGCGATTTCGAGGACCGCTTCAGGGTTGAGTGACTGTCGTACCGCACTACTGATCGTGTTAATCAGTTGTTCCTTACGGGTTTGTCGGGCCTGGGCGCGATAGGCCTTGAGTAGCTTGTATTGTCCGGCTTGCAAGTAGTTGAGCAGACGCTCGGCAAAAGGCGTTTCGACGCTAGGAGCACTCGCTTCGGCAGGAGGTAGCGCTGCGATCGCCGTTTCCGTTTGCGCTTGCAAATCGGGCCGCAATTCAGCGATCCGTTCCAGCAAGAGTTGCGCAGCTACCGTCACCACCCGGCGATCGGTGGTCCAAATGCCCTCGAAGCGGCGCGCTGTATCCATCGCCGGTTCCAAGGGGCCTTGGCGATCGAGCTTCTCCAGACAAATCAAGCAACCTGTGGTGCGCGGGCCAATCACCACCAAGTTCCATTCCAGAGCCAGCGGATCTGAGGGCGGAAAGGCAACTGCAGGGTAGGTATCCGCGTCAGCAAAGCGCGATTCTGCGGCAGCCAGCACAAACTGAGCGCTCGTCACATGGGCGAGTCGTTCGTAGCGATGGGCTTCTTGGCGATAGAAGCGCTCGCGCTGGAAACTGGCGATCAGTAACGGCTTCTCATCCGTGGCAAAAACGAGATCTTCCAAGGCATGGGACAGCGCCGTCAGCGAGGCCTTGAAGTAGATCTGCGGACGCGGCAAATCCACAAAAGATTGCTGCCGCAAAATTTCGAGCAACTGAGCAAGAGTGGAATCAGCCATCGCAGGGATAGAAATCTGTTGCCTTTGGCCGCGTGGTTCCCTCAGTCTACGATTGCATCCGCGTTAGGCTGCCTGCGGTTCCTTGGCAATTTTTCATGAGTTGGGAAATTTGGTCGCGTCTAAACGGAACGGTCTACAACGGCATGGCTGTGGCGATCGGGGGCTGTTTGGGCGTTTGGCTACGCGATCGCCTGGCTGATCGCTACCGACAGCGCCTCACCCAAGCAGTGGGGCTGATCACGGTGGTGGTGGGCTTGCAGATGACTCAGCAACTCCAAAACGCACGCGGTCCCCTCGACAGCATTGTTGTCGCGCTGCTGGCCCTGACGTTGGGCGGCCTCGTGGGCGAAGTCACTCAGCTGGAAAACCGTATTCAACGCTGGAGCGATCGCCTGCTTCGACAAGGGCAGGGTGGTGCTGAGGGCTTTGTGGCGGCCAGCCTCCTGTTTTGTGTGGGTCCGATGACGCTGATTGGCAGTCTGGAGAATGGCCTAAACGGCGACCCCCGCTTACTGCTGATCAAGGGCACGATGGATGGCCTCAGTGCGATCGCCTTAGCGGGTAGCTACGGTCGCAGTGTGTTGCTGTCGATCGGCACGATCGCGGTCAGTCAGGGTGGGGTTTCTCTGACAGCGGCCTTGTTGAGCCAGGGCATTCCCGACCCCAGTCAGTCGCCGGCCTTGTTGCTGTTCACCGGCACGGGGGGACTGTTGATTCTGGCGATCGCGGCCAACTTACTCGGCATTGCTCGACTACCCACGATCACCTTTTTGCCAGCACTAATCCTGGCACCTGCAATCGATTGGGTGGCTCGCTGGTTGGTCAGTCTGCTGGCTTGAAGTGCTTCACATCGGCAAGCTTGCCACGAAATTTGCGATCGCCTCTGCGGTTGCTAGGGGTTGTTCAAGGTGGGGCACATGGCCACAGTCTTCTATCCAAACCAGTTCGTTTTGGGGCAGTAACTGCTGAAAAACGGCAGCATCTTTGGTGCCCAGAATCTGATCTTGGCGACCCCAGATTAGTTGGGTCGGTTGCTGGAGTTGTGAGAGGCGCGATCGCATGGAACCGTAGCCACCACTACGGGTAAAGCGCCGTAGCCCCTCACGCCAGCCCGGTTGCTGGAGATGGAGCGCCGCACAAGTTTCGGCATCGGGTGTGACCCAGCGCTTTGGATCGTGGTAGGCCCGTTCACTAATGCGACGGCGCACATCAGGTCGTCCCAAGAAGTCCACCGCCCAACCATCCAAAGGTGAGGGCAAGAAGCGACCAATCCACGGCCCTGGTGCAATGCCAGCACTGTCGATCAGCACCAGCGCCGCTACTGCTTCGGGATGGTGCAAGGCAAAATCGATCGCGATCGCGCCGCCCATCGAAGCCCCGACCAGCACGATCGGTTTTTGATACCAAGCCTGCCAGCAACCCCAGAGATGCTGCCGGATTGTGGCTGGACTGATCTCTAGTCCTTCAGGCCGCTCCGTGAAGCCAAAGCCGAGACAGTCCACAGCCCGCACGGAATGCTGATTGGCAAGTTGCGGCAAAAGGCGGCGGAACTCAAACACCGAGCTATCAAAGCCATGGAGGCACAGCAGCGGGCGATCGCCTTGCCTCCACTGCACAAAGCTGGTTTCGATCGGTGCTTCCCGCAAATCGGTCGAGATTGCTTGCCACTGAATCGCAGCGGCCAAATTTTTCGAAGTCTCTTCCGTGAGGTCAGCAACCGCTGCACCGAGGCGCGTTGCAGGTGCGATCGCGGTCATTCAGCCACCACACTGCTGCTACGAGCGATCGGAGCCGTCGTCGAAACTATGGCTGCTAAGAGCTGATCGGGGTCAACTGCGAAGGGCAAATGGTGAATATCGGACTCGGGCGCACAGGCCAGAATGGCCGCTTGCTGTAAGTCCGCCAAGCTGACGGTTGCTAAGCCCATGTCTGACCATTGGCGTGGCAGTCCAAGATCCGCATAAAAGCTCAGGAGTTGTTGCCGAGCAGTTGCAGCCAGCGGATTGGTTCCTTGCAATTCCTCAAGCCGGAGCTGCACCAAGATGCCGAAGGCAACCTTTTCGCCATGCAGCCAATCATGACAAGCGGGCAGGTGAGTCAAGCCATTATGCACTGCATGAGCAGCAACCGTGCGGCACTGCGCCCCACCCAAACCACCGATGACGCCAGCGAGTAAAACAGTGGCTTCTACCACTTCGCACCATTGCTCACCACCGGGTTCGGCGATCGCGGCAGCCGATTTCTGGAAGAGCAGGTCGCGTAATACGCGGGCTTGCTGAACCGCTGCCACCACTAAAGTTTCTTGGCGATGACTGCTACTCACCGATGCTTCGTACCACTTGGCGATCGCATCACCAATTCCTGCCGCCAAAGTCCGTTGGGGCGCTTGGACAATCAATTCAAAGTCAAGGATTAGCAGTTCGGGGCAGCGATCGAGGCCGACATCGTAGAGCCAAGCGCCGGCATCGGTGTAGACATTCGCCAACGCAGTCCAAGCCGCGCAGGTGGCGGCACTGGTTGGCACCGTGATCACCGGCAGCGCCAGTTGATGCCCGAGTAGTTTTGCCGTGTCGAGGGCTTTGCCCCCGCCCACACCCAGAATACAATCCGCTTGATGTTCGCTGGCCGCAGACCGCAGGCGTTCCAACACTGCTTCACTGCAATCTGGCAGGCTACTACCCCACGCCAGCGTCAGCGATTGTTCGGTAGCGATCGCTGTCAGACTGTCTTTCACCAGTTCTCTAGCGCGATCGCCGCCCACTACTAAAGGGCGCTGACCAATTCGGGCGATCGCGGTTCCTGCCTCTCGGAGTGCGCCCCAGCCCCGCAGAACTTGAGCAGGGGCAAGCAAAATCGGCGATCGCTGAGCAGTGGCAGACAAGGCAGGAGTCTCGCGGTAGACCTAAGTTCTGATCCTAGCGAGGAAAGTTAGTGATCTGGCTTAGGCTCCAGAAGCTCTCAAATCTTGGGCTGGGTCTGTAGCTGGTTCACAATGACTGCCACACCGCGCTCTACTGATCGCCCGTCGAGACGATTGCTAAAAGCAGCAATGCAGCGATCGCGATCTTCATCCGTCAGTCGTTTAGGCGTTATCAAAGCAGTTCGAATCGCTTCCGTTAGAGGAGGGACTGCAGCCCCAGCGATCCACTGAAAGTTTGGAAAAGCTTGCAGGTGTCGGTAACGACTGGCAGGGCCATTTGGAAAGAGGTCAAAGGCGATCGCGGCTTTACTCAGCATGACTGCTTCCTCCAACACCGTCGAAGCGCGACTGATCACCAAATCGGCTTGCTGCAAAAGCGTATAGGTATCAGGCTGATCCTGCGGCCAGAGCAGGGTTGTCCTCTTTTGGAGGTCAGGAAACTCGGCCAGCATCTCTGCGTAGAAATCTGGGTGCTGCGGATCGCGGGGATGACGCTTGATCACCACCTGTCCTGCAACTCCTTCCAGTGCAGTGAATAGACAGCGCAGATAGTCGCGGTAGCACTGCTGTGGATTAGGGCGATCGTCGTATTCCCGTTGCAAAGTCGTAGCGACGAGAATCAACGGCTGATCAAAATTAAGCTCAGCCGATTGTGGACTCGTGAGTAGGCGATCGTGGAGCGGATTGCCAACAACCTTGAGTTGAGAGGACGACCAGTGATAGCGATCGCACAAAACCTGCTCGGCATAACGTCCCCAAATCAGCAGCGTTTCAGAAGCGGCGGAGGCTAAACTCGCCAAACTTTCCGCATCGGTGCCGCCGTGCTGGCTGCAGATCGTAGCGATACCTTGCTGGCGCAGCCAACGTGCCACGCGAATCCCCAAACGATGTGCCTCGGGGAAGAGTTGATGATCCAGACAAAAGAGCCCCACGCTCTGCTGAGGATTGGCGTGGAGATAGCGCAGCGGCCAGAGCGATCGCGATAGGCGGCAACCGGAACCGACCAGCGATCGCAATTCACGAGCTTTCACTTCCCGTTCCGTTGGCAGCAATAACCAGATGTCGAAAGGGCGATCGCCTTCGGTTCCTGCCTGAATCTGGCGCAGCGCTTGCAGATAGGGCACCAAGACTCGCAGACAAGCCCGCGAGTAAATCAGCGCCGCAATTTGCGGACGAGGACGAATTACTAACCGTCGCGGTAGCCGCTCAATTATGGAGAGAACGACGGTTTTTTCCCGAAAAAATCCTGGGCGATCGCCTTGCCCTGCTGTTTGAGTCGATGCAGGCGATCGCGGCTTTCGTCGCGCAATTCCTGACCAATGGCACTGCTACTGCGCCACGCCCGATTGAGCCAGCGACCGCGCCGTCCCGACCAGTCGGGCAGCAAGGCAATCCGCCGACAGACCCCGCCTTCCCGCAGGGCAGCTGTAATTGTGGCGCGATCGAGAGCACCACTGGCGATCGCCTCTAAATAAACCTTCTCCCACAGATCCGCCGCTGGATGGTGGGCAAAGCGCCAAGGCTGGGTTTCCAAATCAGTGAAGTGCAACAGCTTCGTATCTGGCTGCACCACATCCAGATGATTCCAGCCTGCTTCCAAATCCTGAACTTTGAGGCCAAAGCGATCGCAGAACTGCGGCCCCAAGAACATCAAATCGGTGTAGGAGTAGTCACCGACCGACAAACCCGCCAGAATCGCCTGTGGATCCCAGTGACGCAGTTGAGCGCAATCCAGCAGCATCACGCTGGTCAGGTAGCTGGCGTGGGCTTGTTGCCGCAATGGTGCCAAGTGGCGGCGATCGTAGCGGCGACGACTGACTGCAGCCGTGACGGGTACGGCAGCAACAGCAGCATCCCCCAAGTCGCGATTGAATAATTCCGCCAAATCCGTCAACAGAATTTGGTCAGAGTCGCAGTAAATGGCCCGCCCTTCGTAGCCACAGAAGTGGGGAATGGCATAACGCGCCGTGGAGAAGCGGGTGGCACCACCCATGCGATCGCGAATGGCTTCCGGTAGCGGTAGCTCTGAGCCATCGGGACGACGCACCGTACCGCGATCGCCCAGCAGACTCCAGACTTCCAGCGGCCGTTGAGTCAAGCGCTGAATCGAGTAAACCAGCACCCGTTCTTCCACTTGGTTGCGGGCACTGCTGCCGATGAAGAGGCGGATCGGAGACGGATGCATGGCGAAAAACCTCTCAGAACGCGATCGCGAATCGAAGCCGAGGCTAGGCCACGGGCGTATGGCGCAGACTTAGTCGCCCCTGACTGCGGAGAATTTGGTCACAGATTTCCCGCACCGCTCCGCGCCCACCCGAGCGAAATGTGACATAGCGGGCGACTTGGCGGGCACTGCGATGGGCATTGCGGACGCTGCAACCTAAACCGACTTGGCTCAACACCTTGCAGTCGTTGAGGTCGTCGCCCACGTAGGCGACCTGCTGCAGATCGATCTCCAGTTCTTGGCAGAGTTGCTGCAGCTTGCTGAGTTTGTCTTGGACATGGAAGTAAGCGTGGCGAATGCCCAGCTTTTCCGCACGTCGCTGCACGGTTGGCGAGGGACTGGCCGAAAGAATCGCCACCTCAATGCCGTTGTCGAGCAGTTGGCGCAAGCCCATACCGTCGTGGACATTGAAGCGCTTCAGCTCTTGGCCTTCCTCGGTGTAGTAGAGACCACCATCGGTCAATACGCCATCCACATCGGTGACCAGCAGACGCACCGCCGCAAACCGCGATCGCCAGCGCCAGCGTTGCAACCAGATCATGCCGAGGCTCCCACCGGTTCTGCCACGGCTTCCCGTACCCGCAGAATCTGACGCAGGGTGGCTTCCAGATCCGCCAAGCGAATCATGTTGGGGCCATCGCTTAGGGCTTGGTCGGGGTTTTCGTGGATTTCCATGAACAGGGCATCAATCCCGACAGCGGCTGCAGCTCGTGCCAAAACTGGCACAAATTCCCGTTGACCGGAAGAGCGATCGCCGGCTCCACCTGGGATTTGGACACTGTGGGTGGCATCAAAAACGACGGGACAGCCCAGCTCGCGCATGATTGACAGCGATCGGAAATCCACCACTAAGGCGTTGTAGCCGAAGCAGCTGCCACGCTCGGTCAGTAACAGGTTTTCAGCGCCGCCCTGCCGCATTTTATTGACGACATTTTTCATGTCCCAAGGAGCCAGGAACTGCGCTTTTTTGACGTTAACCGTGCGTCCCGTAGCCGCTGCTGCCAGCAACAGATCAGTCTGACGACAGAGAAAGGCCGGAATCTGGAGAATATCGACCACTTCCGCGACGGTCGCCGCTTGATGGCTTTCGTGAATATCGGTCAGGACAGGAAGCCCCAATTCAGTCTTGACCCGCTCCAGAATCCGCAAGCCTTCTTCGAGGCCGTAGCCACGGAAGGAACCGATCGAGGTGCGATTGGCTTTGTCAAAAGACGACTTGAAGACGAACTGCACACCAAGGCGATCGCAAATCTTGGCGATGCTCTCCGCCATCTTGAGGCTGAAGTCTTCGCCTTCAATGACACAAGGTCCACCGAAGAGGGTCAGCGGGCAGCCATCCCCAATGCTGAAGCGATCGCCGACCTTGGCTCGAATTAGCGTTGGCTCGCCCATGCGTTTGCCCTCTCCAGATCGTCTGCTGTGTTGACTTCAATGACCTTATCGGCACAGGGCACCACCCGGATCCGATAGCCCTGTTCTAGCACCCGCAACTGCTCCAAACTTTCGCAGCGTTCCAGTGGGGTCGGTGGGAGTTGGCGATATTGCGCCAGAAAATCGCGCCGGAATGCATAGAGGCCAAAGTGATGATAGACCGGCAGATCATGAACCACAGCCCGCGGATAGGGAATCGCCGATCGCGAGAAGTAAAGCGCATTACCCCGCTGATCGCAGACTACTTTGACCGTGTTGGGATCATCGGCATCGCGATCGGGATCGTAGGGGCCGCCCACCGTTGTCATCTCCGGCAGTTCCCCCGCTCGATAGGGCGAGACCAGCGCTTGCAGCAATCCCGGTGTCACAAAGGGTTGATCGCCTTGGACGTTAGCAATCACCTCACAGTCCGGAAACTGGAGACTCGCTTCCGCAACGCGATCGGTGCCTGAAGCCAGATCTGCACTGGTCAGAATCGCTTCCGCGCCAAAAGCCGCCGCTGCATCCACGACTCGCTGATCTTCTGTGGCGATCGCGACTTGATCGAAGACGTTGCTGGCGATCGTGGCTTCGTAGACCCACTGCAACATTGGCCGACCGGCGATCGGCAACAGCACCTTACCCGGTAGCCGCTCCGAGGCGTAGCGAGCGGGAATTACCGCCAAAATTCGAACCATGGACTGTGCTGCTCCTAGATCCCACTGCGGATCAAATCATGAATCCGCACCAGTCCGAGACAGCGGTGTGCCGCATCCACGACGGGAAGCACCGAAATCTGTGAGGGGCGATTTTCCATCAGGTGCAGGGCATCGTAGGCGAGCAGGTCACCATCAACCGCGATCGGTTGGGGTGTCATAAACTCCGCCGCTGTAATTTGGTCGAGCTTCGCGGGACTAGTCTGCTCCAATAGCCGTCGGAGATCGCCATCCGTCACTAATCCGGAAAGCCGACCATCTGCTTCCACAATCGGCACAGCTCCCAGCCCACCGCGGCTGATCGCCGTCACCACTTCCACAAAACTGGCTTCCGGCGGTAGCAGCGGCAATTCTTCGCCTTGGTGCATGACATCCGCCACTTTTAAGGTCAGGCGTTTCCCCAGTCGCCCTGCCGGATGATTGAAGGCAAACTGCTCCGACGTCACCGATCGATAGTCCATTACCTGAGCGGCCAAGGCATCCCCGATCGCCAGCGCCACCGTCGTGCTAGCCGTTGGTGCCAAGTTCAAAGGGCAGGCTTCGCGATCGACCGAAGCATCCAAAACTGCCGCCGCTGCCCTTGCCAAAGTGGACTGCATGTTGCCCACGATCGCAATAATCGGCACCGATCGCCGTTGTAAATGCGGCAGCATCGCCAGCAACTCGTCGGTTTCGCCACTGTTACTAAGCATGACGATCACATCCTGCTCGGTGACAATTCCCAGATCGCCATGCAACGCATCGCAGGGATGGAGAAAAGCTGAGAGTGTACCGATACTGAGCAGCGTGGCGGTAATCTTGCGGGCGATAATGCCGGACTTGCCGACTCCGCTGAGCACCACCTTGCCGGAACAATTAGCAATCAACTGCGTCGCAGTCGCGAAGGCTTCAGCATCCGCTCGCTCAGCGGCCCGCCGAATCGCCTCTGCTTCTAAATCCAGAATCTGTCGAAATAGGAGAGGAGCCATGGCTATACTTTGGCAGCCGCGATGTGGCTCTGCATTAAAGCATAGGCCTCGCTCCTGCGGGGGTGGGGATTGGGTCAGCCTCAGACAGTGGCCCACTGGCTTTCATCAACCGAGATCGCTGGCAGAGCCCCGATCGCAACAGCTACAGCACTGAGGAGCGTGAGTGCATGGCGCTATCCCAGCTTGGGCAAAGTCAGCGACGATTGGTCTCACTCCCCCTCTGGATTGCCAGTGGCTTGTTGCCGTTGTGGCCTGAAGTGAGTCTCGCCGGTCTTGGGGTTTGGCTAGCGTTGACCTGGCGTAACAGCCGCGATCGCGCCTTGTCTCGAATGTTGATCTACCCCTTAGCAATCGCGACGCTTCTTTGCTGCCCAGCCCTAATTCGGGGCTGGAGTGTTTGGCAGGCTGGCATGCTTTGGCTGACTGGCTTGGTTGTCAGCGGTGTGCTGCTGCTAACTAATCAGCGACGACAGGAGCTGATCGAAAGCTTGAGCTTGGTGCCGGTGCTCAGTTTACCGGCGGTGATCTGGACGGACTCGTTAAATGAGCCGACCCTCGCTTTGGGTTGGGGTGTCACTGGACTCTGGGCGATCGCGACTGTCCTCACCCCTAAGGCAGTACCTTCTGGGCGCTGGTTGACTGGACTCGCTGCTGCGATCGGCCTCGGTGGAAGCTGGTGGCTGGGATCCTTCGGTTTACGTCTTGGCTTGCTGGTGGGGTTGTTCCTTCTTGCCCTGCAGCAGTCTTGGGGACAACGACTTTGGCACGCCTGTACGCGATCGCCCTTGCGACGCCTCGGGCTGATCATCCTTGGTGTGGGGAGTGGGTTGATTTGGCCATTTCCGACCACCATCTTGGATCCTGCCCCCCAAGGGTTACTTTGGCGCTGCGCCCAAGACCAAATTCAGCACAATACGCTGCGTTGGTTGACAGGGCGAGGCACTCAGTATGTGGCTGAGACCTGTGCCAATCTCACGGGTGTGCCTGCTGAGAACATGAGTGGCTTGCTGCAGCTGTGGGCTGAACTAGGCCTGCTG